>CAYZWO010000073.1:0-21038 GCA_964482215.1 uncultured bacterium
ACATAAACGGATTAATTTCAGGCCCTCAATACTAACTAACTTTATTCAGAGTTAGGGCCAGCAACGCCAAACCTAGCAAAAATCTTAAGATTGAATCCACAAAGTTAAAAGAAGTGTGGAAAACCGAATCGGATAAGTAGGGAAAATCTCAGACCCTTGTTAGCTAACGACACCCTTTATAATGACAGCTAGAGCGTTAACGCGCGACCTAACTTTACTCAATATAGACGAAATTGTCCTATGGCAGTCCTCGAAAAAGGTAATATTACGATCCACACCGAGAATATTTTTCCAATTATTAAAAAATCCCTCTACACGGATCATGAGATTTTTTTACGGGAACTGATTTCTAATGCCGTCGATGCGATCGCGAAACGGAAAATGGCGGCATTTGCGGAACAGACTCAAGGGGATTTACCCGATCCAGAAATTACTATTGCCGTCGATAAAATCAATAAAACGCTGTCTATTACCGACAATGGTATTGGAATGACAGCCGATGAAGTCAAAAAATATATTAACCAAGTTGCCTTTTCGAGCGCAGAAGAATTCATTGAAAGATTTCAAAAAACAGCCAATGATTTAATTGGTCATTTTGGCTTAGGTTTCTATTCGGCTTTTATGGTGTCGAAAAAAGTCGAAATTGATACCCTTTCCTATCAACAGGGTGCCCAAGCATTGGTCTTGTGATGGATCACCTGAATTTGAATTAACCGAATCGAGCCGCACCCAGGTGGGAACAACGATCACCCTCACCGTTATGGAAGACGAGGAAGAGTACCTCGAATCTGCCCGCATTCGCCAATTGGTGAAGACTTATTCCGATTTCATGTCTGTGCCCATTCGCTTTGAAGGGGAAACCATCAACAAACAACGGGCATTGTGGAAAGAGTCGCCCCAGAATCTCACTAAAGAAGATTATTTAGAGTTTTACCGTTATTTATATCCTTTCCAAGAAGAACCGTTACTCTGGGTACATCTCAATACGGATTATCCATTCTTGCTTAATGGTATTCTCTATTTCCCGAAACTGCGTCCTGATGTCGATTTTTCCAAGGGACAAATTAAGCTTTTCTGTAATCAGGTTTTTGTCAGCGACCATTGCGAAGAAGTTATTCCCGATTTCTTGATGCCGTTACGGGGGGTGATTGATAGTACCGATATTCCCTTAAACGTTTCTCGAAGTGCCTTAACCAACCACCGCACCGTCCGACGCATTGCCGATTATATTTCTCGCAAAGTCGGCGATCGCTTAAAATCCCTCTACAACGAAAACGCAGATGAATACCTGAAATGTTGGGAAGATATCGGCACCTTTGTTAAATACGGCTCGCTCAAAGACGACAAGTTTAAACAACAGGTTGAAGATCTCTTGCTCTATCGCACCACCTATAAACCGTCGGAAACTGGATCTGCGGCTCCCGTTGTCGAAGTTCAAACCGATGAAGGCGACGCTTGGCAGGATGTCAGCACCGATAACTCAGCAGGCAATCCCTACGAAAAAGCAGGTTACACCACCCTCAAATCCTATTTAGAGCGCAATAAAGCCAAGCACGAAAATCGCGTCTTCTATTGCACCGACCAAACCACCCAAGCCACCTACGTCGAACTTTACAAAAATCAAGGTATCGAGATCCTGTTTATGGATTCCTTTATTGATACCAATTACTTTATTCCTTTCCTCGAACAGGAATATAAGGATGTGAAGTTCTCCCGTGTGGACTCAGAACTGGATCAAACCCTCCTGCAAGACGACAAAGCCAGCGAAATCATCGATCCGACTACCAATAAAACCCGCAACGAGCAAATCAAGGAACTCTTTGAGAAAGCCCTCAATAAGCCCAACGTCAACATTAAGACGGAAGCCCTCAAGTCGGATAATCCCCAAGGTACGCCCCCTGCGATGATTCTGTTACCTGAAGCCATGCGTCGGATGCAGGAAATGACCGCAATGATGACTCAGCAAAGTATGAATTTCCCTGAGCAACATATTTTGATGATCAACACCAGCCATCCCTTAATTCAAAATATTGTGGAGTTAAATCAAGGCAGCATTGCTACAACAACAGGTGATTCTCCCTCTGCGGAATTGGCGAAAAACCTTTGTCAGTACGTTTATGATTTGGCACTCATGGCCCAAAAAGGCTTTGATGCAGACGGAATGAAAGGTTTTATTGAGCGTTCTAATTTAGTCTTAACTCGTTTGACGAATCGTTAATTCTTTTTACTAAAAATTAAGTTGAGGCAGGGATTTTTCCTTGTCTCTTTTTTGTTGATGGTTTTTTAAAATCTTGAATTCAAAACAGCCTAATAGGTTTGGGGTGAAAGTTTTTAGGAATATCAAGTTCAAAATTTTTTGCCTGATGAATCCTAATTTATGACTTGTACTATTGGTTGTCAAAATAATTGAGAAAATTGCTAACTGTAATAATTTGAAGATTGCGAAAAGGATGCAAGACTAATAAATCCTGATCTCCTGTGAGTAAATAATCAGCGTAGCCGCTAATGGCTAATTCTAAAAATTTGTTGTCTTTGGGATCGCGACAAGCAGTTATCTTTTCAGTAATGGGAACGATTTCAGCTTCTAACATTAAACTAGCCAGAAAGTCTTCTCGGATTTCTGATGTAATATAGCGGTCAAATTTAGAGCGACTTAATACGTTAATCAGTTCTGATAAAACATCATTAGAAATAAGAATAGTACCTTTTGATTTTGCAAGAGTGAATGCCTTCATACTGCTAGAATTCCCAAAAATCAAGGCACTGATAACCACATTAGTATCAATAACAATCCGAAAATTATTCATCTGCTAGTATTGATTCAAGTATTTCTGGAGTCATACCATTTGCGATCGCTTGTTGACTAGCTTCTTGCATGATAGTGAGCAGAGGTTTGGGATATATGGCTTTTTTGAGGGCAATATTGAGTAGGGTTTCAATTTTCTGCCGTTGTTGTTGGTCTGCTTGTCGATAGGCTTCAGCTAGTTCGTTCTCAACGGGAATAGTGATAGTATCCATTTTTTTAGTTTTTATGGTGATTGATTTTGAATGAAGTTTTTTAAATTATATCGCTCTCTTCTGAACGATAAAGCTAAAACGCGATCGCTGATTATTTTGATATGGATGTATTAAAATTTAGAAATCTTCTCAAATTCCCTAATTAAAACAATGGTAGCTCTCACTTTGACATCATTAGGAACAGCAATTGCGCCTTGGCTGGGTGAATGGGCGACTGTGGCGATCGCGGCTAGTATTGTCAAAGGGATTTCGACTCAATTAAAACCACAGGATATTGAAAGAGCGTTAAAGTTGGCGGTTAATGCCGCAGAAGAACAATGTAAGTCATTATTTTTTCAGTGTGATCCAAAAGTCAGGCAAAAGTTTTTAGATAACTATTTTCAGAAACAAATTTTAGACGAATTACAAAAACCGTTAAAAGATCAAGCAATTGATCTAAATTTTCTTGTTTTTGCATTTCAAGAAGTAGCTAAGAATAGTAAAGATGAAAAAAATCCTATTAATCAGGACTTTATTCAGCCTTGGTTAGAGGTATTTAAGGCAGAATACATTAAGGCGATTGGTGCTTATCTAAAATTTCAGTATGCGAAAACTAATTACTTGAAGCAATTAGCAAATTGCTATGATGATGTTAAATTTGTTGGGATTAATGTAAAAGGCCAAGAGAGTGATAAATCAGAAAAGTTAGCTAAAATTTTCGTAATGCAAGATATAAAAGAGGAGAAGAAAAACAATCCTTATATAGGATTAATTACGGAAAAAGATCTTAATATACGGAAGATAGGACAACTCGAAAAAACTATTAAAAAAACTCTGACTTTGCAACTAACAGAATATTATTTTGGGGAGAAAAAAGAAATATCAGAACTGCCAAATCAAGAAAATCGCCAAGCAGAATTGTTGTATCAACAGCGTCAATCTCTGAACTCGGAAAATTATGTTGGGAAGGCTTTTACAGCTAAGGATTTATTAACAAAGAACCAATCAAAAAAAGTTATTCTCTTAGGTTCACCTGGTTCAGGAAAGACAACCTTAATGAGTTATTTTTCTGTAATTATCGCACAGGATAAAGCAGAATCATTAGGTTTAAATCCAGAGATTGATTGGCTACCAATTTTGATTCGGATGCGGGATTATGTTCGTCAGGATAATTTGAGCATTTTGGAATATTATCGGCAGTTTTGTCAGAATAGTTTATCAATTACTTCTTTACCAGAGGGCTTTTTTGAGCATTGGTTACAAGATGGCCGCGCCCTTATTTTATTAGATGGTTTAGATGAAGTCGTTGAAGAAGGAAAACGCTATGAAATAGTCCAAAAAATTGAGAATTTCCTAGGAAGCTATGATCAAAATCGTGCCATTATTACTTCTCGGCCAGCAGGCTATAGAAGAGATTTTTTTCGGGCTGAAGAGTTTCCCCATTATGTGTTACAGCCTTTTGATGAACCAAAGATTAATCAATTTATTGAAAATTGGTATGATAGCCGTACTCAGGATCAAGAAGAGGCTAAGCGTCGCAAGGAAGATATTAAAAAAGCTTTTGCCAAGAATCCTCGTATTTACCATTTAGCACAGAACCCGTTATTACTAACAATTATTACGTTAATTCATCGTTATCAAGCACAATTACCGAGGGAACGATATAAACTTTATCAAAGTGCAGTAGAAACATTATTAACAACTTGGGATACTACCAATAAACAATTAGAAGATCATCACAAATTGGAGTATTTAAATAATGATGATTGGGAAGATCTAATACAAAATGTGGCTTTTTGGATTCATAGTCATCAAGATGGAATTGAAGGCAATGAATCGGAAGGGACTTTAATTGATAAGGATGAGTTGATTAAGTTTCTAGCGACTTATATCAAGGAAACGAAGGGAATTGATTTAAGTAAAGCAAAAAAAGAAGCCCAACGATTTATTGATTTTGTGCGAGACCGAAGTGGGCTATTAAATGAACAGGGGACAGATTGCTATGCGTTTGTCCACAAAACATTTCAGGAGTATCTCTGCGCTCAAAAAATTCAACGGGATATGGAGGAGGATTCCTATGATTTTGAGATTATTTTAGAGGCAATCCGAACACATCTCCACGATTCTCATTGGCGAGAAGTCTTGTTATTATTGGTCGCTCAACAAAAAGGAAAATCAGCAGCTAAAGCGATTCGAGTGATTTTAGAAAATGAAAGTGAATATGAGCAATGGTTACATCGAGATTTATTATTTGCAGGAAGTTGTTTAGCGGAAAACCCTAAAGGATTAAATACAGCCGATAATAATTTAATCAAAGAGATTCTAGAGAGATTGGTCAATTTAGAGATTAATCAATATCAGACAAGTAAACTGAGTCAAAAGCTTTCTGAAGTATTTTGTAGTCTCTACGAAACAGATTTTGCTCCACAATGTTTAGCCATTTTAAAAGCTCAGGCGATTAAAATCAATCCAGAGAGATTATTCATTTATCGAGTTGAACTAGAAGAAAAAGCAAAAATTATTGATGAATTAGTTCAACAATTGTTAGATTTAGATCGCAATGTACGCGAGAGAGCTGCATTGAGATTCACTTATTTTAATAATATTCCTAACTATGTAATTGATACTTTGTTACAAATTTGGTCTAAGGAAAAATATCTACTTGTATATCTTCAAATAGCAGAAGTATTAGGAAACCTAGAAGATATTCCAGAAAAAGTATTTAAAACTTGGATTGATTCCTACTCAACAAAAGATACTTTTCTCCGTTGTAAAGCAATAGAAGCTCTTGGATGTTTACACAATCCAACTGATGAGGTAATAGACATATTGATTGATGCTCTACAAGATGAAAATGATTCCGTTCGTGAAACGAGTGCAGCAGAATTAAGTCAATTAGAACTCTTGAAAAAAGTAACTATAAAGGAAAAAGGGATGAACGCTTTAGTTCAAGCCTTGTCAGATAAGAATAACATGGTTCGACAAAGGGCAATTACAGCAGTAGGAAATTTAGCTGGTATTTCAGAAGAAATTGTTGATAAATTACTCAGTGTGTTATTAGAAAATGATTTGCCATTTAATTGGTTTGCATTAGAGGCATTAAATGCATTTATTAATAACCCTAATCAATCAAGAAACGCAATCGAAAGAATCGTTGATTTCTTAGATGAATGCGTATCTAATAATAAATGGAATGGAACAGAAGAGGATATCATAATTTTATTAGGTACGTTAGGGAAGCGATCAAAAAGAGCAATTGATATTCTTGTTTCACTTTTATCAAATAAGGAGTATTCTATTCTTAAGCAAGCAATTGAACAACTAGGAAGTCTAGGTAATATTTTAGACAAAATAACTTTAAATAAGATAATTAAAACTTTGCGTAATCTGTTATCACATAATGAACATCCTATACGAGTTTTAGTCTCAATAGCATTAGTCAAGCTGGGGGATATTTCAAGTCAAACAATTGATATTTTACTTCAGGCTTTCTTAAGTAAAGATAGCAGTCTACAAAGGAATGATGTACAAAGTAAAATTGCCGATACATTTGGTCTACTAACAAATCCTTCTGACCAAGTAATCGATGCTTTATTAGAAGTATTGTCAACACGTTTAGACAAAGAATTTCCTTTGCATGGAAATATTACAAACACATTAGGGAAATTAGGCAAAACAAGTAATAAAGTAATTGAAGCTTTGCTTAAGACTTTATCAAATAGTAATGATTTTACGACTATGCAAGCTCGATTAGCTTTAGTTAAATTAGGTCGCCAATCTCCTCAAGTATTGCCATTAATAATGAATTGGATTGAAGAAAATCACAATTCTAAATTTGTAGTGAATGGAATCGATGTTTTGTGGGATTTAGTAACTAATTAATCTTTCAATAATAATGAGATATTTAAAAAATCTACTAATTTTTCTAATTAAAAAACAATGAAAAATAATCAGGCTAGTGATTGATTCAACTTTTAATAAATAAATTATGACTATTATTTCCCCTGTCGTTAAACCCATTAGCCAAATTCAACTCGATTCAGGAAGCATTGTTACCATTCCTAATATCAGTTGGGGAGAATTTGAATCTATTTTGCAAGAGATGGGGGAAAAACGCATTTCCAAACTTGCCTATAGTTCAAACACATTAGAAATCATGGTTCCACTGCCAGAGTATGAAAAACCGAAAGAATTAATTGCCGATATGGTAAAAATTCTGCTCAAGCGGGCAGGAAAGAAATATGAGCCGTTTGGTTCAACAACATTCAAACAAGAGAATTTGGCAGGAATTGAACCTGATGCTTGCTTTTATATCCAAAATTATCAGCGAATGATTGGTCGGCGTAGATTAGAAGCCAATGACCCACCGCCTGACCTCGCCATTGAGATTGATGTTGCCTCTACCACGACCCTCAATGCTTATTTAGCGATCGCGGTTCCTGAACTCTGGATTTATCGTAAAGGTCAATTAACCATTTATTTATGGGAGCAGGGAGAATACATTGCATCTTCCGTTAGCCCCACCTTTCCTGATATTCCCGTTTGTGACTTAATTCCCGCAACGGTTGAAAATGCTTGGACAGTGGGTTGGGTAGAAGCTCTAACCGAATTTGAGAAAAATCTGCCGTAATGGTTTTAGGCTTGAATATCCGCCAATATCGCTTCAGGCTTCTAGTACAATGGAAAACCAAGCAGGATTCATATAGGCTTCAAAGCAATCGACGGAATATGACTAAGGCGAAATTACTCCAGCCTGATTTGACGTTAGGAAATACCATTATTCATCTCACGCCCGAAATTTTACGATTTTATCAACTGAAGGGATTGATTCTCGATGTGGATGAAACCCTAGTGCCGTTTCGAGAAACAACGGTTTCTGATGAGTTATCGAATTGGATTGCGGAGATTCGCCCGACATTACCGATCTGGCTTGTTAGTAACAATATTAGTGAAAGTCGTATTAGTGGGATCGCTAAGTCCTTGAATCTTCCCTATCTGTTTGGTGCGGGTAAGCCTTCTCGTCGGAAGTTACGCCACGCCATTCAACACATGAATTTACCCGTTGCTCAAGTCGCGATGGTGGGCGATCGCCTGTTTACGGATGTCTTAGCAGGTAACCGTTTAGGGATGTTTACGATTTTAGTCGAGCCAATGGTTGAACCTGATGCAGTCGCCCGTTCTTACTCGATTCGCAATGCAGAGGTTTGGGTTTCCAAAAAATTAGGGGTCTCTCTCCAGCCCCATTTGCAACACAACTTTACAAAAAAAGACAAAAGTACACATTAAAACGCCCCAATTCTTAAGAAAACATTAAAAAGTTTAGGAATCTCAATCTTTTCCGTAATACTATTTGATGTGGTTGAAATGAGGTCAGCCGATATAAAGACCTTAAATATAAGATTATTTTAAATATTTTCCAAATTAGGTGAGTTAGCTCGCCTTTTTTATTGTCAAGAAAAACAGACAAGGTTGTGAATTTTTTCTGACATTAAGTACGTTTTGTTAATAGAACGTTAAGGAAATTAACAAACACCTACTAAGCGCGGCATTAACCGATCTAGGATTTGTTCTAACGCGATCGCCGCCCAGTCAATATCGGCTAAGGTCGTTTCTCGGCCAAAGGTTAAGCGAATTCCTCCTAATGCTTCGGTTTGACTATAGCCCATTGCCAGTAGGGTAGAACTGGGGGTTAACTTGCCACTGTTACAGGCGGCTCCTGCACTAATGCCGATGCCTGCTAGGTTTAATTGTCGTACTAAGGTTTTGCCCGTAATCGGTTCGGTTCGAGCGCAAGCACAAGGGTCGGTAATGATAAAGCTGGTATGGTGCGGTAAACGGTAGAGACGATCGCCAGTGGGTTGTAACAAGGGAGAATTAACAAATTTATCGAATAAGCGATCGCGGAGGGTCATCAGGCGGGGAATTTCCTGTTCCATCTCAACGGCGGCTAATTCGGCGGCGACTCCAAAACCAACAATGGCGGGTAACCCTTGGGTTCCTGAACGGAGCTTGTGTTCTTGCCCTCCCCCACCCAAAAGGGGAATTAAATTAATGTCAGGACGAATATATAAAGCCCCTGCCCCTTGAATGCCGTACAGTTTATGGCTCGACAGGGAAACGAGATCGACGGGTAAGCGTTGTACGTCTAGGGGAACTCTGCCTGCAACTTGTACTGCGTCGGTATGAAAGAGAATGCCGTGCGATCGCGCAATTTGGCCTAATTCTTCGATGGGTTGCAGGGTTCCCACTTCACTTTGGCCGTAAATAATGGAAATGAGAACCGTATTCGGCTGAATAGCAGCAACTAAATCTAACGGATTAACGCGGCCTTGACGATTGACGGGTAAACGGGTCACTTGCCAACCCCAACGTTCCAATAAACGAGCAGGTTCCGCGATCGCCGAATGTTCCACACTGGAAATAATTAAATGTTGCGGTTGGGCATATTGGCGGGCAATTCCCGTAATGGCCAAATTATCTGCTTCTGTGCCCCCAGAGGTGAAAATAATGCCATCAGGATTGGGCGCATTCAGTAAACTTGCCACCTGATATCGAGCCATTTCTAATGCTGTTGCGGCCCGTTGACCCCATTCATGCAAACTGGAGGGATTTCCCCAGCCTTCAGTGAGCGTTTTTTGTACCGCTTCAATGACTTCAGGACGGGGTGGCGTGGTAGCACTATAGTCAAGATAAATTTGCATAAATTTTTTATGGTTTAATCATTTAGCGGCGATCGCGAGTTTCCCTAGCTCGATAGCGGATAAGTAATCTTTTTAAGGTGGCTGTATTAAAAATTAAATTAAAAATGAAAAGAACTTCATTAAAAACAGGAAAAATTTAGCATTTATTTGGTTAAAGATTAACCGCCAGGCTTACATACATTATAGTCTTCATGGGAAATCACCATTTCAGGCGCGACCCCATCCCCGCGATCGCGACAAATTAAACGATAGTTGCGCGTCACAGGAATACTAATAATGAATCGGTCATGCCTAAGCCGTTTACCGTGAAATTCGCGATAATCTCGATGGTCGGCTAAGCCATTCAAAATTTGACGGGCCTTCATGACAACATTTTTGGGCAGATCCCGCAAATCAATCGGATCGTCCGCAAAGGTAGACTGCCATGCCTGTTTTTCTTGCTGCTTCGCTTCCCAACTGTTTTGCTCTTGGATACAACGGTGACAAATTTGTCCATACCCTTTATGCCCACAGGGGAACGTTTTTTTGCGTCTAGACATAATACTAAGCGGTAGGTATCGGGTCGCTTAACCAAGGCTAGATGAGCAATTATGTCGGTTTCAATAAGGCTTCTACTTATGCGATGAAGTGAAGCAAGCCGAACCTCGCTCAGACATTCCTCTTATTCCACAATACTAGCTTGAGTTCCTCAGGGATAGATCCTAATAGGTGGTATTACCGTCCGCTATCTACCTACGCCTTCCTGAAGAGACTGCGCTTTTTAGCCCAATGCCAAAAACGAGAATGATAAAACAAAAACAATCAATTCAATAGGTCGATTCACCAAGGTAAATAATTTTAGATAAATCAATCAGTTTTATCAATTCATCCCAACCAGCCAAAAAGATTGATGCGAATCTCTAGGATAATTCTGCTGAATTGATAGGATTAAATTAGGAAATTAACGAGCCATAATTGCCAAAATTATTGTTTATTTTAGAATTAGACAAGCATTTTGATAATTATGATTTAAAAACTAACCGATTCATTATTTTTATGGCAGTCATTCGGTTGCCAGAGTCGTCATCAGCTAAAATATTACCTATAAATTCGAGAAATAATCTAAATTCGATTTAGCAGTAAAAGACATCTGTATTTCTGTTTTCTGAATAAATTTTGACTGAACGACTGATTTGTAACCTTTAATAAAAATTCAATTTATCGTAACCCTATGCAAGTTCCTATGAAAGCGAAAGATGTTCAGGTTTTACCGATCGCAGCCGATACGACTGTTCTGCGATCGCGGACATGGGATCGTCTCAAGTTTGAAATTGAGTATGGACTGCAACGGGGAACCACTGCCAATAGTTACCTGATTCGGGGTGAACAAATCGCCCTATTTGATCCGCCAGGAGAGTCTTTTACTGAAATTTTTCTACAAGCCTTAAGCCAACGGCTGGACGCGAAAACCCTAGATTATATTATTCTGGGTCACGTTAACCCCAATCGAGGAGCCACCTTAAAAGCCTTACTGGCCCTTGCCCCCCAAGTTACCTTTGTTTGCTCCAATCCCGCTGCCCAATCCTTAGAAAAAATTTTAGAAGAGCAAACTTTAACCATAAAAGTTATTAAAAGCGGCGATAGCCTCGATTTAGGCAACGGCCATCATTTAGAATTTATCCCCACTCCCAATCCCCGTTTTCCCGATCAACTCTGTACCTACGATCCTGCCTCTCAAGTTCTCTTTACTGATAAATTTTTCGGGGCTCATGTCTGCGGTGATCAAGTCTTTGATGAAGGTTGGACAGTGTATAACGAAGACCGACGCTATTACTTCGACTGTTTACTAGCTCCTTCTGCTAAACAGGTAACAACTGCCTTAGAAAAATTAAGCAGTAAAACGCCTGAAATCTACGCCCCTGCCCACGGCCCATTGGTGCGTTACAGCCGACAGGAATTAACCACAGCGTATACCGACTGGTTAAGTACCCAACAAGCTCAGGAGTTAACGGTTGCCTTGATCTATGCGTCTGCCTACGGAAATACAGCTACCCTTGCCCAAGCGATCGCCAGAGGAATTACCAAAGCAGGGGTTGGGGTTGAATCCATCAACGCAGAAATGGCAGAACCCGACGAAATCAAAGCGGCCATTACCAAATCCGCAGGGTTTATCTTCGGCTCTCCTACCCTGGGCGGTCATGCACCAACTCCCATTCAAACCGCTTTAGGAATTACCCTAGCCAATGCGGATAAAAGCCAATTAGCAGGAGTTTTCGGTTCCTTTGGTTGGAGTGGAGAAGCGATTGATTTATTAGAAAGTAAATTCAAAGATGCAGGGTATCGTTTTGGCTTTGAAACGATTCGGGTTAAATTTAAGCCCACCGATCAAGTGCTAAAAACCTGTGAAGAAGCGGGAACAGACTTTGCTCAGACTTTGAAAAAAGCGAAGAAAGCCCGTCAACCGAAGCCCTCCGTCAGTGAATCCCAATCAGCCCGAACAGAACAGGCACTTCCGATCTAGAACAGGCACTCGGTCGCATTGTCGGTTCAACCTGTATTGTCACGCTGCAACAAGGGGAACTTTCAGGGGCAATGTTAGCCTCCTGGGTATCCCAAGCCACTTTCACCCCACCAGGGTTAACCATTGCAGTGGCCAAAGAACGCGCGATCGAATCGTTGCTCTATACCAATTCGGAATTTGTTTTAAATATTTTGGCGGAGGGAAATTATCTAGGTTTGATGAAACATTTCTTGAAACCCTTTGCCCCAGGGGAAGACCGCTTTGCAGGAGTACAAACCACACCCGCCAATAATGGCGCACCCATTTTAGAGGAAGCTCTAGCCTACCTCGAATGCCGCGTTACCAATCGGATGGAATGCGGCGATCATTGGCTGATCTATGCCACCACCGATCACGGAAAAGTACTTAGAGAAGGGGTTACAGCTGTTCATCACCGTAAATCGGGTAGTCATTACTAAAAATACTCTAATAAAATTTAAATTTTGTACGGATTCCTCTAAATATTATTGCCTATCTGTTATATCTGTGTCTTATGATTTTCATTATTAATGACTAATCTTTATCGGGTAAAAAATCAGGTGGGTGGGAAGCATGGGTTAAGGGTTTATGAGAAGTGTGATGCCCATGACTTTGGGCAAATAAAATCAGAATTCCTGAAATAATTCCAATGGATAAGGATTGCATTAATAAATCATTGGCAGGTTCTCCTTCGGCGAGATTGCCAAAAAAGATCACAACCATATTCAGAAGAATAATATTTCCTAAGTTTGATTTCAATTCATGAAAACTGCTGACTTTGAGCGGTTGAGGCAGATTTAATGGTTGAATAAATAATTCATACAGCCCCATCCCTAAAATCAACAGCGCGATCGCGGTTAAAAAACGCTCAATAACTTCAATAAAATGAAATTCGACTTTCTCCAGTAACCAACGATGGGTAATGAGTTCCCATAATAATTCTGCTGTTTTGGTAGAAGCATAAACAAAAGCAGCAAATGCAGTAATCAGAATAAAAAAGATAGATAAAAGAATTAAAGCTCGATTCAGTAACAATAAACTTTTAACGAAATTCATCGTAAATATTTCAGTCTCTCAATGGAGATCAACAGGAGTAAGCAACAGAATAAGCTTAATCGATTTTCTTATGACTTTTAAGACAGGCTTAAACTTTATTAACTATTGATTCCTTTATCATAGTATTTTGCCAAAAAAACATTGATTAAGCACTGATTTAACCAATAACTACCATCCCCTTTCCTGAAAAAATATCCCTGTTTTTCTCAGTTAAAAATCAACTTAAAGCCTCAGATAAATAATCGGCAGTAGATTCCACTAAGGGAATGGTTTGTTCATATAACATTCGGGTTGGGCCAATTAAGCCGACGCTGCCGACGGGAATATTTTTTTGACGGTATAGGGCCGAAACCAAGGTACAAGGGCGCATAGATTCTAAGGGATTTTCGGAGCCAATACGAATCGTTACGGATTTTTCTAAATTGGTACTTTCAGGTAATTCAAAAATCAGGGGAAAAAGCTGATCCTGTTCCTGTTCCAAAAGATGTAATAACATTTGTACCTGTTCTAATTGGGAAAATTCAGGTTGACGAATCACTTCTGAAACCCCATGAATCACCATTGGAGTAGAGGATTGTAATAGGGGGGCAATTTTCTTTAATAAAACTTTGAGAAAATCTGCATAGGAGGCAAAATTATTGTCAATTTCTTGCCAATTTAAAGTTGATAATTCTGATAAGGTTCTGCCTTTTAATTGATGGTTGAGAAAGTTGGATAAAATTTGTAATTCTTCATCAAATTCCTCTTGAGAAATTGATTCATTAAATAGGGCATTTTTAGGTAAATCCATCAAAATAGAATGGGTATGATAACCATCCGTTACCATGATGATCATGACCTGTTGGGGCGATACTTGAATGAGTTGCAAATGTCTCAGTTGAATAGCAGTAGTTTGAGGAAAAGTAATCAGCGCAATATAGCCGCTTAAATTAGCCAAAATTTGGGTTGCCCGTTGTAATAGGGATTCTAAACTCCAGGTTTCAGCTTTTAATTGTTGTTGGAGAGATTGACCAAATTTTTCTTTTTTTTCTTCATTAAAAGTAATCAGTTGATCGACATAAATCCGATAGCCCCAATCGGACGGAATACGCCCCGCAGAAATATGGGGTTGATAGAGTAAGCCTGCTTTTTCTAAACTGCCTAAGGCATTGCGAATGGTGGCCGAACTAACGCTAAAGTTATATTCTGCTAAGAGCGTTTTAGAACCTACAGGTTCAGCCGTTGCGATGTAATGTTGAACCGTTGCTCGTAGGATACTTTGATAACGTTCAGTTAAAGTGGGGGAATTTAGCATGATTCAGTCAAAACAACTTTTTAAAAGCAAATTTTTTAAATAAAACAGTCAATAATATTGGCTTAATACTATAGCATTAAGTTTTCAAAAAGCGTCTTTACAAAAATTGATTGAGCTATTTTAAAATCCAATGATTAATAGCGGGCCACGCTGGAGTCAACAAGTAGGGCATAAGCGTCAATGCCGCCCACCACATTTTTAACATTGCTAAAACCGATATTTCGTAGCCATTGGCACATCCGATCCGATCGCATTCCGTGATGGCAAATGACTAGGGTTTCAGCCTGAGGTTGATAACGGGTTTGAATGGTTTCTGACCACTTGGCAAAATCACTCAAGGGGAGGACATCGAATCCTTCTAAGTGCGCGATCGCGACTTCATGGGGTTCCCGTACATCAATTAACTGTAACTCAGGGTCTTTGTTGGCTAAACGCAGAGCCAGTTCTTGCACCGTAATTTCCGTAATCACCTTAGTCATAGCTGTATGGGTAATGATCAGTATCCTTAAAGACGTACTTAATAGGGTAACAGGTTCTCTTCCGAATCAGGAAAGGACGGTAATAACTACAAGAGGGCATCATTAAGTCTCTTCAGCAGACCCCTACAATAAAAAAAGAGAATGTTAATTAAATGATTTCTAGATAACACTATGGCAATTAAACCGCAACCTGCCTGGCGACGGCAATTGGGGGCTTTTCTGATTTGGGGAGCAACGATTTTCTTGTTAGTTAATCTCTTTGCTCCGCAATTATTCGGCCCTTCTATCCCGAAAGTACCCTATAGTCTTTTTATCGATCAAGTTGAAGACGGTAAAGTCGCGAGTGTTTACGTGGCTCAAAATGAAATTCGCTACCAACTCAAGCCCGACCAATCGACGCAAAATGGGCAAGCCGTGGAACGGGGACAAATTTTAAGTACCACCCCCATTTTTGATTTAGAATTACCAAAACGTTTAGAAGCCAAAGGTATTGAGTTTGCGGCCGCTCCTCCGCCTCGGAATAATTGGATTGGCAGCTTGCTCAGTTGGGTCATTCCTCCCTTAATTTTTGTGGGAATTTGGCAATTTTTCCTCAATCGGGGTGGTGGTGGCGGCCCTGCGGGGGCATTATCCTTTACCAAAAGTAAAGCGAAAGTTTATGTCGAAGAAGACACCGCTAAAATTACCTTTGCTGATGTGGCAGGGGTAGAAGAAGCCAAAACCGAATTAACAGAAATTGTTGAATTCCTCAAGAGTCCTCAACGTTACCAAGCGATCGGGGCGCGGATTCCCAAAGGGGTGTTATTAGTCGGGCCACCAGGGACAGGGAAAACCCTGTTAGCCAAGGCGGTTGCGGGTGAAGCAGGTGTTCCCTTCTTTAGTATTTCAGGATCAGAATTTGTTGAATTGTTCGTCGGTGCAGGTGCTGCCCGTGTTCGAGATTTATTTGAACAAGCTAAAAAACAAGCTCCCTGTATTATCTTTATCGATGAATTAGACGCGATCGGTAAATCCCGTGCCACAGGTGGTTTTATGGGCGGCAATGATGAACGGGAACAGACCTTAAACCAATTGCTGACCGAGATGGATGGTTTTAGTGCCAATGGTGCTACCGTTATCGTTTTAGCAGCCACCAACCGTCCTGAAACCTTGGATTCTGCCCTACTCCGTCCAGGCCGATTTGATCGTCAAGTGCTGGTAGATCGTCCTGATTTATCGGGCCGTCTCAGAATTTTAGAAATCTATGCCAGCAAGATTAAACTCGATAAAGATGCCAACCTTAAAGAAATTGCCACGCGAACCCCAGGTTTTGCAGGTGCGGATTTAGCCAATCTGGTCAATGAAGCTGCCCTATTAGCGGCTCGAAATCACCGAGAAAGCGTCAGCCAAGATGACTTTAAAGAAGCCATTGAACGGGTTGTGGCAGGTTTAGAGAAAAAAAGCCGTGTGTTATCAGATAAAGAAAAGAAAATTGTCGCCTATCATGAAGTGGGCCATGCCTTAGTCGGTGCAGTCATGCCTGGTGGTGGTAAGGTAGCTAAAATCTCCATTGTTCCCCGTGGGATGGCAGCCTTGGGTTATACCTTGCAAATGCCGACAGAAGACCGTTTCTTGATGGATGAGTCGGAACTGCGGGATCAAATTGCCACCCTATTAGGTGGGCGGTCGGCTGAGGAAATTGTTTTTAATAGCGTTACCACAGGAGCCGCCAACGATCTGCAACGAGCTACGGATTTAGCTGAACAAATGGTGACGACCTATGGCATGAGTAAGGTTTTAGGCCCCCTTGCCTATGAAAAAGGTCAACAAAATGCGTTCCTCAAAGACAGCATGATGAACCCCCGTCGGATGGTCAGTGCGGAAACCGCTAAAGCGATCGATGAGGAAGTTAAAGAAATTGTCGAAACGGGTCATCAACAAGCCCTACGCATTCTGGAAACCAATCGAGATCTGTTAGAAACCATTGCCAATAAGATTTTGGAAACTGAAGTCATTGAAGGCGATGAGTTACAAAGTTTCCTCGATCAGGTGCAAACACCAGAAACCATTCCCGTTAAAGTCGCAATTCCCCAAATGTAAGCTAATGCGTTAGTTAAACATAATTTATGAAAAAGGGTAGTTTGAAAAGTGTTGATTTTGATGCTTCTCAAATTACCCGTTTTTTTATTGACTGGAATAGAGTTGAATTTGTCGAGTTAGTTGAATTTGCTCCTCACTGAATCCCGCTAACTTCAAATGAGATAAATAGCCCGACTGCCGATAACGACCATCTAAGGCGATCGCTTGTCGATAGAGTTGTTTTGCTTTTGCCTTATCTCCTTTGTCCCAATAAACCAAGGCTAGAGCCACAAAGGGATGGGGATTACTGGGTTCTAATTTCGTTGCGGCTTCACCGTGTTTCACCCCTAACGCCAGATCAGGAAGCCGTTGATAGGCTAAGGACAAATTGTAATGGGCAATTTCATTGTTTGGCTTTAACGCAACAGCTGCTTGATGGGTCTTAATCGCCTCGGTTAGCTGGCCACTGACTAAATAGACAATTCCCAAGGCATTGAGGGCTTCGATATTGTTGGGATCTTGGGTGGTTGCTTTTTCTAAGGTTGCTGTTGCCTCATTTGCTTTGCCTGCTAAATGGTATGTCCAGCCTAATAAGACTTGACCAGACAAATTGATCGGATCAAGCGCGATCGCTTTTTCTAAAAGTTGAATGGCTTTTGGAAAATTTCCTTGTTGACGAGCTTGCAGACCTAACTGACGATAATTTTGCGCCGCTTTACGATCTGCTGCTGAAACAGGCGGAGGAGATGGGGACGTTTCTGGGATTTGAGAAACGGTTGGAGTCGGTGTAGTCGTTACAACTGGAGCATTTTGACAACCACCCAGAATGAGAACGCTACAAACAAGAATGAATCTAAGCCATTGAGTCATTGCTATTTAGATTCAGTCAGTTTAATAAAGTGAGGGCCTGCGGTTTCTTCATGCTCTTTTGGGAAAAGGCCGATGACATGGGGAACGGGACGGGGAGTATAACTCACCTGAGATTTGCCTTGAAACGCCACATCTGCGCTGGCTCCAGAGTCCACCATGATGGCATCCCGAAAACCTAACTGTTCGAGCATTTGACCTAAAGATACGGCATCAATGAGCGTCCGCGTTACCCCAACAACAGGCTGTCCTGCTTGATTAATGCCCCAAAAAGCTCGATTCCGATTGGCATCAAAGCCATACAAATTATTAAAAGATTCGGGAGTTCTTGCTTTGCTATCTTTCACAAGCCAAGCTCCGCCAACAAAAGCATCTGAAATCCAATTTCCATCCGTTGATTCTTTTTGAATACCGTCTAACGTATTGTGCTTATCGGGATCAAAGGGAATGAAGCGGACATTATTTGCACTAATTAAGGCTAATGGCCGTCCCGCTAATTTTTTGTTTTCTCCTGCATTCCCTGGCACAAAGCCCCGATTAGAACTCAAGGCAGGGCCAATTAAAATATTAGATGTTAAGGTTTTGAGGGAGAAAAATGTCCCGTCAACGCCCGCGATCGCGCCAGTGTCTTTGAGAATGTCTTGAACGAGATAACGACTATCTGCATGAATAGTACGGGGTTTGCCACCACTAACGAGCACAATTTCTGTCCCGTTAATGGTAAATTTTTGTTTTTGTACCGATGTCGTTAAATTAAATTGATCCGGTGCAAGCGGTGCAGGATAACCCCCCCAAGCTTTCGCGATCGCTTTATCAATACTGGATTGTCCAAAACGACTAATCGAAAATAAATCGGGAGATTGGCCAGCATAGCCTTCGTTGAGATCATCCATCGAAAAAGCCATTTTATAACCCGCCGCGATCGCCCACTGCTTCACCCTCGCATCATATTTCCCTTCTGGATAGGTAAAGTAACGGATAGGAATCCCTAATTGTTTTTCTAACAAAACTTTAGCCTGAATCACTTCCTGATTGAGTTCATCATCCGTTAACGGACGTAAATCCCTGGGATGATTAATCGAATGGGAAGCAATCGTTACTAAGGGATCAGCCGCCATTTCCCTTAACTGTGCCCAAGTAACACTACTTCGCTTGGTCTTCCCTTCCACTTTTTTGAGATAAATAGAAAAAACAGCCGGAAAATTATATTTTTTCAGTAATGGATAAACATATTGGTAATGGCCCCCGTAGCCATCATCAAAGCTTAATAAAACGGGTTTATCCGGTAATGGAACCCCAGTTCGCAGATGGGCATAGAGCGCGTCCGGACTAATTGGCGTTAAACCGGCTTCCTTAATTTTTTGAAAATGGGCTTCCAATTCCTCTGGCGTAACGTCAAAGAAAACTTCCTTTTTCGGCAAAATATCGTGATACATGAGGATAGGAACCGATGCGACCCGTGCTAGGGGGTTAATTTTCGGCGAATCCGTGACAGGCGGCAAATTAACTTTGATTTCTTCTGTTTGTTGAGGGCTAGAAGCTGCTTCACTGGGTTTCAGCCAACCAAATAATGAAAAAAATGATTTTTTAAGAGAATTCAGTTCGGATGGTTGAGTATTTGCGAGGGCGACGGATTGAGTCAGTCCAATAGATTCGGATAAATTGACGCAAGGAGAAGCTGATAAGGAAGCTGTAGCCGTTTCAGATGTGTTAGGTACTTGAGACGAAGAAGAGGCTACTGGGATAGAAGCTTGGGGCGATGTACTGGGCTGAGGAGACGTTGCGGAAGTTGTCGATTCAGGTTGATTTTCTGCGGTTTGGGCTACTTCACTAGACGGGGAAGTGGTTTTAGGCAGTTGGCAAGATTTTTTAAGGTCAATAATAGCTTGGGTTAGAAACGCAGTCGTTGGGTCAGTTGTTGGGTCAGCCGATGAGGCGAAGGATTTCCAAAACGATGAGACAGTAAGAACGGAAGTTCCTCCTAATCCTAGAAGTAGCAACACGAGAAGGCTTTTCCGATTGACAGGCATCATGACATTTGCGACTCAACAAATGATGAGAGTATACCCTAATGCAGAGTCTAAGCACAATCACTCATGCAACATTCTCAATAATTTTCTTATAGAAATGGGAAAAAGGTACGAATAGTCTTACGAATTTGCAATAAAAAGATTAAATGGCGAATTTTGGGACTGACCTGAGGAGGATAGGGACTGGTTGCTAATTTTTCTCGAATTTCTGCATATTCAACCGCCGTTAACGGTCTACCGTCTTCCGGCGATCGCGCTTCGAGAATAATTTCCGTGCGTAACACTTCTTCGGGAATATCCTCCGGTGGCGGTAGGGCTAAACTGGGCTGATTTCCCATGATCAATAACCCTAGGATAAACAGCCTGTCAAACCCTGGTTTAAGGAACATAAAAAATAGAGCAGTAAGGTATAGCTTCAGCTTGATTCTAAACGAAAAGCAAGATTGCTAAAACGGTAAGCCTGAGCCTTTAAGTAAGAATTGTAAGGCAATAGAAGCAACGCCTCGAATAATGCCATCTAATTGAGGATTTCCTTTTCCTCTTTCACGCGCATCTTGAACTTCTTGCAAGTTAGTTAAAAAGTTTTGGGCAACTTCAACCCCTTCAGGAATTTTTTGTTCCTCAAAAAGCTTCTTGGCGTATTCAACATTTTGTTGCGCCGCTTTTTCATTTCCCAATCGCAAGAACGCTAAACCCCGTCCTAAATAACCCTGAGCAAATTTAGGATCAATCGCTAGAGCCTTATCGTAACTGGTAATAGCGGCTTTATAGTTCCCTTTTTGAGATTCTAGTAAGCCCCAACCATAAAACATTTGGGGAGATCCAGCAGTGTTTGGCATCCCAATCACGCCCTGGACATAAGCCGTATCCATGCTGGTTCCGATGAGGCTGGCGTTATTTAAATAGGCTCCTCGAAAGTCCGTTCCCACGACGATCGCGCCGTTGAGATTTGCCCCTGTTAGGTTAGCACTATTCAATGAAGCTCCCGATAAATTTGCGCCTGCTAAATTAGCCCCACTCAAGTTTGCGAAAACTAAG
>CAYZWO010000074.1:0-19883 GCA_964482215.1 uncultured bacterium
GACTATTTCACTATTCTCTCAGATTGGACAACCTTTAACCTTCCAAGTCGTGTGATTGAGATATTTCCAAGTCCCGTCGGTTTCCCATTGCTGAAAATAGCCGTAGACTGTGCGCCAATGAGGAAAATCATGAGGAAGAAGCCTCCAAGCACATCCTGCTCTGAGTAGATAAAAAATAGCATTGATAACTTCTCGTAGATTAACTGTTCGCTTTTTCTCTCCTGTTTTAGCGGCGGGAAGATAGGGTTCTATCAAATGCCACTGGCTATCGGTCACATCTTAGAGGACGTTTGAAAAGGGTGATAGGTAGCGTAGTACGTTTATGCTAGTCGCCGTAACATTAGACGAGTCATACCGATATAAATAAAGGCTTCAAAAGTTTCAGGCAACATTTCATAATCCTTGCTTAAACGTCGCCAATAGTTAAACCATCCAAAGGTTCGTTCTACTACCCAACGTTTCGGCAAAACCACAAAACCTTTCATCTTATCCGACCGTAAAACTGTTTCTAGAATGAAGCCAAAAGTATTCATGACTAGACGCATAAAATCTTGACCCGAAAACCCTTTATCCACAAAGATTCTAATTAATCGGGGATATTTTTCTGGATTTTCTTTCATTTTTTCAAAGACTTTTTTAGCCCCTTCTCTTTCAGGAACATTCGCCGCCATCACTTTGACCATCATCAATAATCCAAAGGTATCTACCAAGGTAAAGCGTTTTCTTCCCTTTATTTGTTTGCCACCGTCATATCCCACTTCTTGACTAACCATTGTTCCTGTTTTTACTGTCTGACTATCTAATACTCCCGCACTAGCATCGGGATGACGACCCGCTGTTATTCTTACCAACGCTCTTAACTGCTCATGAATTTTTATCCAAGTACCATCTTTTGTCCATTTTCGGAAATAATCATAAACGGTTCCTTTGGGAGGGTAATCATGGGGAAGCCATGCCCAAGGGCAACCTGTACAGAGAACATAAAATATGGCGTTGATAACCATTCGTATATCTACTTCTCTGGGACGACCTCCGGGTTTTGCTGGAGGCACCAATCTTAGTAATAATTCCGCTTGAGCATCCGTCATATCTCCTGGATAACTTTTTTGATGACTCATCTTTTTACCTATTTTGATATCTTGAGCATCTATGCTATCACTCCACCTATAGTACCCTTTTGACTTTTCAAATGTCCTCTTACTTGCTAAATTTTTTATTTCGCAAGCTACTAAACAATTATCTATGCTTGCAGCGTGATAATGTATGCCTTTAGATTCAATTTCTACGCAACTATTATGTAAAACACTACCATGAGTTAAACAAACTAAAATGCCAGGGACTTGATGCATTCTATGCCAGTAAGGTTCGCCATATTTTTGGGTATCTTTTTCTAAACATTCAGGACAAAATTTTAAAAATTTCTGTGAATCACCGCTAGAATTGGTAGCGACCTTAGCAATCTCTTGTATGGAGAGATTATTCTTTTTACTCATTGAATCTTTGAGAAACCAAGCCTCTTGGGGGATTAAAAATATTTTATAAAAAGGATACAACGTATGTTTGTGTAGCAAATTCTCAACTTTTTGCTGAGAACGCAAAGGTAAATTTTTTACTAAATAATTTAAACTATTAGGTAAGGTGATTCTGCATAGCTGTTGAGAACTGTAACCGAATAGCTCTAGGTCAGTTTGCTTGAAACTTCTATTTCCACTCCGAATGTGGCATCTAGCTAAAGCACTATATAATAGCTCATCAGGATACAAAGTTGGAAAAAAACTAAGCATTGAGAAACTAAGTATTGATAAAATCTTCCACTGGATTTTTAATTATTCCTGCTAATTTTAAATCATCATATGCAAG
This sequence comes from uncultured bacterium, assembly GCA_964482215.1. Classification (GTDB taxonomy): domain Bacteria; phylum Cyanobacteriota; class Cyanobacteriia; order Cyanobacteriales; family Microcystaceae; genus Snowella. The sequence goes on from CAYZWO010000074.1 coordinate 1,861, forward strand.
TTTTTTCTCTTTCTTGGCATTTTCAACAATTTGTCGAATGTCATTTTTTTGATACTTTGGCTTTAATTTAGCTTTTTTATTACTTGTCTTAGTGAGGCTTTCTTTGATTTGTCCTCCTTGTAAGGCAAGAGCATATGCTTTCTTTACTAAAGATGGAACGTCGGCATCTTCTTCACTAGAAACAATCACCTGTTCCGCACATTCTTTTGCTTGAACAGGCTCTACTTCCAAGTTTAAAAGTTCAAGAATCACATAATTTAATTTAGGCGATACTTTCGGCTGATTCTGTTGTTTTCTTGCTAAGCGTCGAATTTCTGTCAAGTCATTTGATTCGATTTCGGAGAAACATTTAGTTTGATATTCTGTAGTATCTAAAGGAGCAATGTCTTTATACTTAATCATCCACTCTTTGTCCCCTGACCGAATTGCATCTAGCATCGGCTTGACTAGATATAGCCCGTCTTTAGCGGCTTGACGAATTAATTCAATAGTAATGTTTTCTTTACCTCCTATTGAAATTGCTCTCCATTGAACCATTTTGTAAAGTTTGACCGCAATATCAATAATTCCTTGGCTTTCATCATAAAAAACCTGATTTATTTCATCCGAAAAAGGAATAGGATTTTTTGTCCATTGATATTCCCACATTCCTTCCATGAAGAAATACCATTCATCATCATTTAGCATTCTGTCCCAAATCACACTTCCCTCTCCTGTCCCTCTTCTAGCGTTTCTAAAATTTCCCTGAAGGATGGGAAAAGCTTCATTTGTACCAACTCGAATTACTGGGATTCCTACCGTATTATCCATTTTTACTAGAAAATTTAGCATGTCTGAGCTACTTCTTCTTGCTGTAACAAGATTTTGCATCTCATCTATCACTAAAACCCCTAAATGATGAGTATGAGCAATTTGAGCAAGAATATAATCTTCCGAGTTGCGTGATGAGCCAAATTTTCTAAAGTAGTTAGTACCTAATAGTCTGTCAACAGCAAGAAAAATATCTGTACACAAACCTTTTAAGGAACCAGCGTGAGGGCAGTCAACCTTTAACCAAACTATTTGGTAAACACTATACTCAGGATGAAGAATGACTTGAGGATAAAGATTAAGAATGTTTTGGAAATTCGTAGATTTTCCCATCCCTGATGGGCCAATTAGAGTTAAACCTGAAGCAGATGTAGGAAGATCAATGTAATTTTCTAAGTTTTTACCTCCTCCATCTTTAATTGCGTTATAAATTTGCCTAGAGCGGCTTGCATACTCAGGTTTTAGAATATTCCGAGCTAAATAGCCCGTCATAATTAGCGCGCAAATGACCTTCTGTAATTCAACAGTTTTATTCTGAGGATCAAAATATCTAGATAGCCTTTCAATACAGTGAAATCTATAATGAGCTTCTAGCTGCCTCTCTTGTTCATCAAAATCTGGTGTTCTCGTTACTTTATCGATGAATTCTTCTGCTGAGAGTATAGGAGGTAGAGCTTGAATTAATGGATTAGCATTATATTCTGGAAGCTTTTGATCTCTATATTTTGCAATGACTGCTATTTCTCCGTTAGGAATATTAACAAATTCTTCCTTATTCTTTTCCATGTTTACGCTCCTGTCTTTTTCGTTTTAGTAAATTCATGTGGTCAGGCTGTAATAGCTCTGACCCCTCTGAATCTTCAGGTTGAGTATCAATTTGGCTTTTAGGAGAAATATCAATATTTGACGTTTTTTCTTTTGCTAATTCAAATGCCTCATTTTTACGACGAATATTTTTTCATCTGCCCTATTTTGACGAATTCCACTAACCCTTTTCTTGTTACTTATATTACTATCTAAAGCTGATTCAGCATCCCCTTCAGCCTGACTAACAATACTTTCTATATTGGCTATTAAATCGGCTTTTGCTTGTAGCCGAACACCTTGATTTTTTTGACTTTGTAATTTTTCATAATCCAATAGATATTCAATGTCATAAAAGTTTTTATTTGAATATCTTTCTTGCGATTCTAAAAGCCAACACTTTTCAAAATCTCTACCATCTGGTGAGCGCAAATAAATAAAATTTGGTTGTCGAATATCATAAGATATACTTAATGATTTCTCGGACTTAGGTAATAAGTTACTTCTAAATTTTTCAAACCAAAATTCTTTCTTTGCTTTCTCACAAGTGTAATACATTCCTTTAAATTTAATACCACGAGCTGTAATTTTTGCTTGTCCAGTTGGCATTAAATTGAGCTTGACAATATCTTCTGGAAAAGTTCTTAGCCTACCTGAACGATTTTTAATTCCCCATGTCCACAATTCTCTAGGTATAGGATTGACATCATTCGTAATCATCATCTCATCTCTGGCATAATTATTTAAATAATCATGGTTGTTATGTTGGAGAATTAAAAAGATAACTATTTTAGTAAATTCATCTAAGTTAAGCCTACCGTCAAGGCGATAATCATGTGCTCCCCTCTGCCTAAAATCAGTATCTATATAACCAGGGACAAAGGGTTTGACATTCTCATGAATAGTACGGAATTGCCTTTCCACTAATCCTTTCCAATCTGCTCGATAAGGAGCAGCATTTTCAATGCGAACATTTAAGTTAGGAATTAATGTTTCTACATTCATTCCTGCTAATTCGCCTCGGCCTCCCAAAATTACATCAGGAACATGCTTGCATGGCCACTCATCTTCAGAGATCTCAATACCATATTCTTGGCAAAACTTTACTTTATCTGTGGCAGCATTAGCTAAAGCCATCATTGCTCCTGTCCAAGATGGCCCTTCTAATCCAACATATACCCCCGTTATCATGCGGCTAAAAACATCAATTACCACATAGATAACAGGTCTACCAATAATCCAATTGCGGTTGTAGAGTGATACCAAATATACATCGGCGATCGTAGCATCAATCTGATATCTAGACCCTGGCCCAATAGTTTCTAGTTGAGAAGTTCCAGTAATGGCTCGGTTTTCTAAAGCAAATTTCCTCGAGCCTTTACGAGATATTATAGTTTTTTTGATATCATTTTGTTCTACTTCGTACCAGTACTTAAATTGGGTAAATGTAGGCCGCTGATCCGGAGGTAGCAGAATACTTTTTTTTACTCCGTTTTCATCGTAATACAAATCTTCAGAGTAGTATTGCTTAATCATTAAATCATAAGCAGTTGTTAAAAAATTTTCTTTGGGATTATTATAATATTTAGCAATTGCAAATCTGAATATTCTTTTATCTTCTTCTGTGACATTTCTTCCAATACCAATTTCTGCCACTTGTGCATATTTTCTTGGTCTTCCCCTCTTTTTATCTCCAGACGCTCTAGGTTTTCCTTTAGCACCAGAATTTATGTAATCAGGCAAAAGCGCATTTTTATTTTTCCCTCTTTGCCAAAATCTTCTTAAATATTTATAAGCAGTTTTTGATATTAATTCATCTTCAGGTCTACCTGAATTATATTTTTCAATAGCCTGCTGAACTAAAGGGCCTCTATAATCCCGATAGTATATCAAGGGTTCTTGAGTAACAATAGATGAAATTATTCGCCAAGCCTTATCTCTGATTTCTTTTTCTTTTTCTGACAAATCCTCCTCTCTTACTATTCTTGCCCACGGGTCTAATTTAAGCTTTAAGGCACGACCATCATTTATCGCTTCCATAATTTCTGAAACTTCTTTGGCTTCTGGAAATCCTGTTTTAGCATTAATGTCATAAACAAAAGCAATAATAGATTCTTCATCAATCCAAAGAACTCGTTCTATACAGTTATTTCCTGATTCATTGATCCACTCAATTAAGTCATTTACAAATAAAGTATTAATCATATAATTCATTCTATTCTTTAAAAATTATTTTTTGAACTTCGCTAGCAGAAGGGCAACTAGAGATTTTAGTTGTCAGCATATCCATCATGATTTCTTTTCGAGCGATAAGGTGCTTAAAAAGATAAAGAGATGTCCCAGGCTCTATATTCATTTCCTTATCTAAGGACGTTGTTATTATGTTGATACTTTCATTACTTTTCTGAAGTTTTAATTTTAAAACACAAGCGATGTTGCGTAATTCTTCAAGATTTATATCTGCGTTTTCTTCTAATTTGTAAGCAGTATGAACCCATTCGATATTTTCTGCTAATTGCTTAGGAATGTCTTTTTCTGTAATGATTCCCCAATCAATACCTTGAGCAGCAAAGTAGCGTTTTTCTAATTCAAATTTCTCAGCTACCCGCTTCGTTTCCAAATCTTTGGTTAGTTTAAAAGTTCGTGCTTTCTGAACTATACTCTTCCCTTGCTTGACAGAAAGCATAAAATCTGTAGTTAAAACATAGGGCGTATTGCTTTGCGAATCTGTGGGGTAGGTAATACCCATTTCATCAGCAATACTCATGGCTAAATCTAAATTAAGCAAAGGAAATTGTTCTCTTATATCGACAACTGCATCTGACCACTCAAATACGTAAAACAGTCGCGTCTCGTTATCAGAAAGAAGATGATGTTCTCGGTTGGTCTTCCAACCAGAGGGTCTGGAAACACGACCATTGGAAGCGAAGTCCTGAGTCTTAATCCAAGGCTGATAGTTTTTCCCACTACCCTGACCACGACCTTCCTTACAATAACGTTCAAACTTCGCTTGCGTCCAATCTCGCTTGCTTCTAGGCATCACAACTCCTGTAGATGATTGACTACACATCCACCAAAGAAATTATCCAACTTTATTATATATTGTCCAACTTTATTATATATTGTCCAACTTTATTATTGTTCTACAACAATTACATATTTTTTACGCTATTCATTCAACTGTTACCGATTTTGCCAGGTTCCGAGGCTGATCTACGTCTAAACCGCGTCTTGCGGCAATGTGATAGGACAATAATTGTAGAGGAATAACCGCAACAATTGGTGATAGTAATTCTTCAATTTGTGGGACTAATAAAACATCATCAAAAATCGATTTTGTTTCTGCACTATCAACCGATGTAACACCAATCAATCGGGCATCTCGCGCTTTGGCTTCTTGGGCATTGGATAACACTTTTTCATGGACTTCGCCAGGCATCGCGATCGCGACAACAGGAACTTTAGCATCAAGCAAAGCAATCGGCCCGTGTTTCATTTCCCCTGCAGGATAACCTTCTGCATGGATGTAACTGATTTCCTTGAGTTTTAAAGCACCTTCTAGGGCAATGGGAAAATTAATGCCGCGACCGAGGAAGATAAAGTCTTGGGTATCAGCAAATTCATGGGCCAACTCTTCAATGGCTTTTTCTTGCTTCTCTAAAATCCCTTCAATTAAAGAGGGTAATTGTCGTAAGCCATTGATAATTCCTTCTAAGGCTTCAGGGGATAGGGTACGACGACGATAGGCTAAATCCAACGCAAGGAAATAAAAGCCCATTAACTGCGCCGTAAAGGTTTTGGTCGCTGCAACGCCGATCTCGATACCCGCATGGGTATTAATAATTTGATCCACCATCTGGGCTAAGGTACTTTCGGGACGGTTGGTAATCCCTAAAATGTGAGGTGCATAGGCCGCATCTAAACCTGTACGCCGTTGTTTCTCCATTTCCAAGGCAGCCAGAGTGTCGGCAGTTTCTCCCGATTGCGTAACCCCAATGGTTAAGGTGTGGGGAATTAGCGGTGTGGGGGCATAGCGAAATTCAGAGGCGTATTGCACAACGGTCGGGATTCCTGCTAATTGCTCTAATAAATAGCGACCGACTAACCCTGCGTGCCAACTGGTTCCACAAGCCAAAATTTGAATATATTGGAGATTTTCACAAAGTTCAGGTGCAAGACCCAATTCGATAGGACTAGTCGTACTGGCATCACTGGCGTGCCAATTGGGATTTAAATAGGTATCTAAACAGGCCCGAACCACCGCGGGTTGCTCGTAGATTTCCTTGAGCATGAAGTGACGGAAACCTTGTTTTTCAACCGTTGTGTGGCTCCAGTCGAGGGTACGGGGTAATTTCCGTAGGCGGTTTAATTCAAAGTCATAAATTTCTACCCCTAATGGTGTTAATCTGGCAATTTCACCATTTTCTAGGGATAAAACCGTATGGGTATGGGCAACAAGAGCTGTTACATCAGATGCACAGAAAAATTCCCCTTGGCCAAAACCTAAAATTAAGGGGGCTTGTTGGCGGGCCACAATTAATTCATCAGGATAATCCGCACTGATAACCGCGATCGCGAAAGCGCCTTCTAATCGGGCAACGGCTAATTTAACCGCTGTGAGCAAGCCACCAAAGAAATCATTGGTATTGCCGACGGTTGCTAAAATATCGGAAATTAAGTGGGGAATAACTTCCGTATCAGTTTCTGAAACGAATTGATAACCTTTTTCTTGTAATTCTTCTTTTAATACTTGGTAGTTTTCAATAATGCCATTTTGAACCACCGCAATGCGACCTGTTTGATCTCGATGGGGGTGGGCGTTCCGTTCTTCGGGTTTACCATGCGTTGCCCAACGGGTGTGACCAATGCCAATTTGTGACGGATTGACTTCCCGTTCTAATTTTTCCCGTAAATTAAAAAGCTTACCTTTAGCGCGAATGCATTCAATTTGGCCTTCTAGAACTGTGGCAATGCCAGCCGAATCATATCCCCGATATTCTAGACGTTCTAAGCCGTCCATTAAAATATCTACTGCCTTTTGCGTGCCGATGTAGCCAACAATTCCACACATGATGCTTTTCCAGAATCCAAATGGTTAGTAATAAGTGTAGCGGTTTCGATGAGTTCGGCAACACATTCCTTAAAATTGATCAGTATCCGGACGGGGGCCAACGGCTCCAGGTTGATTCACAAATAAGTTGCCAGCCGCTTCATTCTGATAAATACAATCAATTTTAGGCTTTCCTTCTAAGGGGCCCGTAAAGCCAAAGGTATTCATCCGATTTTTACAATCATTGACCTGCCGTGAATCCACTAGCTTATTTTGCTCTAATAATGCCCAGTTATTTTTCCGCAGTACGCACCCAGGCTGCATAACGGGTTGGGTAACATACACATTAAAAGGATTTAACGTCACAAAAACCCGCATGTCCGTCACGATCGCGCTGGCTCCAAACTGAATACAGAGTTCAGCATTGGGCGCACTGCGGTCAATGACTTCCCGTGAGGCCACGTTTTCGGGATTAAAACTGGCGGTTGAACTAAAGCCAATGCCAACACCAATACCGAGAACAAAAATTCCACCAAATAACGCGATCGTCCCGTAATTAATATTGAACTTGGAGCGGGGCGGCTCATAATCTCTTTCTCTTTCGTAGGAACGGGGCGGAGGGTTATAACGAGGCGGTTTTCGAGCCATAAAAACTAAAAAAAAGATTACGAGTTGTTAAGCTTATCACAGACTCTATTGTAGACAAACAAGCCGTAAATTTTAGAAACGGAAGGCTCTTTTGATTCTAACGATTCTAAGTTTTCCGATATTCTAATCCTCGATGATTAAAACAATTTTTCCTGTAGTTGAGCCAATTTCTAACGATTGGTGAGCAGCGATCGCGTCCGTTAGGGGGAACGTTTGACCGAGATGGATGGTTAATTTTCCTTCATCAATCCATTGAGCCGCTTGTTTCAGAATTTGGGCTTGGTGTTTTTGGGCTTCCGTTAACCCCATGAGGCCAGGCGTTAACATAATTTCTAAACTAATGCGTAAATTGCGGTTACGGGCGACTTTGAAATTCCCGTCATTAAAACTGGGTTCCAAGATGGTGACGAGATCCCCATAAATTTTGACCGCAGGAGCCGTTTCAAAAAAGGTTTTGCCGCCAACCGTATCAAAGGCTAAATCCACGCCTTGCCCATCAGTATAGGAAAGGACTGCCTCTACAAAATCCGTTTGTCGATAGAGGATAGGATAATCTGCCCCCAATTGACGGACTAGACGTTCTTTATCGGGGGTTCCGACGGTTGTGAACACGGTTGCGCCCCGCAGTTTGGCTAATTGGATAGCAACATGGCCTACGCCCCCTGCTCCCGCATGAACTAAGACGGTTTGCCCTGCTTCTAAACGTCCGCGATCATACAGGGATTCCCAAGCAGTAATCATGACCAAAGGAACGGCTGCCGCTTCCGCAAAGGATAGGGATTCGGGTTTATGGGCTAGGCAATGTTCTTCAACCACTGCATATTCGGCATAGTTACCCGTTCCTGCTTCGCCTAATCCCCCTGCACAGAAATATACGTGATCGCCGACCGCAAAATTCTGGACAGCCGATCCGACCGCTTCCACAATTCCTGCCCCATCACAGCCTAAAATCGCAGGCATTTGATCGGGATAAAAGGTTCCGCGTTGCCGTAATTTGGTATCAATGGGATTGACCCCTGCGGCTTTTAATTTAATCAGTAATTGCGTCGGTGTTTGAATTGACGGTGCGGGAATTTCTTGCAGTTGTAATACTTCGGGTGAGCCTGGTTGCGTCATCGCGATCGCTTTCATTTTCCTAACCTCCGATTGGATTTTCAACAAATCATTAAGCTTGCAATTGATAACGGGATAAATTAACGTTATGGGTCATATTTTACTCTGGGGTCGAGCCATCCATAGGTTAAATCCGCCAAGGTATTAAAAATAATAATTAACACCGCATAAATAAAGGTCACAGCCATTACAACGGGCGTATCTTTGCGATAAATTGATTCCACCATTAACGCACCGATGCCTGGAACTCGAAATACTTGCTCTGTCACGAGAGCACCTGTAAAAATTGAAGGAATATCAAGGGCAATTAAAGTTACCACAGGGATCATGGCATTGCGGAGTAAATGATTTTTTAAAACGCCCCAGTGACTTAATCCTTTTGCATAGGCTGTTCGGAGATAATCCTGGGGAATTTCTTCTAAAACGGCTGAGCGCACAAAACGCATTAAGATTGCACATTGATAAAAAGCCAAAACGCCAACAGGTAAAATGGATTGCTGAATTAAGCCTGCAAAATTATTAAAACTATTGAATTCTAAGGTGCTGTTATAAATAAAAGGAACCCATTTTAATTGCACACTAAAAATAATAATGGCAACCAATCCTGTTAAAAAAGTCGGTAAGGAAAATCCCATTAAACTAACGGTTGTCACCAATTGATCTAACCAAGAATATCGTTTAATCGCAGAAATTACACCCAAAGGAAATGCTATTAAAACACTTAACAGATAAGCCGACCCAACGACCCATAAGGTAGTCGGTAAACGTTGCCCAATCAGTTCGATAACGGGGCTACGGCTGGTGAAGGAATAGCCTAAATCACCTTTTAATAAAGCCATTAACCATTTAAGGTAACGGACAGGAACAGGTTGATCGAGTCCTAAACTGCGGCGGATATTTTCGCGGACTTCTTCGGTAATGGCTGGGTTACTGGCTAATTCTCCGAGAGGATCACCAGGCGCGATCGCTAAAATGATAAAAATAACTAAACTCGTTCCCAATAACGTAATCAGGGCAATCAATAGACGTTTAATTAAATAGGGAAGCATTCACTCTTCCTTGCTCAACTTAAATGGTTTTTATGGCTGAATTATAAAGTTATCTCAAGCAACTTTACGAACCTCTTGCCAAAGGGCTAACATTTGTTGCTCAACTTGGGGATTAAGAGGATACAAAAACTCACATCGATCTAAGGGTTGGTTTGGAATTAAGCGTAACGGATTATTTCTAACTTTGGGTACGACATCATTAGCAGCTAAGGTTTCCAGTCGAGGAGAAACCCCATCACTAAACAGGGAAATTTGATTAGCAGCTTCCGGTTGCCAACAAAAGTTAAGCCATTGTTCTAATAGGGGATTGGATGATGAGGCAGATTTTGGTTGAACCCAGAGATCGGCCCATAGGGAAGTGCCAGATTCAGGGATAATGGCCGCTAAGTCGGATTCCCTCTCTAATAAAGGTAAAATTTCATTTGACCAACCAATCGCGGCCCAAACGTCTCCTAAGATCAAAGGCTGTAAATAAAAGCGATCGCTAAAAAATTTGACTTGTTGGTTTAGAGCCATTAATTCGGCTTTGAGTTGGGGAAGATTAGACAACGCGGTCGGATTGTAGGACAAACCCATTTTTTTCAACGTGAAGCCGATAACTTCCCTAGATTGGTCAACACAGGAAAGCCGTTGCGCCAATTCCTTACGCCAGAGATCGCCCCAATCTTTCGGAGTCCAGCCTAAGGATTTAAACTTATCCTTGCGGTAAACAATCATGGTGGTTCCCCAACGGTAAGGAGCCGCCCAGGTTTGTCCGTTCGGGTCAGGTAGTCCCTGTTGATTGCGTTGTACCAATTGATGCCAACGGGGATTTAATTGCGGCCAATTGGAGAGATTGGATAAATTGAGGGGCTGTACTAATTGTTTTTGGATGGCCTCGGTTAACCAGACATCTCCTGTGGTCACTAAATTGGCGATCGCGGGCGGCGGCGGATTAATAATAGGAAGCTGAGGCAATAACGATGCTTTTTTCGGTGTTGTTTTTTGCCAAGTTTTTAACAATTCAAAAAGGGATTTTAATTGAGATTCCGCTTTAAAATTGGCAGAATTTTGGGATTTTATTTGTTGTTGAAAACGATTAATTAATTGAGGGGGTAAAGAATTCTTTAAAAATAAAACTTGTAACGAAGAGGAATTTCTCTCACAACTCGACAAACCTTGCCCTAAAATTGCCATTCCTGCACTGAACAAAAAAGAGCGGCGATTCAATCTGACTAAGGTTAGAGAATCTGACATATCGTAAAACTATTTTGGCTTATTTATTAAGACTAATGAAGGGATTGTTAAATCAATCCGAAAGGTTATTCTACTTTGGAATTTTTCTTCTAACATGGAAAAAAATCTGAGTAAAGTAGGTAAAAGTAGGTATGGATAACTCCCTACAAGAACAAATTCTAGAACTTAATTTCAAAGTTGATCAGCTTCATTGCTTAGTGTTACAGCTTAGTAAACAGATTACCGCCTTAACCAATAAATCTTTAGCCTTTTATAACAAAGATACGAAACATTCCGTCTCCTTTAATCATCTCATTGATGCGGCTTCACACGATGCTGACCACAATCAGACAGCAATGTTGTTTCATAAAGATGTTTTAAACGACGAGGAGGAACATTTTTCTTTCTGGACACTCCAAGAAGAGCAGCCCCTATCAGCAGATATTCAAGTCCATCGCTTAACGGCTCAAATTACCGCCGCCTATCATCGCATTGCGGCCTTAGAGGAACAACTCATTGCTCAGCGTGTTCATTTCTAATTGATCGAATTGAAATATTTGAAGTGTTTAACGTCTTCTGGGTAAGGAATCTGGGGCAGTACCGGGTAAACTGGGACTGGTTGGATTCATCGGTTGTAGGGGAGACGCTGCATTGGGAATACTGGAGGAATTGGGTAAACCATTTGGCACATTAGGGGGCATGGCAGGATTCACCGTATTGGGCATCCCTGGCATGGTGGAATTCGGCATGGTGGGCGGTAAAGAATTTCCATAATTTCCAGGCACACCGTTAGGTGTACTTAAATTATTAGGATTTCCAAATTGATTAGAATTCCCCAAATTGGGATTATAGAAATTGGTTGGGTTAGGAGAGCTAGAAGATTGAGATTCTCCCGGTAAGGTTGCCAATGCCACGCGATCGCCGCCGACTTGACGCAGTAAATCTAAAACTTGAACAACATCATTGTAACTGGTGTTACGAGAGGCATGGAGAACCATTAAGCCCCTGGGATTATATTGATGATAATTTTTCAGAGAATCAAATAACTGATTGCGGGTAACGGGTTGCTTTTCGACATACAGTTGGCCGAGATCATCTAACGTGACGACTAACATCTCCCGCATTTGGGGCGCGCCCGTACTGGCTTTCGGTAAATCTAGCCCGATAGCCTGCTGCCGAGATAAGCCCACAGCCCCCAAAATAAAAAAGGTCAGAATACAAAAAATAACATCAATTAACGGCACTAACTCAATGCGGACTTCATCAGCATGGGGGGCTTGATCATGCCAAAGTTTTAAGGGACGAGTAGGATGGTAAATTTTGGTTTTACCAGAGGATTTGCGGTCTGATTTGAACGTTGAAGTCATAAAAAGGGAAAAGATTAAGCGTAAAAGTTAACGAAAAGAAGACTGCTCTCAAAATCCTAACGTTCATTATATTCAGATGGCAGAGGATCATAACCCGTTGTATATTGAGCGTCTTGTTCATCTAACCAACGTTGACGATAAATTAATTCTAAATCGCTGCCCGCTTTCCGAAATACACGCATTTGATTAAACCAAAGCCCATTAAAAATGCGATAAAACGCCAAACTAATAATGGCCACAATCATTCCCGTTGCGGTAGAAATTAACGATTCGGAAATCCCCAAGGTAACGCCTGCCGTAGAAGAGGTTCCCAGATCACTAATTTGAATAGAGCTTAAAGACCGAATTAACCCCAAAACCGTTCCGAGTAATCCTAACAGAGGCGCAAGAGCAATAATGGCTTCGAGTAATTTATCACCTCGGCGCATTAAGGCTAATTCATCATCGGCAGCTGATTCTAAGGCTAAATGAAAGACTTCGGGATCGGGATGATTCAGACGTAGGGGAGCCAAGAGGAATTTACCAATGGGTTGCTTTTGATAATCCTTCGCAACTTTCGCGGCTAAATCCCAGTCTCGTTGAGCCGTATCTAAGATTCGATTTAAGGCCTGAGAACCTTTTAAAAGCACTCGGCTCCAAAACCAAATTCTTTCGATAATCGTACTGATAGATAGGATAGAAAGAAAAAGGAGTGGAACCATTGTTGCAAGGCCACCTTTTTGAATAAGTTCGATTGGATTCACTGGCTGTTTATACCTCCGCTTTTGCTCCCAACTTAGTATATCCGTCTAACTGTTACTCAGAATAACATTCCTTATGGATAACAAACCGCCCTAAGTTTTCACCCAAGGCGGTTAAATTATGCGAATTCTAAAAGTACCTACATCTTACTTAAATCGTTATAGAGCATTGAAGTCAAGGCATAGCAGCAACGAATGATAACGTCTTTTCCTTTGATACCACGCTTTTTAAGGTCATCAAATTTATTCCCTAGTATGATTCGCTTTGGATGAGCAGCTCTGACATTTTCTTTGCAGACCGTAGCGAGACACCAGATATACAAATGACTTCTAATCATCGTCGAGCCATTCCATTTTGTTTTTAATCCGTCGCCTGATTGCTCAATCTTCTTAGACAGCCCAAGGTAACTCTGAAAAGCAGCGCGTGATTTATCCAATTTAATCAGCTTGCCATCTTCCCGTGTTTTCTCAATCATCCAAGGCGTTCCATCATTAAGCATGAACTTCGAGAACGGATAAATCTTGTAAATCAGTAAGCCTTGCATTCCCAAGCCAAAGCCATACTGAGAAAAAACTTTGGTGTATGGCTCAAAGCGTGGATGATTGAGTAACGCCCCCAGGTCGCTCTCACAGTCGGTTAACTGAGTCTCGACCGTGTGAATGAGTTGAGCATGATTACGGGAATAATCCGATAACTCAATCCCTAAAAGTCTGCTTACTGAGTTCTCATAGTGGCGATCGCGTTTAGCTGATTGTGCGTTACGAATACCTAGAATCCAATTAATGATAGGGGTAATGCCATCTATACCCCGTTGCCATTGCTGATTGGCTGATTCGGGATACTCAAAACTTAATCGTTGTCTAAGCTGGCTAACTAATTCACCCCGAATTTTATCTAATTGCTCAATCTCCAAGGTAATATCACGAATTGAGCGAGATTCTAAGGGATTGTAATCTTTTAGGAAGCGTTTACTCCCATCAGAGTAAACAAAGTAATCATCAAAGTAGGTTGCAGCTAAAACGAGCGCGTCTTCCTCGTCGGTCTTATTGGTGAAACCGTAGTGCATTCGTTGAGCCTTCAGTCTGGCATGGCTGATGTGATGAACTTCGATTCCGTGACGCTGACAGAGTGCAAACCAGAAAGCAGAATACCATGAACCCGTTGGTTCCATTACAATCCCTGTAGGCTTCAAACTCAGGAACGTTTCGACATCTTCCTTGCAGGGAGTAAAGCGATAAAAGTCTTTACGTCGGTCTAAGGTGTGGAAGTGATTAAGCAGATTCGGGGGTAACTCTGACAAACAGATACCCACAGCAAGCCCGGCCTTGCCTATGTCAAGACCTAAGATTTTTGGTTTCATAATCGCTAGTAGTTATTAAATGTTGCGATGTTCATGTAAGGCGCATTGCCTTTCTTCCGTCTGTAACCAGAAGCGTTGGAAAAGGTCACGTTTGATATACTAAAAGCCCATTGCTTTCTTCGTTACGAACAGACCTCCAACGGCGATCGCTTTGGACACGACCGCAGCCCCCCTATTTTGATAAATAGGTAGGGTGCGAGAATGTCATCATGGATGAACGGAATAGGACGCGATCGCTCGCTTAATTTCAGCGACCGATTCAGGGTCAGTAATTCTGATAGCGATACCCTGAGCAGGATGTAACTGAATTTCTCCCGTTTCTTCGATATAGGTAACAGTCTTAATTTGAGCTAAATTAACCCATCGATGTACCTTAGTCTTTTTGGCCTTGGCAACGTTGATATGGCAAAAAACGGCACTGGGAACGACGGTCAGGACTGTACGCTCGTCGGTTGTTGTTGTCATGATTAAAAATCCTCTGATGGGTCAACTTCAGCAACGGGCAGAAGATCTAAAGACTCTAAAACACAGGATTTTAGGGCATGGAAAACGTCAACGATACTATCGCCACGTTCTACCGTTCCCGTCATTTCGACGGCTTCAGACTCATAATTGCCAAGGTTCTTAAGTCTTCGATAGGTGATTTGAGTAATTTCCATAAATTTCTCCAAAAATTACTAAGGGATTAACGACGATAGCGACGGCGATCGCGTGGTGGGTGGTTCTTGTTTTTGGCTCTTGTTAGTCGGATTCGTTGTTTTTTAATCCGATACATTGACTTAAGGGATTCAATGAACCCTGGGTTGGTAAGCTCGATAGCATTGCAGCATTCATTGATCATGTCTTGGATAATCGCTTTGTCCTTGGGAGAAGTAGCTATCTCTCTAGCTCTAGTCAGGACACAGGTTATAGCAAACAAAGTCTGCTCATTGGTGAATAGTCTGATCACCTCTTGTGATTGAGCAACCTTGTTAATGATTGGATAGTCTTCGATTGTCAAAATACCTCCTTAAGAATTTCATCTCGGTAATAAAAGCGTTTCTGGTCGCGATCGCGAATAGTGATCCATCCGTGCGGGTTAGGTCGGTGTGAAATTCGGCCTGTTTCCCCAGTTGGCAAAATTACGCGATCGCCTTCCTTAAATTCGGAAGTAGCGGGCAATGTTTTTTTACTCATAACTGAATAATTTCCAATAAAAAGCTAGGGGTATTGCCTAACCCCCCTAGCTAACGGCATGGTGCTTCTAAACGTAAACGAATTAATCAAACATCTAAACAAATTAGGTGTTTTATTCCATAGGCATATTCACTGAGATAGATAGAGAATAGGGTTAAAACTGCCCTGACTACAGCCCCTCTCGACTGGAAAGGGACAGCTTTTTATTACCCTATGAAATACAGGATAACGTGCTTTTCTCTAGAAGTCAACACAGAAACCTGTACTTTTAACTATAATGATGGAAGATGTATCAAAACCTAAGCCTATGCAAGCACTACTCAAAGGAAAGGGAATGAATATGAAGCAGTTATCGCAAGTATCTGGCATTCCTTATCGGACTATTCAGGATTGGAACCGCCATGTTAACCGCCCATCTCTTGATAGTGCTGTAATCTTGGCCAAGACGCTTAACTGTTCGCTTATTGAAGTAGCCGAAGCATTCGGGTGTGATGTCAAGGGTTTACCCTATGCCTAACCAACTATGACCCAAGCTCAAAGTTTTATGACCCAAGCTCACCCCTCTTATGACCCAAGTAAGGGGGGTGATATTTCTCATCCGACCGTTACCAAGCAGCAACTACTGGAAGCATTGCTTCAAAGGAAACGAGATGAGCGAGAACGTGCGCGATCGCTAACTCTGGCAACTCAAAAAAGTTCTATAACAAGTGATGAACCTAATGTTATAGAACGTAAAATCAACGTTTCAACCCGTTCTATAACAAAACACGTTGGAAGTGTCGGAACCTACAAGGCCAAGAAAGGCGAATACTATCGCTACTCCTATCGGCAAGGGAAGAAAGTAAAGCACATTCACTTGGGGCCTACCAAGTGCCCTGCTACTAAAGCAAAGGTTGAACGTATCAGAATAGCCATATCCCAAGGTATTGAACCCGAAAAAATTATTGCTTGGTACTGCAAGAAATAGGCTATATTTAAGGGGTAGATATTGGATGTTTTAGGGAAAAGCTCAAGGGTTATCTATAGACACCTTAAAAACCTTCAAACCCTTATCGTGCTTGATGATTTGTCACTAGGAAAGCTTAAAAATCTTCATAAGTTTTCGGTAGATTTTAACTAAAATATCTGAAGTTATCCCTAGTCATTATTGTAATATGGGCAAGCTTAATCGAGAGGGACAAGCACACGTTTTATCAAGTTATGAAGAGAGTAAAATCACTCAAGCGTTAGAGCAACCCTATAAATTAATCTTTCAAATTGGGATGTTTACGGGGGAACGCTGGGGAGCCATTCGGCAACTACAGGTTAGTGCCATTTATGATGAACGCTTAACCCCCCGTGATTATGTCACCTTTACTTCAGCCATCAGGAAGCAATCAGCGGGGCAAAAAGCACGGGTTAGACAGGTTTATGTCCATCCAGTCTTAAGGTTAGCTCTACTCGATTACAACCCCCCGAAAGACGGTTATCTATTCCCTAAACCTAACGACCCCACCCAGCCCCTAAGTTTCCAGAGTTGTGATTATCACTTAAGAAGAGTTTGCTATGAATTAGGCTTAAGCTCCCTGGGTATCTCGACTCATTCAACCCGTCGCACGTTCATAACTCGACTAGCGAATAAGGGGGTTAACTTGCACGAACTCAAAGCATTAACCGGGCATAAATCAATGGATAGTCTGCTTCGATATATCGAGAGCAACCCGGACACCCAAAAAGCAGCAATCATGGCGTTATAGAAAAGTGATGAACGCTTGCCGATACGCGATCGCGTAAGGAAAAATTTAAAACTGTACTAACCTAACTAGCCATACTGGTTTAATGTGACTAGTCATATTAATTTGATAAGCCTAAAAGTTAAAAGGCTTACATAGTAAGCAATACGCTAAATGATTGGTTAGCCCGCTGCCGCAGATGTTACCCATTGCCTGAAGCTGTCGCCGTCGTCGAAAAATAGCCATTCTGTACTATAAAACTTTGGGCAATATTTGCTTGTATCAGTAAGAAGTGATGAACGTCTAGCACTTAGCGATCGCCTAAATTGACATACCTAGATATAGTGCTTTTTGGAATATCCCAAAATTTAAAACCAGATATAGCGTTATAGAAAAGTGATGAACGCTTGCCCGTCGCTTTGGAGTTCTATAACGCTTTCCAAAATTTAATAGGACACCGACGCGATCGCGCATTGGGTGACATCAATCATTGAAACATCTAAATCGAAACGGAAGACGCAAGCCGATACAGCCCAAGGTTGCAACAAAAAACAATCTAATTACAACCCCAAAACGTTGAAACCCCTATTTCTAGTAGCAAAAAACGCTAAACCCTAGCTATACCAATGATTGCGAGATGCAACAAATTTACGCGATCGCGTCTTTTCAGTCCTAAGATTAGGGTAAAGATAGCCATAACTTAAGAGGGAAGGCAGATGACAGCATTTACGCCAGGCACGGGGGGGTCTATCCCCAGCGACGCAAACACACTCGAAAAAGCGATTATCTGGATATTTGAAGAAGCTCGTAGACTACAGCCTGTTAATGAGTGGAAAGTTATCACGGGCTCACCCCAAAACAAGGTTTGTCAAACGTCTGTGAGTCAGATCCCCGAATATGGGACGAGATTTACAGGACTGGCCTTCGTACCAATCGACACCAACTATCTAAATATCACGGGCAAACACTGGACAAAAG
>CAYZWO010000074.1:19893-20998 GCA_964482215.1 uncultured bacterium
TTCTTCCTGGAACGGGGGGATCTATCCCCAGCAGCGTAGACACAATTACTAAAGCTCTAGTTTGGGCAGCGCAAGCTTACCAACTCGTAAATTATGGCAGCACGATTATCGAGCAACCGTATGATCCTAATACGGGGGCGGGGGGTATCGCTCTTGATGTAGGAATAAGCAGGGTGATCGACACCTTTGAACATGGCCCCCTTAATATGTGTCGCGTGTCCGTGCCGGTTAGTCGCGACTGGGGAAACCAATCAGCAAAAATTTACACTCAAGCCTTAGTGCAATCCAACGTTGCCCTGGGCACGTCGGTTACTACCGATTAAAAATTACTCTACAGCCATTAATAGAGAGATAAGGGTAAAAATAAAGGCTTAAGGCGAGGTTTTAGAGATGATTGGTGATTTTAGCTTTTTATCTATTTCTGCATTGGATTATTTAGGGTTAATACTAGATTTTATTGATCCCTTAATCCTGCTTATTCCCGTTCCCCCGCCCCCACCCGTTGTTGGAGGTGGGATCAGTTTAGGGGCTGGGCTGGGGGCTGGAGTCGCGGCCGGTGGGTTTATGGTGGGGGTAGGACTGGGGGGTGCATTTTACGAGGGAGCGGGTCAGCTTGGCAGTTGGCAGTATGGACTGGCAGCGGCATTGACCGATCCATTCAGGCCGAAAGGTTCCCCCCCGCCCCCTAACTCAAATAAAGGTGGGGGTGAATCCCAAAGAACAGCAGATGGGGGGCCCGGTCAGCCCGGAAAAACGGGGGCATATTATTTTGTTTACTGGCGCAGAAAAAGCCCGCCCGCTAACGAGACTTATAGACAGACCTATTATGGGCCGGGGCCTTTATCGTGGTTTGTTGAGCTAGAGACTGTCTACTATGGGACTTTTTGGTTTTTCAAAGTGCGACGAGGGGATGGCGCGATAGTGTGTAACGAACTCATAACGAGACAGGATCTCTCTCCTGGCGTGCCCGCCCTAGACGTAATAATTGCAAGAGTTGACGGTACAAGCGAGGCAGATGACAGGAATGCAGACCCAAATAAACCCCCGCCCGTGCCCGGCGTTCCCGTTAGTAGTGGAACCAATAGCGGAAAAGGGCAGGCACCCG
>CAYZWO010000075.1:0-20781 GCA_964482215.1 uncultured bacterium
GGATCGAACGCATCAAACCCGATCTGATTTTACTGGACTTGATGATGCCGGATCTGGATGGTTTACAGGTCTGTGAACGGCTTTATCAAAATCCTCTTTATCAAGATATTCCCATTATTTTTTTGACAGCGAGCCAAGAGCAACACCATTTAGTCCGTGCCTTTGAACTCGGTGCAGTGGATTATATTACTAAACCCTTTCAAAAGTTTGAGCTATTAGCCCGTATTAAAACCCATTTAGAACTGAAGCAATACCGCGATCGCCTCAAGCGGCAAGTTACCCAAGAGCGGTTGATGAAAGAAATTACCACCAATATTCTGAGTTACACGGATCTACAGGATATCTTAGACTACACCGTACAAGGCATTCGGCATCTTTTAGAAGCAGATCGGGTGGCCATTTGTCGTTCTTTTCAACCAGAGGCAACAGAAATTATTGCCGAGTCGATTCGGGAGGGATTACCGTCGCGCTTGGGAGAAATTGTGATTAATGGGCAATGGTTAAAAGAAACGAACACTGTCCCCACTCATCTTACCGATAATTGCCTCCAGTTAATTGAGGATGTGAATAAAAGTACCCTAACGCCGTTGCAATCGGATTATTTTGCCCATTGGCAGGTCAAGTCGGAAGCGGTTTTGCCGTTGAGCCATCAGAATAATCTCTGGGGGTTGATGATTGTCGATTACTGTCAATATCCCCACCATTGGAAAGAAGAAGAACTCAATCCCCTCATTCAATTAACTCAACAAACGGCGATCGCCATTCACCAATCGGAACTGTATCAAAAACTCCAGCAGGCGAATCAGGAGTTAGAAAAATTAGTGAATCTTGATAGCTTGACCCAAATTGCGAATCGTCGTCAATTTGATCAATCCATTAATCAGGAGTGGCAACGCTTAAAGCGCAAACAATTACCCATTTCTTTGATTCTGTGTGACGTGGATCATTTCAAAAAATATAACGATTATTATGGGCATCAAGCAGGGGATAGTTGCCTCAAACAAATTGCCCAGGCGATCGCGGGGGTAGTCAAACGTTCCTCCGATTTAGTGGCCCGTTATGGCGGAGAGGAATTTGTAATTCTGTTACCGTCTACCGGAATAGAGGGAGCCATCCATGTTGCCGAGCAAGTTCAACAAGCCGTTTCTGCCTTAAAAATCCCCCATGCTTACGGAGTCGAGGAATGGATTACCGTCAGTATGGGCATCAGTTCCCAAATTCCCGAATTCGATAGTACCTTCGAGCAATTGATTACCCAAAGTGACAAGGCTTTGTATCAAGCCAAAGCCAATGGGCGCAATCAATTTTCGATGATTTCTTAAGCATTGATATTTCCTTTTTGCAGCATTTCTAATAGGGTTGGGTATTGTTGTAACGTTTGGGATAGGGATACTAAATCAATTTCTGCTAAAAAATATTCCAACTGATTGGCATAATCGACCAATAAACGACAGCAATATTCATTACCTAACTCTTTTAAATCTTGGGTAAAATTCTGAATATCTTTGTCTTTCATCGTTATTAATAACGGTTCCCAACGGGATGATTGATAAGAATTTAATTTAACCAACAATTGCTCTAAATTAACCGCAAATTCGGAATTAGATAATTGACTGGATTCATTGATTTTAAGAAGAGGAGAACTGGCATAATTGAAGCTCGAAGAAAGGGAAAAGGGGGGCGAAGAAATTGTTTCTTTGTCATGTTCAATTTGCACTGAAAAAATTTGTGCCATGACCGTGAAAATATCTTGAGTATTAATTGGTTTTAATAAAATTCCTTGGCAATAGCTTTGTAAAAGATGAATGTTCTCTGGATAGGTTGTTGTTAGGATAATAATCGGAATTTCTTGGGTTAAAGGATTTTGTTTTAAGCGTTCTAAGATTTGCCAACCATCAAGATCGGGCATAAATAAATCTAACAAAATTAGATCGGGTTCAAAGGTATTAACCAGCGCGATCGCTTCCAATCCTTCCGTTGTTGTAACAATATGATGATGGCTATTGGCAAAATAGTCCTTGAGTAATTGGCAATTGACGAAGGAATCATCCACAATCAAAATACTAAGGGGCTGAAATTGATTAAAATTAGTCGGTGAATTCGTTGTGAGTGAAGCATTTAAGGGTTGGGAAACCACTTCAACATCATAAAATGTAAAGCCAAAACAACTGCCCTGATTCAGTCGACTTCTGAGTTGAATAGCCCCTCCTAAAATTTCTGTGAGGCGTTTGGTAATTGCTAATCCTAATCCGGTTCCGCCATATTGACGAGTGCGACTACCATCAATTTGTTGGAAAGGTTGAAAAATGAGTTTTTGTTTACTTGACTCAATGCCAATTCCGCTATCTTCTACGGTTAAAAATAAATTCGCTTTTTGCGGCGTAATCAATTTTGCATCTACGGTAACTTTGACATAACCCTCGGTCGTAAATTTAATGGCATTGCCAATTACATTAAATAGAATTTGCCGTAATCTAACTTCGTCAAATTGAATAATTTTTGGGACATTTTCAGCTACTTTAATAATTAATTCTAATGACTTTTCTTGAACATTGTAGGAAAAGATTTTTTCCATGTCATAGATCACGCTCGGCAGATCCATTGGTTCGTAATGGGCTTGTAATTTTCCGGCTTCAATTTTGGATAAATCGAGAATGTCATTAATTAAGGCTAATAAAGTTTTACCGCTACTTTGAATGGCTTCTAAATAGGTTTTGGCTTTAGGGTCTTGTACGGATCGGTCGAGAAGTTCAGAAAATCCCAGAACTGCATTTAGGGGAGTACGGATTTCATGGCTCATATTGGCCAAAAATTCACTCTTGGCCTGGTTGGCATCCTCTGCGGCTTGTTTGGCATCTTGCAAAATTAAATTTTGAGCGGTTAATTGAATTTGGCTTTGTTCTAATTCCTGAGATTTACTTTCTAATTCCGTTTGCGATCGCTGGAGCCGTCTTAAGGTTTCCTGCCGTTCCAAAAGGGCTGAATTCAAAATTAAGGTCGTGAGCACCGTCACCGAGATAAAACTTTGTAACTCTAATAACGACTGGTTTAAATTGGCTACTGCAAAGATTCCTGCCCCCTTAACGGTACTCACCACTGCGATCGAAGCTATCACCACAATTAAGGTCGTCGCCCCCAATTGCCGAAACCGAAAGCAGGCCCAGATTAAACAGGGCATAAATAAATAAGCAATTAAAGCCTTATGTTCAAAAACTTGGCTACTAATGGCTAAAACTAAGGCAAATAAAATACTGGATTCTAAAATTGGCCAAATTAGGGATTTTGATGGTTTAAAAGCAGACTTTTGGCGTAAAAATTGTCCCCAACTAAATAAAGCAGGGGTGAAAATAAAAATACCCGCCACGTTAGAAATCCACCAGGTTAACCACACGGAGCCATAAACTGACCAGGGAAGCGTTCCCCCTAGAGCCAAAGAGCCGACCCCAACCGTTGCGTTAACTAGGGGGCCTGTTAGGGCGACATACCCAAAAAAGCCCAGCAGAGAAGGTAAGCGTTCAAACGGATTGCCCTGTTGGGTTTGCCGACGTAATAAATAAACGCCTAAGGCAGTCCCTGCGGTTGTGCCGGCCGCAATACCAAGGACTTGTAATACGGAATTAACAATAGAAAAATGGCTACCTGCTTTTAAAAACGCGCCAATGTTTGATAAAAAAGAGCCAATAAAAACACCCGGTAAAACCCAATTACCAAAGAGCAGAACCGAAGCCGAAGCTAAACCGTCGGGCGGCCAAACTGGGGTGACATCTTGCGGTGTAGAGGCTAACTGTCGAGAAATTTCTGCTAAGCCATAGTAAGCCAAAGCAATAATTCCAATTGTCAGAAATTGGAAACTTTTATTCTTCGATAGCCAAAAATTCATAGCTGTGGTCAACAAGTTAAACCCTATTTTATCGCCTATGAGATGTTTTAAGAGCTTAACTTTAAAAGCTTAACAGATAGCACAACGTCAAGCCGTTTTCCGCTGTAGTGAACTAATTTAGCGCGTTAAATAATTTTTTTGATTTTATTGGCCACCATACCAACGGAGCAAGACTCTGGCCAGACGTTGGGGATCATGGCGCACTTTATTCGTTTGTTCGTTTTCATCCATGATATTGGCAATAACAATACGGCACCCCATGTTGGCAACGACTTCTCGGTCTAAAAAAACAGGATGACAATTTTCGGCAGCATAATGTCTTAAAGCGTTAGGGGAAGGGGGAGTCCGTTGGACTAGAACAGCGTCAAAAAGCCGATATTCAGAAATCTGATCGATCGCTCTTAGGTGATCCGACACCGTATAACCATCAGTTTCCCCTGGTTGCGTCATAATATTGCAGACATAAATACGTGGCACATCGGCCCCCGCGATCGCGGCTCGAATATCAGGCACTAACAAATTGGGAATAACGCTGGTGTAAAGACTACCGGGCCCAATCACGATATATTCCGCTTCCTCAATGGCTCGAATGGCTGCGGGTAACGCAATCGGATTTTCGGGATAACAACCAATTTCCTCGATTTGACCGCCTGCTTCCGTAATATTGGACTCTCCTTCAATCAAACGCCCATCTTTTAATCGGGCCCAGAGATTTACGTCCGTTAAGGTTGCTGGTAATACTTTGCCTCGGATCGCTAAGACTTTAGAACTCGCCGCGATCGCCTGTTCCAAATCCCCTGTGATTTCCGTCATTGCCGTTAAAAACAGGTTACCAAAACTGTGGCCGACTAAGCCCCCACCGGCTTCAAAGCGATATTGAAATAACTCGGTTAATAACTTTTCCTCATCAGCCAAAGCCGAAATACAGTTACGGATATCCCCTGGCGGTAAAACGCCAATTTCTCGCCGTAATCGTCCTGAAGAACCGCCATCATCAGCAACGGTGACAATTGCTGTAATATTCGCGCTATATTGCTTTAAACCTCTTAATAACGTAGAAAGTCCCGTTCCTCCCCCAACGACCACAATTTTCGGCCCACGATTGAGGCGACGATGGGCTAAAAGAACATCCACTAATTCTTCCTTGTTGCCATCGGGCTGTAAGACTTCCGTAATTGAATTAACGGTTCGACTTTGGCCCCACAGCACAAAAAAGAGACCGCAAAAGAATAATACGGGCCCTGAAATATAGCTCGGAAAAACCTGGGTTAATTTTTCAATAGTTTGGGAAACAAATTCCCCTAAACGATAAATAGGGGTTAATTTTACCCAAATGGCTAACCCTAAGATCAAAAAGCTAATACCAACGGAGCTAATCAGTAACCAGCGTTTGACAAATAAGCCTGGAACTAACCATTTAAACCACCGATTGACTCGCTTCGGCGTGTGCTGGCTCACCGTTACGCCCCATTTACGCTTCTCGGCATTGAGCTTGCGTAAGGCAGATTTAAAAGGGCCTGTAGACATAACCAGTGAGGATTCAAAGTAAAAAGCAAATCGTTTTCAGTTTAAACTAACTTTGGGGTACCGAGTCACCCCATAAGCGAAATTGATAGATTATGGCTTTATCCGCGATCGCCTAGCCCCATTGGAAAATATCGAGTTGAATCGCTAATCTAAACATATTATTCAATATTCAATATTAAAGTTGCTTTTTAAAATAACTTCTTGACCCATTACTCTCTCATCAATCAATGAAATCTGTCCAAGCCTTTTGTTTGTGCTTAGTTAACAAAAAAATGATGCCAACAGCTTTTAAAGTTGCACTAGTTGTCGGCTCAATTTTATTGATGATTAATCATGGTTCTACCCTAATCACAGGCTCAATGACGCGAGATAGATGGATTTCAGGAATTTTAAGTTACTTAGTTCCCTATTGTGTCAATATTCACGGTCAATACACCAGCCGTTACCGCAGGCGAAGAGAAAATGTTTAATGATTATAGCCAAGATTAATTTCCAAAAAAGTACCCCTCACCTACTAGGCAAGAGGTTAAAGCCACCACAAAGCTAAAGATGGATTATGAATCAATCGGTTATCTTATTGAATCGATTTACTTATTTCGGATTGTAGTTGCCGTTTAGCTTCCTTAAATTGGGTTGCTAACTGTTCACTTTGATCACTAGAGCAGTTATTACGGATAGCGGCAAACATGGTGCTTTCTTCTTGGCGGATGTGATCGTTGGTGAGGTCTGCCAAATCTTGGAGAATGGATTTGAATTCCGAAGAAGTTGGGCTTGCAGATTTCAATTGTTCCAGCAGTTGTTTCTGTTCAGATTGTTCCTCATAAAGCTCTTGGGTATTTTCTTCACCGTAGAAGGAACGAACCGCAGGATAAACCACTTGTTCTTCTGCCTGGGCATGAACCGAGAGATCCATATAAAGTTGGCCAAAATATTCTTGGATTTTTTGAGGATCATCGGACTGCATGATGTTGTTAATCAACATATTGGCCTTATTGTGATCCATCCGCAAAATATCTTGGATGTTCATATCGGATTTGTCGGAACCTTGGGTAACAGCACTCCCGAAGACTCCAGTTAAAGCAGCAAGGGCATCCTGTACCCGTCCCCAAACGCCTTGATCAGGGTCTTGTCCCGTTAATTCACGGGTTCCTAACACTTCTAATACCCCTTTGAGTTGCTCTTGGTGGGCACGGTTTTCAAAATTGACCGTATTCAAGGGAGTAATGGCTGCTTCAACGTCAGAGCCGACGATTTGGCCAGCTTTATGGACTAATAAGCCCGACATGACCTGACCATGTTTGAGCAGTTCGTGTTGAGCAACTTTTTCGTAAAAACTGAGATCAGAGCTGTGCATTAATTCCCGTACTTTCTCAGTCATTTCGACGATAGTTGAACGAGGTTCAGACTGGATACCATACTGAACAATAACGGTTTCTAAGATACCCAGGTTTTTTTGATCATCTTCCAACATTTTTTGAAAGCGATCGCGAATATCACGGTCATTACTTTGTTGTAAAAATTCTTGCTCATTGGCAATTAACAAGTCTTGAACGGCTTTCATGTCAGCCAGTTTTTCGGCTGTTGCTAATCGCTTTTCATCTGTTAATGTAGACACCATAAAAGATGTTCTCCCTCTTGATTTCTAGATGTTAAATTTTCATTGTGTTGTTATAAGGCTAATCTGACATGAAAAAGTAATTAACTTCATCTACTTTTTGATAGGATTTGATAAGATCGCTCTTGCCTCTGAAGGAATAATTATTTTTCTTTCTTAATTAAAAAGATATTCTTTATAAAAAATGGCAAGCTTGGAGCTTGCAGAAGGGTTTTATTACTGTTTTTCAGAAAGCGTTAATAATTATTTTGTTCAAAAGCGATCAATTATCAATCCTGAATAGTTTTCTAACGGATATTGGGATCTCTATAGGCACTGGTATGTTCTTGACGGTTTTTGCCACCTAAACCAGCTAAGCCTGCTAAACCAATGAGTCCTAACCAACCCCAATCAAAACCGCTGTCACGATAACCTGTGGTCGTATAATCGCTACCTGTTCCGGTTCCTGTACCGTAATTGCTTCCAGTTCCCGTTGTCCCAGTTCCCGTTGTCCCAGTCGTGGAATCTGTTCCCATTCCTGAGCCTGAGCTACCGGAAGTTTGAGCAGAAGCGGGGACAACAGAGAGTAAATTCGCTAAGCTAAAAGCAATGATTCCAGCCCCTGCGATTTGGGAAAATTTAGAAAGTTTCATGCTGATCACTCCTGTTTACATAGTGAGTTACTAACTACGTTACTGATTGTCGATTCTGACTAAATCACTCCTCGGCTAGAAATCATTTTTGTTAGTCGCCTTTCTTTTGATACAGCTAGTTGAAAGACTCTCATTTTTGGCTGATAAAACAGCTATCTTTTTAGCAGGCTCAACAGTTTAAGTTAAGTTTGAGTAAGCTTTTATGAAAATATTAATTTAAATGTAGAGCTTGCTTGAAATCAGCTAAAGATATAGCAATTTTTCCTATTCCTATCTATAGATTAATTAGAGAAATAAAACAATTTTTAAATTAATACAAAAATTTTCATAAATCAGTCAAATTTAGCAACAAAAGCAGAGATGGATTGGCTTATTCTAAATTAGAGTAAATTGCTTTTTAATCTCTCTTAAGGAAGGCGTATTCAACAACATATCTTGATTACAGTAAGTCGTAAAAGTCGTCGTAGGAATTTTGGAAATTAAGTGATTTTAATCACTAAAAATCATGGAACAAATTACAACAAATCCATCGGATGTTACCGCATCTCCTAAAAGTAATGATCCTTCTGAAATTGAACGCTGGGCTTCTCTGATTGGCGGTGGAGCTTTGGTATTGATGGGAATTCAACAGGGATCATTGCGGGGAATCCTTACCACGATCGCAGGGGGAGGATTAATTTATCAGGGTGTTACCAATCAAAGCACCATTGAACAAGCCAAAGAAGCTTTGGGAGTTGATCAGACGATTAAGGTCGAAAAAACGGTTACGATTCGTCGTCCTGCTGAAGATTTATATAGTTTTTGGCGCAATTTTGAAAATCTTCCTGCTTTTATGAAGCACCTGCAATCGGTCAAGGTTTTTAATGAGACGCGATCGCATTGGATCGCCAAAGCCCCCTTACAAAATGTGGAATGGGATGCAGACATTATCAAAGATGAACCCAATCACTTGATTGCTTGGACTTCAGTAGAAGGAGCAGAAATTAATCATTCAGGTTTTATTCGGTTTCAAAATGCGACAGGCGGACGGGGAACGGAAGTCAAAGTGGTGATGGAATATGTCCCCCCAGGTGGCGCGATCGCTAATTTAATCTCCAAAATTTTTGGTGAATCCCCTGAACAACAAATTGGGGATGATCTAGCCCGTTTTAAACAGCTAATGGAAGCGGGAGAAATTGCCACCACAGAAGGCCAAAGCCGTTGCGCTTAAGTTTGATAAGCAAGGAGTTAATTATGCTGAATTTAATTAAAAATCTTTTATTCCGTTTTTTATCCGTTGTTTTTATCCCAATTATTTTGATCTCAGGTTTAGTCTTCGGTAGTAATCTAGCCGCGATCGCCGACAATGCTCCATCAAAACCCTATTACCTCAATCGAGATAACTCTTCCTCATCAAAACCCTATTACTTAAATCGAGAAAATCTGAAAACTTCCCACAATAAACAATCCCCAAAAAGCTATTCTTCCAAAGTCAAGGAAGAACCTGAATCCTTTAAAGACACATTGGTTGAAAAACTGAATCTCAACGAACCCCGACCCGATAGCACCCAAAAAGTCATTGACCAGCTAAAAGGCAATCTCCCTATTGAAGACACCACCCATCCCGACGCAAATTACTAGGAGTTAATTATGAAAGCAGTGTGTTGGCATGGAGCCAATGATGTTCGTGTAGATAATGTGCCTGACCCTAAAATTCTTAATCCCCGTGATGCCATTATCAAAATTACCTCAACCGCAATCTGTGGTTCCGACCTCCATCTCTATGACGGCTATATTCCCACTATGCAATCGGGAGATATTCTCGGCCATGAATTTATGGGAGAAGTGGTTGAAATTGGTTCGGAAGTTAAGCGGGTCAAAGTCAGGCAACGGGTTGTCGTTCCCTTCACTATTGCTTGCGGGAATTGTTTCTTCTGCCAGCGCGATCTCTGGTCACTGTGCGACAATACCAACCCTAACGCTTGGATGGTCGAAAAAATGTATGGCCATTCTCCTAGTGGTCTGTTTGGTTACTCTCACATGATGGGCGGCTATGCTGGTGGACAAGCCGAATATGCGCGGGTTCCCCATGCGGATGTAGGTTTATTGGAAATTCCCGATGATTTAACCGATGAGCAGGTTTTATTTTTAACCGATATTTTCCCTACAGGTTACATGGCTGCCGAAAATTGCAATATCCAACCAGGCGATACGGTTGCGGTGTGGGGTTGTGGCCCCGTTGGGCAGTTTGGGATTCGGAGTGCATTTATGTTGGGAGCAGAACGGGTTATTGCCATTGACCGCTTTCCTGAACGGTTGGAATTAGCTCGCCAGGCAGGGGCAGAAGTCATTAATTATGAAGAAATGGATGCAGGGATTGCCTTAAAAGAAATGACGGGCGGCATGGGCCCGGATTCCTGTATGGATGCAGTCGGCATGGAAGCACACGGAACCGACGCGATCGCGCTCTACGATCAAATTAAGCAAACCTTCCGTATAGAAACCGACCGACCAATGGTATTACGGCAAGCGATCGTCGCCTGTCGTAAAGGCGGAACCGTTTCTATTCCTGGAGTGTATGGCGGCTTTATCGATAAAGTCCCCATCGGAGCCGTTGTTAATAAAGGATTAACCCTAAAATCCGGCCAAACCCATGTCCATCGTTATCTTCGTCCCTTGTTAGAACGCGTTCAAAACGGGGATATCGATCCTACTTTTGTGATTACTCACCGTTTACCCCTAGAAGAAGCCCCCCACGCCTACGAAATCTTTAAACATAAACGCGATAACTGCATTAAAGTCGTTCTCAAGCCATCTTCTTCTTAGAAAACTGTTTTTTTGATAAAAATAACTTCTGAGTTATCGAGTGTGTCTGAAAAAATCATAATTATTAAGTTTAATCAGCTTAAATTATCCAATCTAGAAGTGAACCCAGTCGTTATTCTTCTAGATTTTTTTATGCTAAAAAATTCAACAAAACTTTATCAATGGGTATTATTGATTAGAAAATGCTAGAATTAACGGCCATTAAGACCCTTTAATCTCCCCAAGCGTTTGATGAACACTTTTTTTGGGAAACTGAGTTCAATTGTTTTATGGTTTAGCATTGTTCTCTGCTCGACCTCAGCACGCGCTCAAATCAGCAGTGATGGCACACTGAGTAATCCCAGCAGCGTCAACAGTCCTGATAATCTTAACTTTACGATTACCGATGGAACCCAAGCGGGGGGGAACTTATTTCATAGTTTCCAGACATTTTCTATTCCCACGGGTGGATCAGCGATCTTTGTTTTTTCCCCTGCCGTCAGTAATGTTATTAGTCGGGTGACAGGCAACCAAAACTCTTTCATTGATGGAAGCTTGGCAACGTCTGGGCCAGCTAATTTTTTCTTTCTCAACCCCAACGGAATTCTGTTTGGCCCCAACGCTTCTCTCAATATTTTGGGGTCTTTTTTAGCCACCACTGCCGAAAGTATTCGTTTTGCAGATGGACAGCTATTTAGTGCTTCACCCGCCACTAATGCACCTTTACTCAGCATGAGTGTTCCTGTTGGCTTGCAATTCGGCTCTAGGGCTAACGGCATTCAATTACAACAGAGCAACTTGACTTTACTGCCTGGTCAAACGTTGGGTTTAGTAGGGGGAGAATTATCTTTAAACCAAAGTAATGTATTTGTTGGGGGGGGGAGGATTGAATTAGGAAGCGTAGGCGCTAATAGCGCAGTCAATATTTATCCTAACGGACAGGGCTATACTTTAGGCTATGAAAATGCAAAAAACCTTCAAAATATCCAGTTAACAAATGGAAGCTCGGTCAATGCAACGAATTTATTATTTTTATTTGGCGGTGAAGACATTGGAAGTGGATCCATTCAAGTGGTTGGACGAAATCTCAAATTAACTGATGGTTCGACAATTGCTTCTAACACCTTAGGGGAAAAAGCGGGTCAACCCATAATCATTTCGACCTCTGAATCTGTTCAACTACTAGGCACAGGTAAGCCGGCGGGATCTCAAGGCGGCAATGCTAGTTCTAGCGGTATTAATACCATTACGGCTGGCAATGGCAAAGGTGGAGATATCGAGTTAACAACCAAAAATTTAATTCTTACAGATGGGGCTGGCATCAGTACTCGTTCAGTCGCTTCTCCCAGTTTCAACCCTAATGCGTTGGGAAGTAGCGGTAATATAACCATTCAAGCCTCAGATTCAGTCACGATATCAGGAAGTTCTTCCATAACTGGAGCCAGTTCCTTACTCGTTTTTACTCAAACCCCAGGTCAAGCAGGCAACGTTAACTTAACAACGGGGACATTAACTCTACTTAATGGCGGAAAAATTTCGGCTCAAACTCTTTCATCAGGGCAAGGCGGAAATTTAAATATTGTCGCGTCTCAAGAAATTGCCTTGAGTGGTCAAGGAACTGATCGTGTCCTAGAGTCTAATGGAGTGGAGACATTTTTTACTTCGCCCAGTACCTTAATTGTAACGAGTAGGGGGAGTGGTCAAGCCGGAAATTTAGCGATCGCGACTCCACGATTAACCGTATCCGACCAAGCAGAAATTGCAGCGAGTAGCTTACGGTCAGGAAATGGCGGAAACATTAATATTAACGCCAATCAAATTGACTTAAATCGGGGCGGAAAGTTATTGGCCAGTAGTGAAGCCCAAGGAAACGCAGGCAATTTAACCATTCTGTCTGATCAAATGCAATTAGATAATACCTCCCAAATTACTGTCAGTAGTTCGGGAACGGGCAATGCAGGCAATTTAAGCATCCAAGCCGCAGATGTTTTTTTAAATAATCAAAGCCAACTCATTGCAGAAACCGCCACCGGTGAAGGGGGAAATATTAGTTTAGACCTGACTGGGGTTTTACTCTTACGAAATAATAGTTTAATTTCAGCAACCGCAGGAACGGCTGGTGGTGGCGGAAATGGTGGCAACATTGATATTAATGCTCAATTTGTCGTCGGCTTTCCTCAAGAAAATAGTGACATTATTGCCAACGCTTTTACCGGACAGGGAGGCAATATTCAAATTAATGCTTTGGGCATTTTTGGAATCGAACCGAGAGAGACGGGAACTGACTTAAGTGATATTACTGCTAGTTCTACCTTTGGCCAGTTGGGCGTTATTTCAATTAATCGCATCGATGTTGATCCCCAAAGTAGCTTACTTGATTTACCAACGGAAGTCATTGATCCCCGTCGTTTAATTGTTCAAGCCTGTAGCCAAGGTGGAGATTTTAGCCGAGGTACTTTTTATATAACAGGGCGGGGGGGATTGCCGCCCAATCCTCAACAAAATTTAGAAATTAATACAGGTTTGACCGATTTAGGGTATCCTAGCACTAACATAATGTTACCTGCGAATTCTTCACAAGAAAATCCAAAAATTACTCCTCCGCCCGCAAAATCAAGTACACTCAAGACGAAATCTATTATTGAAGCTCAAGGATGGAGCAAAGATTCCCACGGCAATATTGTGTTAACCGCTCAGTCTGCGGCTGGCAAGTCCAATCCTTCGGGGTTACGCCCCCCCACTTGCCATGACTTATCCAGTTTCCCGATCCTTTCTCCAGCAGTTTTTGCTAGTCGGTCTCCTGTGGTTCGGTAGTACCCGCACGGCTTCAGCCCAAGGAATTCAGCTTGGCCCACCCCCACCGCCCCAACCGCTTCCGATTCCCTTACCTGAAGATTTGTTGGTTCCCAAAACCCCGATCGCGCCCACTCAACCACCATCAGTTCAGCCTTCTGTAGACAATAATTCAGAGCAGATCACCGTTAAATCCTTTCAGTTTGAAGGAAATACCGTTTTTAGCCAAGAAGAATTAGCAGCCGTAGTCCAATCTTTTACGCAGCGATCGCTGACTTTTGATGAATTATTGCAAGCTCGTTCTGCTATTACCCAGTTTTATGTAGATCGAGGCTATATCACCTCTGGAGCCTATATTCCCCCCCAAACTCTAGAAAATGGCATTGTGGTGATCCAAATTGTGGAAGGTAGCTTAGAAGCCATTAACGTCAATGTTGAGGGTAAATTAAATCCCAATTACGTCAGCGATCGCCTTTGGTTAGCAGGCTCGACTCCCCTAAACGTGCCCCGCTTATTGGAAGCCTTACAGCTATTACAACTCAATCCCATTATTAACAATATTTCTGCTGAACTCGCTGCCAGTGCCGAACCGGGTCAAAGCATCTTAAATGTCTCTGTTCAAACCGCCCGTTCCTTTTATCCCAGTATTCTTTTGGATAACGGTCGCAATCCCCAAGTGGGAAGTTTTCGTCGAGGCGGAACCCTAGAGGAGATTAATCTTTCAGGAAATGGGGATACCCTGACAGGAACTTATTTGAATACGGATGGTAGCGATGAAATTGATTTAAGTTATAGCTTACCCATTACACCTCAAAATACAACGCTCAACTTAGCTTTTCGTGATATTACTGCCCAGGTCATTGAATATCCCTTTAGTCTGCTTGATCTTAATTCCAACTACCAAAAATACGAAATTGGTATTCGCCATCCCCTCTGGCAAACGCCTTACAATGAATTTGCGCTAGGATTAACCTTTTCTCATCAAGCCAGTTCTACCAGTTTACTCGGCTCGCCCTTTCCCTCTAGAGGAACGGATATTGAAGGCAAAATTCGTCTATCTACCCTAAGCTTTTCTCAAGAATGGCTGCAACGGAGTGAAACCGATGTTTTAGCACTGCGCTCTGAATTTGATCTGGGTATTAATGCCTTTAACACAACCATTCCCTATGATGTCCAATATAATCTCTACAGTCCCAACTCCAATTATTTTCTCTGGCGGGGACAGGGACAATGGGTGCATTTGCTCGGCCCAGATTTTCTTTTTCTGACGCGATTTAATCTTCAAGTAGCCAATAGTTCCTTACCGTCGTTGGAACAATTTGCGTTAGGTGGTTTAGGCAGTGTCGTTGGTTATCGTCAAAACACCCTATTAACCGACAATGGAGCCTTTGCTGCTCTAGAATTACGAGTTCCTATTTATCGAATTCCTGAAGAAAAAGCCGTCTTACAAATTATTCCGTTTGTCAACTGGGGAACAGGCTGGAATAATGAAATCCCTAATCCCGAAACCAATACCCTCGCTTCCGTTGGCTTAGGTTTGCAGTGGCAGTATGGAAAAACTTTTAATGCTCGCCTTGATTGGGGTAAACGTTTAGGAAAAGTTCCTTACATTGAAGGAAACAGTTGGCAAGATAACGGCATTGTTTTTAGCGTAACTATCACACCTTAAAAAGACCTCTTACTTAAGCAATCACCGTAAAGCCTGCAAAAAAATCCTTTAAATGTCGATCATGATCATGACTCAGGTTGCCCAAGGGTAAATCCTCTTGAACAAAGGCATGAACGTTTTTGACTTCTAAAGGATCTTGAGTTTGTAAATTACCATCTGCTTCAGCTTCTACCAAAATGGAAATTGAGTGCATTCGTGGATCGCGATCCGGAGCAGAATAAACTCCCACTAGGCGTTTAATGGCTAATACGGTTAATCCTGTCTCTTCTGTTAGCTCCCGTTTTACCGTAGTGGGAATATCTTCACCGTAGTCCACTAATCCGCCAGGAAGACCCCATTGTCCCGTATCTCTGCGTTGAATCAAAACGATACGACCATCAGGCAAGATGGGAATGATAGTAACTCCCGTAATGGGGTGACGAAAAATGACTTTTAAAACCGTTTTTAAATACCGCCACACTTGATTCATAAAAAAGAGCTTTTAACAAATATAGCTTTACAATATCTTAAAATTCTTCTTTTTTCATAGGCATACTAAATTTATAGCAAAAAATTTTGAAATGATTGTAACGCGAGTTTGAGTTAAGCAGAAGCCGATAAAGCTATTCGGGATTCAACTCAATTAAGATAATTCGCTCTTTTAAAATAAATTGTTTTTATTTTTAATTGAGTATCTCAATTTTAGACTAGTCAATGAAAATATCTTCTCCTGAATCCTGAAGATTGGCTTCCCATTCCACATGGGGCATCGATTCAAAGGCGTGGCGGACGTACTCTTCCCAAAGACCCCGCATTTTCGCTAAATAGGGATCGCCTAAACGCAACTTTAATTTATGGCGTAAAACTAAACTATCAGATTCATACATTACTAAATCAATGGGCGGGCCAACAGAAATATTGGATTTCATCGTTGAGTCAATGGATAAGAGGGCACATTTTGCCATTGCTTCTAAGGGCGTGTCATAGGTAATGGTTCGATCCAATAAAGGTTTGCCGTATTTAGTTTCACCAATTTGTAAAAATGGCGTTTCTTTGGTGGCTTGAATGTAGTTGCCTTGGGGATAAATTAAATATAATTGCGCTTCTTCACCCTTAATTTGTCCGCCTAAAAGGAAATTACACTGATAATCAATGCCGTCCTTTTCTAACCATTGGCGATCGCGCTCTTGAATCTGACGAATTTTCCCGCCAATATAGTGAGCAACATCGGACAGGTGAGGAATATTGTGTAAATTTTGGGGTTCTTCAAGGCGAATATCCCGCTTTAATTGACTAATAACCGCTTGCGTAATCGATAAATTACCAGAAGTACAAAGAATGATGACCCGTTCTTTAGCAACAGAAAAATCAAACAGTTTACGGTAGGCAGAAATATAGTCAACCCCTGCATTAGTGCGGGAGTCTGCGCCCATGACAATTCCAAACCGATTAATTAATCCTAAACAGTAAGTCATCGTAGTTTTTTACAAGCTGTCCTCTTTACGCACTCTACAAGATCGGCGATCGCTTTACAAGTTGAGCAATAGTCCTCGTCATGATGAGGCCATAATATTCAGCTTTAGATTTTTATTTTTTAAACTTCTTGAAAAATTACTTGAGGCTTAATTTCTAAATTTAACGCTTTTTTAATCGCCAACAATTTACTGAAACTGGCTCCTGCATAAAGATTAGCCTCATCCCGTTGGACTTGTTGGGGTTTAACGTCTAACAGTTCTGCTAGTTTTTCTTGCGTTAATCCTCTGGCAATACGGGCTTTAATTAAAGCTTGGGGCAACTGCTCAAAAGAATCTAAGTTTAATTGCCCAACTTCTCCCTGTTTAAGAACTTCATATTCAGCAATTTCTTCTTGAAATTCTTCAATCTGGCTTGTTAGAGCATCTAAATGGCATTGATAATCTAATTTTTCGTTAATATCAGTTGGCTCAGGTAATGCTTTTAATTCTGCAATCGCTTCTTGAAATTCTCGCAGCCTAGCATTAGTAATACGATATTGGCGTTCGTCTAAGATCATGTTGTTGACAGTAAAGCTATTTAAAAATGATAAATATCTAGTTTTAACAAAAAGAAAAGATTATGACCAGTATCTCCTTACAGCACTTGCCGAGATCGTCACACACAATTTTTTTCTATAAGCCTTGCTTCATAAGCCTTCCAGATTTTTGTTTGTACGCTATGATCAAGCAAAATGCTGTAAATGAAACTAATATCGTAAGTTACTTAAATTTAGCGAATGTTTTTAAAAATTTGCCTCAAAAAAACATTTGGACATCCTATGATGCCGAAGCAGACGTTTTATATATCAACTTTCATCAACCTGCATTAGCCGCAAATGACAGCGAATTAACAGAGGATGATATTTTAATTCGTTATAAAAATGATGAAATTATTGGGCTAACGATTCTTAATATTAGTCAACGGTAGTTAGTTCTTGATTACTATTCATCATTACCGCGTTAACGCTACCTAAAATCACTCCTAAGAAAGTGAGAGTTTAAACTTTTGAGAGAGGACAGCTATTCAAAATCTGCCTAAGATTTATTCAAAATCAACATGATTAGCGAACTAATCAAGGATGCAATGATGGCAGATGAAACAGTTCAGGTGAGGTCGTCGCAGTTAGATCCAACCGAAACCGCCGATCCCAGAATCGCGATCGCGGATAAAGATCGGTCTTTCTTGGAAAAAGTGGCTGTTGAAGGTGGCTTTGCTGATTTTTATGATGCACGGGACTTTACAGAAGTCGTTTTCCGAGTCATGCGCGATTTGATGTCAACGGAAGCGTCTGATCGCGTGGCAGCAGAACTACATGAAGAAGTTTTGCCAACCAAGGAAAAGGCTTTACAAATGGAAGTAACCGATTTGTGGAAAGATACGAATCCTTTGGTGGGATTTTTGAGTCGAGTTCGTCCACCTTGGCACGGGCCAGGAATTTTTAATATCGACTCTGATCGCTTTTTCTTCCGAGTGGCCAATGAAAGTGGCTTTGAAAGAGGCCCTGAAAATAAAGATGCTGCCCGTAAACAAGCCGTGAAAGCTGTATTTGCTGCAACGAAAAAAGAACTTTCCCAAGAGCGCATTCAGGAAATTGCCAGTTGGCTCCCTACCGATGGCGTTCGAGAACTTTGGGAAGAAGCTTAAAAAGAAACTGCTTATCAAATAAATAAAGCGTCAAAAGGATTGAACAGTGTTAAAATCTCTACAAAAAAAGCAAAATATTGTAGAGACATAATACTATTCTGTCCGTAATTGTAAAATTCAAAATCAATTTTTAATAAACAATTTTTTACGCTGAACCCAAATCAGTAATAAACACAAAAATAAGATCCCCATAATACTAATTAGGGGATTTTTATCAACCCCTGTCACCCAATCAGGAACCGTGCCCGAATATTGAATAATTTGGCCCACATTCAGGATGTAATATCCCCACACTAAGCCCCCATGTATTCCCATTGAAATGCCTAATTGATTTTGATGGGAACGTTTGGCTAAGACCAAAATAATTCCTAACAAAACTAAGGCGGGAAACTGGGGGAAAGTGCGGATAATTTCGGGTAAGGGCTTCAAAAAATGCAATAAGGCAAAAATAAGGGAACTGGCCCACAGGCTTTGTTTTAAAGAATAATCTTGTTCTAATTCGGTTAATAACCAACCCCGAAAAAATAATTCTTCTGCAAACGCTACGCCGATTCCCGTTAAACTGCCTTCTAAAACAATTTTTAATAAGAACGTATTAGACGGTTGCAACGTTACCCAACCAAACAGCGATTCTGTAATAAATAAAGAGAAGGTAAATAATAAACCAATACTTAAACCTTTGAGCCAATTAACCCCATTTTGCCTTGTCCAAACTAAGCCATAAAAGTTGAATCCTGCTTTAATGCCGTAAACGCGATCGCCCCAAAACTTCAACAGAAATAAAAAGACCCCAAATAACGCGCTCATCGTCACAATGGTCGTTAAATTTGGGTCAGATCGAAGTAGGAAATATAAGGGCAAGGCGAAAGGAAGCCAAAATAGCAATAAAAATGCAATAAAAATTCCCAGCCGTTGGGGTGCTGGGGAAGTTGCAAATTTAGACCAATTAATTTTCAAAATCGATTGTATGTAAATTATTTAGGATTGTCGTTTGTATTCGTTATTCATCAGGCTCAATGGTGCTAATTAAGCCATGATTGACCAAAGTTTCTGAATAAAATTCTGCGTGCTCTTGAACACAGGTAATCACTAACGCTAGGCCGTTGGTATGGGCTTCCATCATGATATCAACGGCTTGGGGTTGGGTCATGCCGTTAACGGTTTGCATTAAGGTTTGGACAACGTACTCCATCGAATTGTAATCATCATTATGGAGTAAAACTTTATAACGGGGGGCTGGTTTGCGTATAGTTACGCTTTCAGCAGAACGCTTTTCTAATACATCTGTAGACACAGTATTCCTCCATTTATTAACGTTTTCTACTTATTTACTAGGGGATGGATTCATTAAAGGCCTCTTGACCATCATACAAAAAACGGGTCGAATGTCGTTACAAATCTTTAAAGATTTTTGACATAGCGACTCCGTTCTGAGTTAACTTGAGAGATTGTTAACCCTATTGCGATCGCCTTTGAAGCTATGACCGCCACTGCTCCCCATGAAAAAGCCAGGGCATTAAAACCAGGCAGTCCTCGTCCCGCCAAAGCACTCTGTAGCGAGTGTGGACTCTGCGATACCTATTATATCCATTATGTCAAGGAAGCTTGTGCATTTCTTAATCAACAGGTTGCAGAATTGGAAGCCGAAGCCCACGGTCGTAGTCGAGATTTAAATAATCAGGACGATTGGTACTTTGGGGTACATCAGGAAATGATGATGGCCCGCAAACAGAAACCCATTGAAGGCGCACAGTGGACAGGCATCGTCAGTAGCTTGGCCTGTAAGATGCTGACCGAAGGCTTAGTAGAAGGAGTCGTCTGTGTGCAGAATACGCCCGAAGACCGCTTTCAACCCATGCCTGTGATTGCCCGCACGCCTGAAGAAGTTTTAGCCGCAAGAGTCAACAAACCCACCCTATCGCCTAATTTGTCGGTCTTGGAACAGGTAGCTAAATCGGGTATGAAACGCCTATTAGTCATCGGGGTTGGTTGTCAGATCCAAGCCCTGCGAGCCGTTGAAAAAGAATTAGGCTTAGAAAAACTGTATGTATTAGGGACTCCTTGCGTTGATAACGTCACCAGAGACGGCTTACAGAAGTTTTTAGAAACCACCAGTCGATCACCAGAAACCGTGGTGCATTACGAATTCATGCAGGATTTTCGGGTACATTTCAAGCATGAGGATGGCTCAGTGGAAATGGTTCCCTTTTTTGGTTTAAAAACCAATCAATTAAAGGATGTTTTCGCACCATCTTGCATGAGTTGCTTTGATTACGTTAACTCCCTGGCTGATCTAGTTGTGGGTTATATGGGGGCGACCTTCGGTTGGCAATGGATTGTGGTTCGCAATGAAACGGGCCGAGAAATGCTTGAGCTAATTAAAGATCAATTAGATACTCAACCTGTCATTTCTAAAGGCGATCGCAAAGCAGCCGTTCAACAAAGCATTGAAGCCTACGATAAAGCCGTTACCCTGCCCATGTGGGTCGCGAAAATCCTCGGCGTTATCATCGACAAATTCATCGGGCCAAAAGGCTTAGAATATGCCCGTTTTAGTATTGATTCCCACTTTACCCGCAATTATCTGTACGTCCGACGCAATTACCCTGAAAAGTTAGCGGCTCATGTCCCAGAGTTTGCCAAGAAAATTGTGGCACAATATAAATTACCGAAGAAGTAAGACGGGTACGGCAGGATTCGAACCTGCGACCGTCCGCTTAGAAGGCGGATGCTCTATCCACTG
>CAYZWO010000076.1:0-20449 GCA_964482215.1 uncultured bacterium
AGTACTGATATCAGCAGGCGATACCCCTAACTGCATGGCAATAAACAGCTGCAAACGGGACGAATCCAAAACCCCCGCCATGCCCATCACGCGTTGTGGGGATAGCCCAGTGGCTTGCCAGGTTAAATAGGCCATTACATCTAAAGGGTTAGTAATGACAATAAAAATGGCATTGGGAGAATGTTCCAACGCATTCTGAGCGGCTTCGACGACAATTTTGGCATTGATAGCTAATAAATCATCCCGACTCATGCCAGGCTTACGGGCTAGCCCTGCGGTAATGACGACAATGTTAGAGCCTGCGGTATCTTCGTAATTGTTCGTCCCAATGATTTGGCTATTGTGGAGTTCAATCCCTTGGGCCTCCATTAAATCCAGCGCAATTCCTTGGGGCAACCCTGACACAATATCGAGCAGAACTACATTGGCAATATTTTTTTCCACGATGCGCTGGGCTAGGGTTCGCCCCACATTCCCCGCCCCAATAATAGAAACCTGACAGGATTGGCACGCGATCGCGGGAGGAGTAAGAGAATTCATCACTAATTAACCACTTGTAACTGATCCAAACGTAACCAAACCGCAGGCGTGGGAACATGAAAACGCAGTAAGGCGTAATCATCTTTGATGTCCATCACTTCCCCTTTGCTGTCGAATAAGTAGCTGGGAAAACGATGATCACTCGCCTGAGATTCGAGGCTTTTATCCAAGTTCTCCCGAATGACAGTGACCAAGGAACCTTTTTTAATGCTTGCTGCTGGCATAACTTACGTTGATTTAATTTTTGAATGATTCTCAATTAATTGTGGCATAGAGTAAAAATTTTGTAATTCTTATTTTTTGCGCCCCTTTTCCTGACTCCTTCCCCAAGTTTTCCCCAAATTCTCTGGTTGCTTGTGCTAGTTTTCCCCAGACAATCCCCAGTTTTCCCTAGTACAGGATGAACTAATTGGCGTTCATCGCTAGGGATAGGGTCGACACTCACTGATTAGCCCCTAGTGGTAGTAGTTCCCTTTTTTTCCTGATTTGGTATTGGGGAATCTTCAGATCAAGACCGCCTTTCTTAATAAACACTGAGTTATTGTTAAGCTATGTAACAAAAAGACCGCGCAAAACCCTATTTTGTCGTAAACATAAAAATTTTCTATGGGCTACTGTAATATTTCGTAGCATTGACAAGTGACCTAACTTCCCGCTAAAAATAATGGGCACACCTTACACACCTGATCGCTGATGGTTAACTTGGCGAAGAAAAAAGAAGCGTGAAGGATGGTTTTGTCTTGAACGAGGTTCCTATGACTACTTCAGTTAGTATTTTTGCCGAAATACCAGAAGATTTACACGAAAGTTTAACAAAATATTTGGAAAGCCATCCCAACTGGGATTTAGACCGAGTATTCGCTGCATCGTTGTCTCTGTTTTTGCTACAAAATGAAGGTAGCTATGGGGGACAAGATTCGAGAAATTATCGCGCCTGTTCGCGAGTTTATCTAGAAACCCTATTCCAAAGACCCGATTAATCTTCATGTTTGTAATAACAACGGATGCCCGAAGAAACTGTTAAAAATTTAATCATTCCCCGTTTAATTGTGGGATTAGGTAATCCTGAAGCCAAATACAATAAAACTCGTCATAATATCGGGTTTGAAGTCGTTGATGCGATCGCCCACGCTTGGCAATTTAACCTTCAGGAGAACAAACGCTTTCACGGATTTTTCACTGAGGGAACCGTTTTAGGTCAAAAAGTGGGTTTACTTAAACCGACAACCTACATGAATCGGTCAGGCCAAGCGGTTCGTGCCGTCATGGATTGGTATAAGTTGGCTCCTGATTCTCTGCTCGTCATTTACGATGACATGGACTTAGAACTGGGACGACTACGCTTACGGCTTTCGGGTTCGGCGGGCGGTCACAATGGCATGAAGTCGATCATTAGCCATTTAAACAGTCAGAATTTTCCCCGTCTCCGTTTAGGGATTGGCCGCTCTAAGGGGGACACGGAAACCATTTCCCATGTTTTAGGAAAATTTTCTCCTGAAGAAAACCCGATTGTTGAAAAAAGCCTCAGCCTAGCCGTTGACTCGGTAGAAATGGCTCTGAAAAGTGGCGTTGAAAAAGCCATGAGTCTATTCAATGGCCGCACGGTCAACAGTTAGGTTAAAATAGAGGATTGTCATGTTACATAACCCGTTAATAGATTTCGTTGGAGGGGTCATTTGGAGACAAAATTTATTCTTAAGGTACTTTGGTTAGATCAAAATGTGGCGATCGCCGTTGATCAGATCGTCGGAAAAGGAACTAGCCCGTTAACTGCTTACTTCTTCTGGCCGAGAAATGACGCTTGGCAACAATTAAAAGATGAACTAGAAGCCAAGCACTGGATTTCCGAGAATGATCGCATTGATGTTCTCAATCAAGCAACCGAAGTTATTAATTACTGGCAAGATCTGAAAAATCAAAATAAACTAGTTCCAATGGCGGAAGCCCAAAGCAAATTTCAAGACGTTGTTTTTAGTGGCAGCAATTAAAAAGCTTTATTTTGATCATCGTGATTATATTAAGCAATTAAGGGCAGAAAAAGATTCTGTCCTTTTTTATAACAATTTTTAGTAAATTAGGCTTCTCTTTTCCATAGAGAAGCGTGACCCTAAAACATTAACAGAAGACAAAGAAAAGATAAATTTTGAATCACTTTATTATTTTTAACTTATTTGTTGAAATATTATTAAGTTTTATTTGTTAGCAGTCTTAAATCGAGTATTATTGCTTAGTCATTAGAAATTAATTGAGTAATAGCAGGGGATTGCTAATAATACGATGAATACTGCGGTAATGCTTGATATCGGCATTGGGTTAATTATTGTTTATATTGCAGGTGCTCTTTTAGTTTCGGGGATTCAAGAGTTAATTGCTTCTCTTCTAAGGTGGCGTGCTAAGGGGTTAAAAGAAGCCATCTTACAAATGATGTTAAATTATAACTCCTCAAATTCCAATGATCCTGAACAAGCAAATGATTTAAAAACAGCCAAAGAATTGAGACAAGCGATTTATGATAATGCCTTAGTCCAGAGTTTAAACCATAC
This sequence comes from uncultured bacterium, assembly GCA_964482215.1. Taxonomy (GTDB): domain Bacteria; phylum Cyanobacteriota; class Cyanobacteriia; order Cyanobacteriales; family Microcystaceae; genus Snowella. The sequence continues at coordinate 3,084 of CAYZWO010000076.1, forward strand.
CTCTGTGACATTCTTTATTAAGCAACGACATAAAAATGGCCTAAGTTTAGATGATAAATATAAAAAGCTATTTGCCCATTCTGATCCGAGCTATATCCCCTCTGAAACCTTTGCTACTGTATTAATTCAACAGTTAAAAGGGCATCTAGAAACTATGTTAAAAGATCCCGAAAAATCAAAGACATCCAATTCAATCGAGGCAATTAAAACTTCAATTCAAAATTCTGACAAAATTCCTAATTCTCTTAAAGAAACCCTTCTCTCTTTAACTGATAGGATGGCTTTAAAAGCAGACCAAACTGATAATAAATTATTGTTGTTTCAACGGGAAATCGAAACTTGGTTTGATCGTTCAATGGAAAGGGCTTCGGGTGTTTACAAACGCAATTCTCAACTTCTGTGTTTTAGTTTAGGCTTTGCGATCGCGATTTTGTTCAATTTGGATTCAATTTATATTGCGGAAAGATTGTCCTACGATACGGCAATGCGGACAACCTTAGCGGGGGGAGCCGAGACAATTATTCAAAATTCTCAGCAATCTGATGGAAATTCTCCCAATGCCGCCACACCTAGTTTAAATCAGGAAAAGTTAGCCGCTAATATCAATGCTGTTGTTGGTAATACCCCAATGATCGCGCCCATTACGGAAAATGCGGGAAACTTAGTCAATTGTCCCAATAATCAGTTAAACTGCCCTATTTATGCAGGTTCTCCCAATTTAGGAAAGTCATTTTCTGCGGCTTTAGGATGGATTATTACAGCGATGGCGATTTATATGGGCGCGCCATTTTGGTTTGAAGTGTTAGGGAAATTCGTCAATGTTCGTTCAACAGGTGGAAAGTCTAAATAAATCAGGAAAATCAAATTAAGCCTAATTAAATGAAGCTTTTATGAAATAATTAATACTAAGCCTTTCTAAAACTATAAATTTAAGTATTTATACTCGTTTTTAATTTAATTCTTACTAGCGGCGTTTCCTTGCTGGTTGTAACTCAAGAAAGAAATTATCAATGTTTTGGATTTACGTCTTATGGGCGATCTCAGGGAACGACAGTGGTATAATTGGGAAGGTTAAAATTTTGTAACATTTCTTAACCTTGCTTGTAGTCGATATACGATATTTAACTTTTCTCTCTGTGAGAATTCAAAGATTTAAATCGGTGTTGGCCCTGCTTTGATCAGTTTCTATATGCTTGATGAAAGCGTAGAACGACTACCAGAAAACGCTTGACGATTTTATGATTTCCTCCTTACAGCAACAGCGAGCAATTATCACAGGAGCCAGCAGTGGTATTGGCAAAGCAACAGCTTTAAAATTTGCTGAGGCTGGTTGTAATCTTGTCCTAATAGCCCGTTCTTCCGAAAAATTGGCATTGGTTGCAGAGGAAGCTTCTGCTTTTGGGGTGGAAGCAAAAAGTTATCCTATTGATTTATCACAAGTTGCGGAAGTCAGAACTCGCTTTGAGGCGATCGCCCAGAATGTTGGGCCGATTGATTTTTTAATTAACAATGCGGGCATGGGATATACCAATTTACTCAGGGATACCTCGATTACCGATTGGCAACGGGTGTTAGACCTGAATTTAACCAGCATTTTTCAAGCGACGATGGGGGTTTTACCTGCTATGCGCGATCGCAAAAAGGGAACCATCATCAATATCGCCTCTGTTGCTGCAAATATCGCTTTTCCGAACTGGGGAGCCTATTGTGTGAGCAAGGCCGCTTTGGTCACGTTTGCTAAAGTGTTAGCGATCGAAGAAAGAGAAAACGGGATTCGGGTAACGACGATTTCCCCAGGCTCTGTCAATACGCCCATTTGGGACACTGACTCCGTACAAGCCAACTTTGACCGTTCGTTAATGTTAACCCCAGATATTGTTGCTCAAACAATCCTCCAAACGGCACTTCTGCCGATAGAAGTCGTTATTGATGAAATGACGATTATCTCCAACGCAGGAACCCTATAAATTTCAACCTAAGTATCGAACTTCTTAAATTATGACGATTGCCTCTACTCCCAATTTCGACTCTCCCACCAATGGCAAAGAACTTTCCACTGCTCAGTTTTCAGAGCGAGTTCTCACCCGCCCTGATCGCAATACCCACGATGGTCAAATCGCTCAAGTTCACCCCGAAGCGATCGAAATCAGTAAAGAAAAAATGATGGATTCCGTCAGATCCATCCTAGAAGCCGTGGGAGAAGATCCAGAACGGGAAGGACTTTTAAAAACCCCCAAACGGGTCGCTGAGGCAATGCAATTTTTGACCCAGGGCTATAACCAATCTTTAGAAAAATTGGTTAATGGGGCCATTTTTGATGAAGGTCATAATGAAATGGTCTTAGTCAGAGATATTGACTTTTTTAGTCTCTGTGAACACCACATGTTACCGTTTATGGGCAGAGCGCACGTTGCCTATATTCCCAATCAAAAAGTTGTTGGCTTAAGTAAATTAGCCCGAATTGTGGAAATGTATTCACGGCGTTTACAAGTCCAAGAACGTTTAACTCGACAAATTGCAGAAGCGATTCAAGAAATTCTCGATCCTCAAGGTGTTGCCGTCGTCATGGAAGCGACCCACATGTGTATGGTGATGCGTGGTGTGCAAAAACCTGGGTCTTGGACAGTCACCAGTGCGATGGTAGGCTCTTTCCAAGATGATCAAAAAACTCGCGAAGAATTTTTAAATTTAATTCGCCATCGGCCTAACTTTTTCTAAGGTGAGTTTAATCAAACTTATACCGATTTAAACTGACAAAGTAGATTAAGATTCGCCACTTTTTATTTTTAAAAGCGTAATTCTTACGTTCAGTGAAATCAATCACTTATATAAATTAGCAAAAACTCCCGATTTCTAAATAACTAGAGATCGGGAATTTCGTTAGCGTAAATTGTCGGACTGTTTCACTTTCTAATTATTCGTAAAGCCAAGGAGTCGTGACGGGTTGCCAACTAACTAATTCTTCTTGGGAGAACCACAGACTCACTTCATGCTGAGCGGTTTCAATCGCATCTGAACCATGAATCAGATTACGGCCAATGCTTACTCCAAAATCTCCCCGAATGGTTCCTAGGGCAGCGGTTAAGGGATTGGTTGCACCAATGATATTTCTGGCAGCAGCAACAACGCCATCTCCTTCCCAAACCATCGCTACAACGGGAGAAGAACAGATAAATTCAACTAAGCTACCAAAAAAGGGTCTTTCTTTATGAACGCCGTAGTGTTTTTCAGCTAATTCTTTAGAAACGGAAACTAATTTCAATCCAACGAGTTTAAAACCTTTGGTTTCAAAGCGACGAATAACTTCACCGACTAAATTGCGTTGTACGCCGTCGGGCTTAACCATGATAAATGTGCGTTCCATTTTGCCTCTTAAGTGTGATCATTACAATTTGTCACAAATCTAAGTTCTTATTTTACAGGCATTGATCCCCCAAGTTTTTGAGCTTACCAGTAGGTTTGATAAAACTGGAGTCGTCCCACACCTAAATACATGGGAGCCGCGATCGCGCCATCAGGAATCGCCGTTACCCCAAATAAATAAACCCCACTCACAGAAGGATTACGATAGGGCTTCAGTCCAACCGTAACCGTTGTCTCAGGCGGAACAGGTGGATCAAAAGTTACAGTCATGGTGTTATCGTCAGGATTCCATTGACTAGATTGCAACGTTAAAGTATTACCCCGATTATCACGAGTCCCCACAAAAGCAAAGGTTTGGTCGGGATAAAAATCCAACATATCTGGACTCGGTTTTTGTTGAATCACAATTTGCCGAAGGGGTTCACCCGCATTACTGGGAAGAGAAACGGTGAAGTAATATTTCGCTGCCCAAACCCAGATTTCCTTATAGGTCGTCGAAGCATCTAATAGTAATGGAGTACTATCGAAAAAAGTTTGCCCATTGGCTAATTGACCCGCAAAAGAAGGCAATGTTAACCCCTGAGTGGTTAATAAACTGCTGGTTAGGATTAATCCCCAAAATTGCAGTGATTTTAACATTGGCTCCTCCTACGGGTGTTTGAGAACTATCAATTTAACATCAGCGATCGCCGTTAATCTTTTCTGGATATCAACAGCGAACAGTGTTAAACCGGCTTAGAAGCAACCCAATATTTACTGACTAAATACTGAGTGGTTTTGATTTGTTCAAACCCTGCTATTTCTAAACGTTTCACCAAATCATCATTCATGTAATGGCGGAAATAGGGTTCATGGAAGAGGGTACGGAAGTTTTCCATAACGGGTTGAAACTCTGGTGAATCAATGGCTTGAATGGAATCGCAGATCACAAATACGCCTCCTGGTTTGAGGACGCGAAAGGCTTCTTCAATCACATTTTGTCGGGCTTTCGGCGGCAACTCATGAAAAAGGAAAACACTGGCAACCCCTTGAAAATAATCCGATAGATAGGGTAAAGCTTCGGCGTTTGCCTGAATTAATTGGGGCAGTTCATCTTCGCTTTGAGATAGTAGCTGATTGGCTTTCCTCAAATAAGCAGGGGATAAATCTACACCAAACAACGATGCCTTGGGAAAAGTCGCCCGTAACATTTTCAGCGATCGCCCCGTTCCGCAGGCAATATCCAAAATATTCAAAGCCTGAGCCGGCAAATCAGAGAAATTAGATAGCCCTTCTTTTAGTAACTTAAGAATCCGACGACGCATGGCATCAGCCGCCCCGTTAAATAAAATTTCTACTTGTAAATCGTAGAGATTAGCCGACATATCGCTGAGATAACCGTCGGTTTGGTAGTGAAAATTTTGCAAATAATAAGCTGGATAGCCATCTAGATCAATCTCTTCAGAAAAAGCTTGATACTGCTTCTCTGCTCTACGCTTCCAAATATCAGGCATGCTTAACCAGACAAAAGGATAGTAGCGTAAAAAGTCTTGCCATTCTTGGTCAAATAGTAAGCTCGCAGGATAAATGCCCGCTTCTGCGTCCTGCCAATCTTCGGCTAATAAATTATCGCGCAGTTCTTTTAACTGAGCCATTAATTCAGGCGTTACAGGTTGAGGCTTTTTCGTCTCTTTGGGCATCACCCAATCGGTAAGCTGGGTTGCGAGGGTTTTGTGGGCTAGGCCTCCGGCCGCCATGCCATCTTGTAAGGTTTGATAGGCAAATTTAACCCAATCGGTCGGAATAAACGTGTCTAGTTCTAGCGGCGATCGCATAGTTGTTACAAAATAGCTATGAATTCATAGTAAAGTGCTGTTTTTAATCTATCGTTTTTTTCGATTTTCTACTTTACGCGATGGGCAATAGGGATAAAAATATTCTTTTTTAATTGTCATAATTAGTGTTATGTATTTAAGACGCAGAAAGTCTGGTCATTCCAATCTCCGACGAGACCGATGAATTTAAAATTCTCCCAAGATATCGAAGCTTTATTACGAAAAGCCGCTCATGAACCGCTCGTTTTGCGAGATATTTTGATTGTCACCGCAGAACGGGGATTTTGTTTGATGATTGCCCTATTGGCCCTGCCCTTTATTTTTCCTATTCCCCCAGGTTTAACGGGAATTGCAGGACTGGGAATTTTGGTGTTATCGATACAAATGGTGCTGGGTTTTCATCAACCCTGGTTGCCAACTAAAGTTGCGAATTTTCCCTTTCCGTCTAAAATCGCTAAACAACTCCTAAATCCAGTTAAACGCCTCAGCCGTATTTTAGAAAAAATTACCCGTCCCCGTTTGTTGGCGATCGCGCAGAATCGTTATATTTGGAAACTCAATGGTTTATTTTTAGCTTGGCTCACGTTGCTGTTAATGTTACCGATTCCCTTTACCAATCCCTTACCTGCTATCGGTATCTTGATCCTAGCCGTTGCCATGTTAGAAGCCGATGGACTGCTAATGGGGATTGCTTACCTATGGACAGTGTTACTCACCTTGGGATTAATCTTTGTAGGCTCTAATCTCTGGGCGATCGCCGATGCTTGGAGATAGAAAAATCAATGCAAAAAGATTCGCAAAGATGCTTAATCGTTGAATCGTTGCATCATCCCAAATTCGGGGAGACTGACATTGAACGGAGAGTAGCCCTTGGAGTTGTTGATGTTTGACTAAGGGAATATGGAGCAGAGATTGACGCTGAAGATTAACCCAGGGCGCGATCGCTGCTGAATCTCTGTTTTCTTTTGAAAAATCATCAATCGCAACGGCTGAACCGTCTTGATATTTTTCAGCATACAAACTGGATAGTGTTAACATATCAAAACTCAGGGATTTAGCCGAGGGAATCCCTGGTTTTAGAGATTCAATGAACACTTGAGCCTCAGGGCAAGAGAGCAAAATGGTATCTACCTGTAATAAGTCTTGCAGTTGACTTAAGGTTGGCTCTAATTCTGAAAAGGAAGATAGTTGACTTGCCTTTTGTAGCGTTGTTGCCAATAAACTTTCCCAAGCCTGTTGCTGACGTAATTGATTTTGGGCTTGTTGCGTTTGGATGAGGCGGCGTACCCGTTGTGATAACACGCCCCAATGAATAGGTTTGGTAATATAATCTGTTGCACCTGCGGTAAAGGCTTGATCCACCGATTCCTGATCATCCAAAAAGGTGATCATTAACACCGTTGCATTTTCTCCCTGGGGCAATTGGCGTAATTGCTGACAACAGGTGAACCCGTCCATTTCGGGCATCATGGCATCTAATAAAACGATGTCGGGTTGGATTTGTTGATATTTATTGAGTCCTTCCTGCCCATTAATGGCTTCTTCGGTGCGATAGCCTTCCCTTTTCATGGCTAATTTCAGAAGTGATCGCAGGGAACTATCATCATCAACAATGAGGACGAGGGGCGCAGTCGAGGGGGTCAGGAGATCAGCCATGTTTACATTCATTTTCTAGTGCTATTTTTACTGTCTCATAGGCTTGCCGTAATGTTTCCCAATGGTGCGGAGCCGTATTTAAATCTTCTGCCCGTGCCAAATTTTCTAACTCTTTACATTGTTTGGCAAAGGCAATGGCCCCCAAATTGGCACTACTCGACCCTAAGCTATGCACCGACATTCGTAACTGATTGCTATCTCCTTGTGCGATCGCCTGTTCAATTTGGGTTAATAGAGGCGGCGTTGTACTGAGATAATCCTCGATAATCTCCTGTAAAATAACGTTTCCTTGAGAGCCACCTAACTGGCGAATCGAGGCTAAGACTTTTTGATCCAAAATTGGAGTCGGAGAAGTCGCCGCATCATTTGGCTGGGTATCCTGGGTTTGAGTTGGGTTAATGCTCTCTGAATCAGAATCTTCGGCAGCTGATAGCCCCAACTGTTGGGATGCACGGTCTAGGCTTTCCTGTAACTCATTAATGCGAATGGGTTTACTGATGTAGTCATTCATGCCAATTTCTAAACACCGTTCGCGATCGCCCAACATTGAATAGGCCGTAACTGCAATAATCCAAGGATGCATGGGATCAGATTTCTGTTGACGAATGAAACCTGTTGCTGTTAACCCATCCATTTCAGGCATTTCCACATCCATGAGAATAACATCATAATCGGCCTGTTCCAACGCTTGTAAGACCTCTTCCCCATTGCTAACCACATCTGCCCGATAACCAAACTTTTTCAGTAACAATACGGCAACTTGCTGGTTAATCGTATTATCCTCTGCCAACAATATACGGAGCGGGGCCACCGTCGGCATCGTTTGTAGATTCTCTGTTCTGCTTGATATCAATGAAATCGGCGTGTTGGGTTGATTGGAGCTAAACGTTTGGAGCAACATATTATAAAGTGTTGAACTGTGGATAGGGCTTTGCAACCAGGCCGCAAATTGAACTTGGGTTTGTTGTTGCCGCTCACTGGGAGAGAGGTAAACCCCAGTTAACATCACAATAGGAATCGTTTGAGCACTGGGTAGAGAGCGAATGGCTTCTGCGAGAGTGATCCCATCCATCTCTGGCATATTTAAATCGAGAATAACGAGATCGAACTGTTGCTCTGATCTCAACCACGCTAAACTTTCTAGCGGAGATTGGGTAACTGCCGTTATGATGCCCCACCTTTCCAATTGTTCTTTGAGAAAATGGCAATTAAGGTCGTTATCATCCACAATCAAAACTCGGCGGCCATCCAATATCGATGAAAGGGGAAGATCCCTCATCGCTTCTGGAAAATCAGCAGGAGAAGCTAATTTAAGCCCAATGGTAAAATAGAAGGTTGTCCCCGTTTCCTCCGCTTTTCGTTCTGCGACAAAATCCGTCGGAGGCATTCCACCAATGGCTCCTTGACTTTCCAACCAAATTTCTCCCCCCATCATTTCGGTTAAACGGGCAGAAATGGCTAAACCTAAGCCTGTTCCCCCATATTTACGCGTAATGGAGGTATTAACTTGACTAAAAGCTTGAAAAAGGGCTTGCTGTTGCTGGGCAGAAATGCCAATTCCCGTATCCCGCACAGCAAAACGTAATTTATAATAATTCTGAGAGTCGTCCTTATCGGCGACGGAAACCGCAATGGTGACACTGCCTTTCTCCGTAAATTTAACGGCATTACTCAGTAAATTTACGATCACTTGTCGCAATCGGGTCACATCTCCGACGACAAAGCGCGGTACTTGGGGATGACCTCGATAGATTAACTCTAAATTCTTGGCTTTCGCTTTTGGAATAACCAGTTGAATGGCTTCTTCAATACAAAGAGACAGTTCAAAGGGATGCTCTTCTAGTTCTAATTTTCCTGATTCAATTTTGGAAAAGTCTAAAATATCATTGATGAGAGTTAGTAAATTTTCACCACTATTACGGATAATCTCGGTGTAATACTGCTGTTGAGAACTGAGGGACGTATCCAACATTAATCCCGTCATGCCAATAATGGCGTTCATGGGGGTACGAATTTCATGACTCATCGTAGCCAAAAATTCACTCTTAGCCCGATTGGCTGCCTCTGCTGCGTGAGTTGCAAAGGCGAGGTCTTCATTTTGTTCGAGTAACTGCTGGCGTACTTTCCGTTCTTGTTCTAGGGAGTGGGCTTGGGCGAGGGCAATGCCGACTTGGGCTGCAACGTCTTCGAGGAGTTCAATCTCCTGCTGATTCCACTGGCAAGGTTTTTGACAATAATGGAGGGTTAAAATTCCATTGGGTTTCCCTTGATAGGAGGTACGAATAGCAATCAAGGAGCAGACGTTGAGTTGCTCATACAGAGAATGGGCATTGTTCAATAAAAGATTGGTTTCGACGTTTTCTGAAATAACCGCTTGGTCTTGACTGAGGATTTTTTGAATATAGGGGGTGGTTGCAAGCGATTCAGCTAAATAGGGCAGAACTTCCACGCCATCAATTAAATATTCAGCAACACAGTGGATATGAGGTTCCGGGTTTTCTAGATAAGTATGGAGAATGCAGCGATCCGCTCCAAAGGTTTTCCCGACTTGATTAACGGTGGTTTGAAAGATTTTTTGGCTATCTAAACTACTACGAATTTCTTCCGTAATGTTTTTTAATAATACTGTCCAGCGCAATTTTTGCTCTAACATCTTTTCGGCTTGCTTTTGAGCGGTGACATCTCGATAGAGCCAAAGATGACCGTAATAGTCTCCCTCTACAAAAATGGGAACGTAATCGCGCTCAAAAGTCTGACCATTACGGAGTAAGATTTCTTCGTTCGTAATTGTCTCTCGTCGGCTGGCGATCGCGGTTGAACATTGGTGAAATTGATCGGGATTAGCTAACAGGGTTTTCATGCGTAGTAACACAAGCCCAGAATCCAGCCCAATCAGCTTATCAGCAGCAGCAGTAATTCCAAACAATCGACAAAACTCCGGGTTCGCTAAAACAATAGTTCCTGATTCATCTTCGACTAAAACCCCTGCTTGTAAATTTTGAATCAGGGCACTCAGGCGAGAAGTGGTTGTACGGAGGACATGATCGGCTTGTCGTAATTCAGCTTCTGTTGCTTGTTGTTCGGCTAAGGCTTTGGCTAGGCGATCGCGGGTTTGTTTCAGTTCTAAATGAATTTTTACCCTAGCTAGTAATTCAGGCGGATTAAAGGGTTTGGTAACATAATCCACTGCCCCGCGTTCAAAGGCTTGGAGTAAATGAATTTTTTCACTACTGGCTGTGAGAAAAATAATCGGAATATCGGCCGTTTGGGAATTTGCCTTTAATTGAGAACAAACTTCTAACCCGTCAATTTCAGGCATCATTAAATCCAACAGAATCAAGTCAGGTTGGGCCGCTTCTACCCGTTTCATCACATCCCGACCTGCCGTCACAAACGTCGTACTATAGCCGCAATCTTCCAATAACTCTGCAATGAGATGAACGTTAGTTCGTACATCATCCGCAATGAGAATGAGAAAATCTTCAGGGTTAAAGGATTCCATCGTTTAGATCTGAAGGTAATATCGACATTTTTCAGTCGCTTATTTTTTATTAATTAAATCTAAATTAAATCTAAAGTGTGTCAGAGTAATTAAAAATATTCAGAAAAGATTAATTAGAGGATATTTATTGATGACTTAACGTAACAACCTAAAATCTTTAGGTAACTTTATCACAAATTTTTGTAATGGAATTGATTATACTCAAGTTGAGTAACATCGAGTCTTAATAAAGCCTTTAATTTATTGCTTGCTCACTGGTTCTCAACAAACATTTATTACATACTTCCCTCATGAGAGAGCTCAATACTATCAGTGTACTTAAGTATTTTTGCTGATCCAAAACTTGTGAATTGCTCCAAATTATTGCGCCAACTATTGAGTTTGCTGGCTCATTTTATTGGCTTAAAGACCATGTCGCCATTGGGCTAATTTTTGTTGTGCTTTGGGATCTAGGGAATGATACAGTAACCTGCCAGGAGATTTAGCCCGCGATCGCTGTTGACGCTTAATACTCTGGAGACTTTGGTTAACATTTTGATCCAGCAGTTGGGCTGACATCCATTCTGCACCGTAACCCGTGACAGTTAAGCTTTGATCTCGATCCGAGGTAGCCACGATGAGGCGAGAGGTGAGGCGACTATTCTGACGAGAAAAGGCAGCACAGTATTTTTCAATGTAGGTATCGGCCGTCTGTGCCCAAGCGGTGAAATAAACCGAAAGATAGGGCCCGTAGGATTCTTCTGTTCCTGGGGTTTTCTGATATTGGGAATCAAAAACAATTTTGGTTTTATAGCCCTGATGGGTTGTGTAGTTGATCAAGGCTTCAACTAATTTCTCTCTGGCAGTTTCTAGGCCGTAGCGATCGCGGGTTTGCTTAAGCGAAGTCCAATGGCCAATAATATTGTAACCATCGACCAAGAGTATAACGGAGTGAGAGGGAATATTCATGGGAGGAGAAAAGGGTCATAGACAATGGCATAACACTTCTTAACATTTTCCCATGTTAACAAAGATTTTAAGTTTGCCCTAAACCATTTCTCAAATTCCCACCCCAGATCATTGACAGCGCACCACAACTCTACCGTAGGCTTGAGGCGATAAATACTGTTGAGCGACCCGTTGCAAGGTTTCCCGTTGGAGCGATTGAATGACCTGGGGATAGGTTAAAGCAGGCTCCAAAGATTGCAGTTGGGAATAATAATAACCATACAAATTCGCGCGATCGCTGGGCCGTTCATTCCCAAAAATAAACCGATTAGCCACCTGCGTCCGAATACGAGCCAGTTCCGCTTCCATCACCGAATCATGCTGAATTTGTTCAATTTGTTCCACAATTGCCGCCTCTACCGTTGCCACATTTTCTGTCGGTAACTGAGCCGCGATATAAAATAACCCCTGATTGGTATAGGTCATATTGTGGGCACTGATGGAAGTCACTAAACCGCGTTCTTCCCGTAATTGCCGGACTAAACGGGATACTTTGCCTCTCCCTAAAATGGCTGCTAGAACATCCAACGCATAAGCTTCTTCCAAATTTTGTAACCCTGGAACCCGCCACATCAAAATCAGACGAGATTGTTGCAACGTTGCATCTACGGTATCTCGGCTAACAATGGTTGTAAACGGTTGCCAAGCTTCTATCGGGGGAACGGGTAGAACCTCAGACGGGGACTTAATCGTGTAGGTTTGGGAAAAACTCTCGGCCACAATCTCAATCAACTCATCCGTCGGTAAATTCCCCACCACAGTTGCGGTCATACTGGCAGGTTGATACCAATGGGCATGGAAATTACGCATTTGCTGGGGCTTTAACTGTTCAATAATCGACGTTGACCCCAACACAGGACGACCATAGGGCGATTGCTCAAAACCAATTTTCATCACCTCATTAAAAACCCGTCGTTGGGGATTATCTTCTGCGCGACGAATCTCTTCTAAAACCACTAATCGTTCCCGTTCAAAAGGTTCATCCGCAATACACGCATTTAATAACACTTCCAACTGTAAGGGAGCTAAATCCCGAAAATCCTTCGGAGCCGTTGTGATGTAGTAATGGGTATATTCCTGACTCGTTGCCGCATTGGTGACTGCCCCCCGTTCCTCAATTGCCTTTTCAAACGCCCCACTGGCTAATTGCGGAGACCCCTTAAAAATCATGTGTTCCAAAAAATGGGCCATTCCATTGATCGCATCATCCTCGACTACCGACCCCACCGTTAACCAAACATTTAAATTCACCGCCTCAACGGGTAATTGTTCCGCAATAATGGTTAAGCCATTGGGAAGCGTATGAACAGTCGGTGCATTCAGACGAGGGGAAGAAACGAGCGTAGTAGTCATTCGCAATCTCTAGGCATATTAGGCGTACCCTTTCTATCTTAAAGGGGCGATCGCGCTCTTAACCAGAGGTGAAACCCAATGAAGTCAGCAAACGTCAATTTCAGCCATCAAATACCTGAAAATTTTAGGCAAGACCCCTAAAAAATAGGTTACAATAGAAACCTTTGTACTAGATTATTCTTGTTGAAAGATTTTCTGAGGCGTTAATGGCTACCACGACCAATAGTTCGGATCGCGATAAAACCCTGAGTGTGGTTCTTAATCAAATTGAGCGGAGTTTTGGCAAAGGCTCCATTATGCGTTTAGGGGATGCGGCCCAGATGCGCGTAGAAACCGTCCCAACAGGCGCATTGACCCTAGACCTAGCCTTGGGAGGCGGCTTACCCAAAGGACGAATCGTAGAAATCTATGGCCCAGAAAGTTCAGGAAAAACCACCTTAGCCCTCCATGCCCTAGCGGAAGTTCAAAAAGCAGGTGGTGTGGCAGCCTTCATCGACGCAGAACACGCCCTTGACCCGACCTATGCCTCTGCCGTTGGAGTTGATATTGAAAATTTACTGGTAGCCCAACCTGATACAGGAGAAGCCGCCTTAGAAATCGTCGATCAATTAGTCCGCTCCTCTGTGGTGGATCTGATTGTCGTGGATTCCGTTGCGGCCCTCGTTCCCCGTGCAGAAATTGAAGGAGAAATGGGCGATAACCAAGTGGGTTTACAGGCTCGCTTAATGAGTAAGGCCCTGCGGAAAATTGCAGGAAATATTGGCCGTTCAGGTTGTATTGTGGTCTTTTTAAACCAACTCCGCCAAAAAATTGGTGTCACCTACGGCAGCCCTGAAGTTACCACAGGAGGAACGGCTCTGAAGTTTTACGCTTCTGTCCGCTTAGATATCCGTCGTATTCAAACCCTGAAAAAAGGCAGTGAAGGCGAGTATGGGATTCGGGCCAAAGTAAAAGTTGCTAAAAACAAAGTGGCTCCTCCTTTCCGTATTGCAGAATTCGATATTATCTTTGGGTCTGGTATTTCCCAGGTCGGTTGTATGGTTGACCTCGCGGAACGAACCGATGTCATTGTGCGTAAAGGGGCTTGGTACAGCTACAACGGTGAAAATATTGCCCAAGGTCGCGATAACGCCATGAAGTATCTGGAAGAACATCCTGAAATTGCCGCCGATGTCGAACAAAAAGTCCGCGAAAAACTAGAAATTGGCTCTTTGTCCCTACCTATTTCTTCTGAAGATGAGGATGACGTAGAAGACGGTGATTTTGAGTAACTTCTAATAATTACAATGGGTTAATTACCAGGGAGCATTGTTGCTCCCTGTTTTTATTTTCATTCATAGATTTCAATGTATCCCGCATTCCGTTGTTTCGGTCTGCAAATACTTAAATTTAAAACCCTTATTGAGTAAGCCTTCTAGTGTTCTGAACTTTTTTCACATTGCAATGAGAGCCTATGAAGGTTTGACATAAAACCGTCCAGACGGTATAGTAAATTTGTAAGCACATTCAAACTTTTCGCGATCGCCCACTTGATTGTCTAGAAGTTTACGGTGCTTCTGTTCTTACTGTTTTCCTGGTCATCTCTATGGCTACTCCTAAAAAGCCAAAATCGCGATCAAATACTCGTGAAGTACTTCTGCGAGCTGCCAGTCAAGTTGTCATTGACAAGGGTGTTGAAGCGTTAACGCTAGACGCTGTTGCAAAACAAGCTGGAGTTAGCAAGGGAGGGTTACTATATCATTTCCCCAACAAAGATGCCTTGATGAAAGGTATGGTCGAGCAACTGATTCAGGATTTTGAAGCAGTGCTGCAAATTGAATTCGATCAGGATGATGTGCCAGGAACGCCAGGGCAATGGGTACGAGCATACATTCGGGCAACGCTGCGTTTTAGTAAACAATCGCTGGCATTAATTGCCCGTCTTGCCTCAATTGCGGCTGACTCGCCCAATTTGTTTGAAGCTGTTAAAGTCTACGAGAAACAGTCGCGACAGCGAATTGAAGCTAGTGGAATCGATCCCATGAAGGCAACGATTATTCTGTTGGCGACCGATGGTTTATGGCTCTCAGAAGTGTTTCATTTTGGCATTTTAGAGGAATCTCGTCTGACTCAAGTAGTGGAAACATTACTTGAGATGACGCGAACTGATTAATGCTCTAGCTATTTTCCCCGTTCGTCGATCCCATGCTGATGGCTCTAGTTCATTCAGCGAATGTTTCCTGCGAATTTTTCACGACTTGCACTTAAATTCTTATACTCATCATGCTGATAACGCAGTACATGACTAAGGCACTGGCTACTTGGTCGGTTGGTTTCTTTCCGTATGCTGAAGTTTACGCCGCAGTTGCAGCGGGGATGACAATGAAGCTGGATGCGGTTTCATCGGTGGTTTGGGCAGTGTTTGGCAACTTTATACCCATTCCTCTGCTGCTATGGGGCTATAGCCACCTAATGCGTATCCCTCAATTACGATCCTGGTTGTTACGGATAGAAAAACAGGGTGGACGAAAAGTAAAGCACGCTTTCGATCGCTATGGAGTCTGGTTTCTGATTCTTATGACCCCAATTCTTGGCAGTTGGACGATCGCCGTTGTGACTCCAATCATCGGTATTAATCCCAGACGAATACTCTTCTTTTCCTTTATTGGTATTACTCTCTATGGCATAGGGACGGCGGTGGCGATCGCATCTGGCGTGAACTGGTTCACACACCGTTAGAGCCAATTCCAACCGCTTCAGCAATTATCGTACTCATCATGTGCGCTAATCCAATACCAGTTGATATGGTCATATAACTATACATTGCAATTAAACCGCGATCGCTCCCATCGTTTTGAGGTAAGGCTAAGAGCAAGTGTTAAGAAATTTGGGCTGTTAGTAGTAAAAATAATGGTAAAGTCAGGAGACTGACTAAGGTTGTGGCCATAATCGTTCTAGCCACTTTGAAGGGATCTCCGCCGAATTCGGTCACTAAAACAATCGTACTAACTGCCGCAGGCATTGCCGTTTGCAGTACCAATACTTGAAAATCTAAATCCGTTAAGTGCATGGCTTTCCCCACACCATAGGCAATCACTGGCGCGAGTCCTAATCGTAAAACCGTTGCAACCATCTCATAGCGGCCTACTCCTAAACGAGTTTGTGCTAACTGAATGCCTAATACAATTAACGCAATCGGAATCGTCGCCTGACCAAGCTGCGCGATCGCGTCATCCAGCCGCAAAGGAAGTTTGAGATGAAATAACCTCAACGTTAAACCCAAGATCATGGCCCAGATTACGGGTAATTTAAGAGTTAACTGCAAGCCCGAACGGAAGCTATGGCCAGCTAAAAGAGACGGAAAAATACAAAATAAGAGGACACTCGATGCCAACATATAGACAACGGCCCGTTCTAATCCTTGATCGCCCAGTGTAAAAGCAATTAACGGTAAACCCAAATTTCCATTATTCGAGAGTAGCGTTGTGACCAATAGACTTTTGCGAGTGAGTGCAGGTAATTTTAAACCATGCCCCAATAGTTCAATAATGCCGTAGAGAATGACCGAAATTAAGGTAAACCCGATCACTAAGCTCATGGCACTGCTGATAGATAGGGTTGAACGGTATAAACTATCTGCGACTAAAGCCGGTGCTAATACATAAATCCCCAGTTGGGAAAGGCTTTTAACATCCAACGATAGGGTTCGTCCCGCGATCGCGCCCAAGCCAATCATCAAACTAACCGACAGGATCGCAGAAAACAGAGCTACCATATTAAAAAAGTTAAAGCCAAATTACAAAAAAATCCCCCGAAAAGAGGGACTTAAACTATTTACAGTAATTAAAAGGTTGTTAAAACCCAGTTATTTTTTCAAATTTTCTGCGCCAGAAACGACTTTCGCTGACTCGATTTTGTCGCCTTGATTAATTTTATCGACAACATCCATGCCCTTGGTCACATAACCAAAAACGGCATAGTCACCATCTAGGAAGCCTAAATCATCCGACAAAGCAAAATAAAACTGAGAAGAAGCAGAATCCGGCATTTGAGAACGGGCCATAGCGACGGCCCCCCGTTTGTGGGGTAAAACAACAGGAGGATTTGCAATACCCGATTGTTGCCCTAGTCCCTTGCTGTAAACTAATTCGCCGGGTTTATCAGAACCTTGCGCTTTTAGTTTGATTTCCAAGGGAATATTGCGAGCTTTTTTAGTGTCAGGGTCAATAAATCCACCTGTTCCGTTGCCCTTGGGATCGCCCCCTTGAACGACAAAGGGTTGGGGAGATTTAACCACACGATGAAAAGTGAGTCCGTTGTAAACTCCTCTTTCGACTAAATCAATAAAATTACCTGCCGTTACAGGGGCATTTTCACCATCCACCTCAATAATAATCGGGGAACCCTTGACGATCATTTCGACGGTGGCTTTGCCTTCTAAACGGGGTTTATAATTATCCATTGTTAAATTTGCTGCCTGTGACATTGTAACGGGAGAAGAACTGACCGACGGGGGAATGGCCTCAGAATTAGAACAACCCGTTATCAATAAACTGGCCATCAAAAGACTCGAAGCTACAATTTGCCACCAATGTTTAGTCATGTTCAAAAGTTAAATTCAAAAATTAAAGCGTAATAATTAATTGAGGAAAGATAAATATCCCCAAGCCATTATAGACCTTCTAGAGAAACTCCTAAAAAGCGGGCTAATT
>CAYZWO010000077.1:0-1487 GCA_964482215.1 uncultured bacterium
TCATCTCCACCACCAAGATTGTTGTAACCCCCATAGGCATAAATAGTGTCCTTACCCCATTCTCCTCGAATATAGTTATAACCCCCATTTGCTTTAATGAAATCATTGCCAGAACCACCATAAATCTTGTTAGATGCCGCCGAAGTTTCTATGTTGTCATCTCCCGAACCGCCAAATAGATCACACCATAATGAGTAGGAACGAAGCGTATCATTTCCATCTCCGCCATCTAGTTTGACATAAACAGCATAGGCTGTTAGAGTATCATCTCCGCCATTGCCATAAGCTGCACCTGCTCCATAAATTGTGAAATTATCATTGCCATTTCCACCATCTTTGTAAAAAGGATTAATGGCGTTATTGATTGCTGTTATTACTTTACCCATGATGAAAACTCCTGATTCATTAGAACTCAATACAGTAAAAAGTTGGTTGAATATTTAAGTTAGAGACGATACTTAGCGATAGACTTTAAAGAACCATCAAGATTAACTCGTAAAGATTTAGCAGGTGTTCTTTTAGGAAAAATATTGGAACGTAAATCTTTCACTATCAAACGAGCATGGCCAAAAGGGGCAACAAATTCGGGAAACCAAAGATGTTCTCCTCCCGACCAGTCTGTTAAGGATAAAACATAATTTCCTGTTTGAAATTTTTGTTCAATTTCATCAGTTAACCAAGCCCAATTAACAAATCCTATAGGGCTACCATTAACCTCGTAATAACGAAATTGATTATGGATTAAGGAAGGAATAAATCGCTCGACAAGATCAACAATCTTATATCGTTGATGAAGGGTTGAATTAATCATTAGATGAGTAATAGAACCAATTAAGTGCAGCCGATTTGAAAGTCCAAGTTTATCCACACGATTACAAATCATATTATTAGAGTTATGATTAATACGCTGAATGTGTGGATCTTGAATATTAATATTGGAGGAATTTAATAGGAATTGCATTGTCTTGCTCGAAGGTAAATAAATGAAAAAACTGAAACAAGTATTATTGCTAAAGTTTTCTCTTTAAAGAGGATGTCTTCGTAAGTGGTTTAGGCTTGAAGATCTTGTTTTAAATTAAATTTCATCGCTTACTGAGTTCAATACTGAGATTGACTGACTTGTGACTGACTTGTGACTGAGTTATGACTGAGTTATGACTGACTTGTGAAATTAGGACAAGGTTTTAAGCGGATTTTTCTGTCATAGTCAAAAATTCTTCAACGTCGAGCTCTTCGCTATCTCATGAACAATCTGTTTCAAAAAGTTTATTTTGTGTTATCAGGTTGTACTAGCTATTGGTATTGCTTATGAAATGGTTATTTCATCACTATCGCTTGCGATAAAGCTTCGGTTTTCAATATAGCGTGTTCTTATTTCAGACAAATTTTCAACGTGATCTTAGTAAGTGAGAGCAAATATCAAAAAGAAACAATGGTTCTTTAACTGCTTCTGCAATCTGGCCAAGATTTGAGAAAATAGAAACTAA
>CAYZWO010000077.1:1497-20444 GCA_964482215.1 uncultured bacterium
GTCAACTCTTTTCGCGAATTTTATGCAAACCTTGGAAACCCCTAACAAAACTATTCCCACCTCAACGGAATTTGATACGACTATTCATCGCCGTAAAACTCGCCCTGTTAAAGTAGGAGACGTGATTGTTGGTGGCGGCTATCCTGTTGTCGTGCAATCCATGATCAATGAAGATACGCTGGATATCGATGGCTCAGTGGCTGGTATTCGTCGCTTACACGAAATTGGCTGTGAAATTGTCCGCGTGACCGTTCCTAGCATGGCCCATGCCAAAGCTTTAGCCGAAATCAAAGAAAAATTAATCAAAACCTATAAGCCTGTTCCGCTTGTAGCCGATGTTCACCATAACGGCATGAAAATTGCCCTCGAAGTGGCGAAACACGTTGATAAGGTACGGATTAATCCAGGACTTTATGTATTCGAGAAACCGAGAAGCGATCGCGAAGAATTTACTGAAGAAGAATTTACCGAAATTGGCGAAAAAATCCGAGAAACCCTAGAACCCTTAGTTGTCTCCCTGCGCGATCAAGGTAAAGCCATGCGGATTGGGGTTAATCATGGTTCTTTATCCGAACGGATGCTCTTTACCTATGGTGATACCCCAGAGGGAATGGTTGAATCCGCCATTGAATTTATCAAAATTTGCGAATCCCTCGATTTCCGTAACCTAGTCGTTTCCATGAAAGCTTCCCGCGTTCCTGTGATGTTGGCGGCCTATCGCTTAATGGCAAAACGCATGGACGATCTGGGCATGGATTATCCCTTACATTTGGGTGTAACTGAAGCAGGCGATGGTGAATACGGACGCATTAAATCTACCGCAGGCATTGCCACCCTGTTAGCCGATGGTATTGGTGATACGATTCGCGTTTCTCTGACGGAAGCCCCTGAAAAGGAAATCCCCGTTTGCTATAGCATTTTGCAGGCTCTCGGACTCCGTAAAACAATGGTGGAATATGTGGCTTGTCCCTCCTGTGGTCGTACCCTCTTTAACTTAGAAGATGTGTTGCATCAGGTACGGGAAGCGACCAAACACCTAACAGGTTTAGATATTGCCGTAATGGGTTGTATTGTTAACGGGCCCGGTGAAATGGCAGATGCTGATTATGGCTATGTCGGCAAACAGGCGGGTTACATTGCCCTCTATCGCGGTCGGGAAGAAATTAAGCGGGTTCCTGAAGATCAAGGTGTGGCTGAGTTAATTAACCTAATTAAAGCTGATGGTCGTTGGGTTGATCCCTAACCTGATTTAGAACAAAATCCGTAAAATTATGATCAAAAGTCCTCCAGTTTTGGGGGATTTAGTTTTTTTCCCAGAAATAAAGCACATCGAGCTTTAAGCAGATTCAACCTGAAAAAATTTAAGTTAGCCTAGAGATAGCTGCATAAAAGGATAAATTGATTCATGTTGAAAAAGCTTTTAATGGGGATAGGGTTACTGGGGCTAGGTAGCGTTGGGTTTGCTTATTATTTTTGGACACAGGCGACGAGTTTACCGACTTGGTATCAAGAGCAATCAACCAATACAAAAGATTCTATTAATCCCACTCAAGCTTCATCCTCTAGCGAAGCAACAGGGATTAAAGCCAAAATCCAAGAACAGATTCAAACAGAAATCCAACAAAGTTTAGCTCAACCCAATGAAGCTGTTAACGTAACCCTAAAGCCTCAAGAATTTAATCAATTAGTGCAATCTGAGCTTTCTCAACAACTGCGATCGCGTAAATTGGCTCAACTTGCCCCCCGTATTCAATCCAACATCGAAAATAATCAGTTAGAAATCGGGACGGTCATCAATCCCCAAAAATTAGAAGCCGTTGATTTACCCCGTCACCAACAAGCGATCGTTAACAAAGTCGTCACCACTTTTCCGCAATTGAAAAACCAAGATATTTATATCGGCATCGCAGGACAACCCAAATTAGAAAATGGCCAATTAGTTTTACCCAATGACAGCAAAGTGAGAGTCGGTAACCTCAACTTTACCCTTCCCGAAATTTCTAAAAAATTAGGTGTTCCCCCAGAACGATTGCAACAAAGCCTGAACCTGAATATTGACCAACTCAACCTGCGTGATCTTCAATTAAAAGAGAATGAAGTCACCCTCACGGTCAGCCCCTCAGACTATGGTTCCCAGTAATATTTTGTTAACCCCTGGAACGTTATGGCAAAAAGTTAAAGAGCAAAGCCAATCCGCCTTAGCCTGTGGCGCGCTTCATTCTATCCCGACGAATTATGAATTATTAGCCGTAGAAGAGATTGAATTTTTAGTCCGCATTTTAGTTAATTTACAACGCAAAGACGAAGTTAAAAAGAAACAGGAAGAACTTAAAAAAGATTTACCCCACGCTAAAAACTTCAATCCTTTTTTACCCTACGAAAAAGATTTATTTGTTAGTGACTTAACCGATACCCATCTTTGTTTACTCAATAAATTTAATGCGGTTGATCACCATTTACTGCTTATTACCCGTGACTTTGAATCCCAAGAAAATGCGTTAACCTTGGCTGATTTCCTCGCTGTTGCTGTAACGCTAGCAGAAATTGACGGGCTAATTTTTTACAATAGTGGAAAAATTGCAGGGGCCAGCCAACCCCATAAACACTTACAATTAGTCCCTTTACCCTTAGTTCCCAACGGTTTACCGCTACCGATCGCGCCTTGGATTCAACAGGCTATTGTTCAGTCAGACGTTTCCACAATTCCCCAATTGCCTTTTCTGCATAGTTTAATGGGATATAACATCTCGAATTGGGAAAATCCCTTAGAGATTGCTCAAACGTGGTTAGATTGCTATCAAAGGTTATTGGAAAAAGTCGGACTCATTCAACCCCTATCCGATCAACCAAATCCCTATAACTTGTTAATGACCCGTGAATGGATGATGGTGATCCCCCGTTCTCATGATAGCTACGACAATATTGCAGTCAATGCCTTGGGGTTTGCAGGTGCGCTATTAGTCCGTAATGCCGAACAGATGGAACAGCTAAAACAAATTGGCCCCTTAACCCTCTTACAAAAAGTGGGGATGGAAAAAGCACGGCCAGAATCTAGCGATACCTGATACAGTAAGTAATTGTTAAAAAAAATTTACAGTTTGCTCCCCTCACTATGGCTAACGCAGTAAACGATAAAATTATTGTCAAAGATTACTTTAATGCGACGGGTTTTGACCGCTGGCGACGGATTTATGGGGACGGAGAGGTCAATAAAGTCCAAAAAGATATCCGCATCGGCCATCAGCAAACCATTGATACCGTTGTCGGTTGGTTGAAAGACGATGGAAACTTGTCAGGATTAGTCATTTGTGATGCAGGGTGTGGTGTGGGAAGCCTGAGTATTCCCTTAGCTCAAGAAGGAGCTTTGGTTTACGGTAGCGATATTTCTGAAAAGATGGTCGGAGAAGCCCAAGAAAAATCCCAAGCCTTGTTAGCATTGAATAATAAGCCCCGATTCATGGTGCAGGATTTAGAGGGGTTAGGCGGAAAATATCACACCGTTATTTGTCTGGATGTGTTGATTCACTATCCCAGTGAAGATATCGCTGCTATGATTTCTCACTTAGCGTCTTTGGCGGAATCCCGCTTAATTCTCAGTTTCGCGCCGAAAACCTTGGCCTTAACGATTTTAAAGAAAATTGGTAGTCTCTTTCCTGGCCCCAGTAAAACGACCCGTGCTTACCAACACAAAGAAGACGATGTAATCCAAATCCTGCAAAATAATGGTTTTACGATCCAACGCAAAGCCATGACCAGTACCAGTTTTTATTATTCTCGAATCCTAGAAGCAACCCGCAATTAATTTTTATTCCTTAATAATGCCCATTACGCCCCAACAATTATTGGATTGGAAGCAACAACAGCGTCCAATTGTGAGCCTAACCGCCTGGGATTACGCGATCGCCGATCTGTTAGATGAAGCAGGGGTGGACGTGATCCTCGTGGGGGATTCCTTGGCAATGGTTACATTGGGCCATCGGACGACCTTACCGATCACCCTGGATGAAATGATTCACCATGCGGCGGCAGTTTGTCGGGGCGTAAAAAAAGCCTTAGTGGTTTGTGATTTACCGTTTTTAAGTTATCAAGAAAGCACGGCTCAGGCCATTCGTTCAGCAGGTCGTATTTTAAAAGAAACGGGAGTCCAAGCGGTTAAGTTAGAAGGGGGGCATCCTGCGGCAGTAGAAACCATTGCCCGTTTAATTGAAATCGGCATTCCTGTGATGGGTCATGTGGGTTTAACGCCTCAATCGGTGCATCAACTCGGTTATCGTCAACAGGGTAAAACGCCCGACACCGCAGACCGCATTTTATCGGAGGCGATCGCGCTGGCTGACGCAGGAGTTTTCGCAATTGTATTGGAACACATTCCCACCGATTTAGCCACAACCATTACGCAACAATTACCGATTCCGACCATTGGCATTGGGGCAGGGCCGCACTGTGATGGACAAGTATTAGTCACGGCTGATTTACTCGGTTTATCGAAAAAGTCGCCCCCTTTTGCTAAGCCCTATTTAAATCTGCGATCGCTGATCAACGGAGCTATTGAAGAATTTTCAGAGGATGTAAGGGAACATCGTTTTCCACCTCTCAAAGCCTAAAAAAGCTTTAAAATTGAGCAAAGTGATTAATTATAAAAACTATGCCAAGTGGTGTTCACGATTCAGCCCTTATTGTTAATGCCTATCGAGCTAGACAGTTTCCGTTGAGTGGCGATCCTTACGCAACATTATGGGTCACAAAAGAAAGCGAAATTTGGGCAGATGAATACGCCGAAAAAGTTGGACAAACAGAAATTTTAGTTCATGCACTCCGTCATCGTTTTTTCCTAAAAAGTTTACAGCAGTTTTTACACAAAAATCCTGATGGCGTGTTTATTAATATTGGTGCAGGATTTACGAATTATCCCTATCTTATTGATGCGAATATTCCTTGCTGTGAAGTGGATCGGGAAGTTAACGTTTTTTTTAAGCAACACAAATTAGCCGAATTTGAGCAATCAGTACAATTACCTAAGCGCAATATTCACTTTTTAATTACCGATAATCTCAATAATTTAGAGAGTATTTCCCATTTAGCTTTGTCTTTAAAAGAATGGGTTAATCATCGTCCCTCTTTTGTTCTATTTGAAGGTGTTTTCTTTTATTTAACCTTTGAGGCAATTAAGCATTTTTTCAAGGCATTGGTAACTTTGCAACAAAGTGGCGATCGCATTGGCATAACCTGTTTTAGACCAGAAGAATGCAATAAATTAATGTTTCAACGGCTCGTTAATTATTGCCATCGAGATTATCAGATGAGAAATTTTGTCCCGACAACCATTGCCCCCCAGTTCTATCAACAGTTAGATAACTACCATTTACTTCAACATCACAATTATTATCAATTAGCCGACCAATACCAGTCTTCAGAAACCTTAAGTAATCCTGATGAGGTGCTAGAAGAAGATGTTTATTTATTAGAAAAAATATGAGCCTATACAACTATGTTACGGAGTCGTAATCATCCTCATAAATTAAAGAAATCAGAACGAAAATAAAAATAGAGGAATCAGAACATAAAGCACTGCATCCCTTGAGGAGATTATGTTAAGTACGTTTCTCGATCCCTATTCCGTCAGTTACTTACTCGCCAAATTCATCATTTTAGCGATAGTTCTTCTGCTTTGGTTTACTTTAACCACTGCTCCTGTTGTTTAAAGTTGATTACCCTAAACTTTGGCTGCGCGGTTGGGGCCAGGTTCATTTTCGCGGACTTTCTTACCCCGCCAAAATAAACGAATCGGTGTCCCTTTAAAGCCCAATTGTTTACGGAATTGGCTTTCAATATAACGTTTATAGTTGTCATTAAACCGTTTAGGATCATTGACAAACAGCGTTATCGTGGGTGGTTCCGTTGAAACCTGGGTTCCGTAGTAAATTTTGCCTTGTTTTCCTTGGCGGCTAGTGGGGGGAGAATGCCAAGAAACGGCTTCTTCTAAAACTTCATTAATGACTGCGGTACTAACTCGACGGCGGAATTCACTATAGGCTTGATCCACTGCATCCAAAATATTTTGTACCCGTTGACCCGACATGGCACTAACAAAAATCATATCCGCCCATTCCATAAAGTAAAGGCGTGACATTAAAGTTTTTTGATATTCATAAATCGTAAAAGCATCTTTTTCCACCGCATCCCATTTATTGACAATTAAAATTACCGCTTTGCCTTCTTCCATAATGCGGCCTGCCAATTTTAGATCTTGCTCGGTAACGCCATCTAAAACATCGAGAACAAATAAAATTACATCTGCCCGTCGAATCGCTTTAAATGACCGATTAATACTAAAAAATTCGGCTCCGTATTCCACATTTTTCTTCCGTCGAATCCCTGCGGTGTCAATTAAACGGTAACGGGTTTCGCCACGTTCTACGACCATATCAATCGTATCCCTGGTAGTTCCTGAAACAGGGCTAACAATGGCGCGATTTTCTCCCGTTAAGGCATTAAGCAGGCTGGATTTCCCCACATTGGGCCGACCAATAATGGCCACTTTAATTTCATCAGGTTCAGCGTCAGGATCAAAAGTTGGTAAATGGGTAATTAACTCATCCAATAATTCCCCTGTGCCATTGCCGTGAATTGCTGAGATTGGGTAGGGTTCACCTAAACCTAATTCCCAAAATTGTGCTGCCTGAATGACCCCTTGTTCGGGCGATTCGCACTTATTGACCGCCAGTAAAACAGGGACTTTTTGTTGTCGTAACCATTGGGCAATTTCTAAATCACTTGGGGTGGGCCCTGTCTGTCCATCTACCACAAAGATCGCCGCACTTGCCTCGGCTAAGGCTAACATGGCCTGTTCACGGATTTGAGGCAAAAATTCACTATCGTCATCAAAGACAATCCCGCCTGTATCGACTATTTGAAATTCCTTATCTAGCCAAAACGAAGGCTGATAGGTGCGATCGCGAGTAATTCCAGGTTCATCATGAACGATCGCTTGTTGATTACCCGCAAGACGATTAACAAAGGTCGATTTACCGACATTGGGACGGCCAATAATGGCAACGATAGGCAGAGGCATAATTTAGGGTCACGCAGAAGCATTCACTTCTCATCTTAGCCGAAAGACACTTAACCTCGTTGAGAAATCTTTTTAGAAGTACACTCTTTGAAATGCTAAAATCTATCCATGTTTGATAGTATATGCAAATTTTTAGCCGAAAACTTTTCTGAAGATTATGCGACTTGGTTGCTCGGTCGTCCTGTTACCTTGACAATAAATTGAGTACATCTCACAAAACTGCTCGTCCATCAATATTTGCATTTGTTAAACTAATCTCCTGTCATCATAACTTCTAGGCTTACTATCACTATACAAATAACCTTTGAAGCCATTGAGCAGGGAATAGTTGTTCATCGTTCATTAAGTATCAAGAAATGTAACAGAGCAGACGGAATTATCTTGCCCCTAAACTAAATCCATGTGCTACTATAGGAATTGAGAAATAAAGAACGGTGACAAGATTTGTGTTTAGATACGTTTTCAGTATTGGCAGGCTTCTCCCGACATCTCAACTCTCTACAAACTGACGATTAAGGAGAAAAATCCATGTCAATCTTTGTTGGAAATCTTTCCTACAATATTACCGAACAAGACCTTACCGAAGTTTTCGCTGAATACGGAAGCGTTAAGCGGGTCTTTTTCCCTACTGACCGTGAAACTGGCAAAAAACGGGGCTTTGCATTTGTTGAAATGGAAAGTGCTGGCGAGGAAGATAAAGCAATCGAAACCCTCGATGGTGCTGAGTGGATGGGTCGGGAAATGAAAGTTAACAAAGCGAAAGAGCGCGAACCCCGTTCTTTCAACGGTGGCGGTGGTAATCGTGGCGGCGGCAATCGCAACCGTTACTAAGCCTAAAAGCTTTTTCGCTAATAAGATTAATCAATTTCAATTAAAAATGACTGATTAATCTTTAGGTTTTAAGAAAGCTTATACCCGTGTAAAACTCTGTTCAATTATGTAACCGTTCTTATCTTTATGGGATTAAGGGCGGTTTTTTCGTGAAATCATCTTTCGTCCTTTTACGTTTATGGTTCGGATTGCAATTGTTGGGGCTGGGGTCGTTGGAGCCGCGATCTCCTATGAGTTGAGTTTAATCCCAGGTTTAAACATTACCTTATTTGATGAGAAAGAACCTGCAACGGGATCAACGGGGGCAGCATTAGGGGTCTTAATGGGCGTTGTCAGTAAACGGGGTTGGACATTGCGCCAAACCAGTATAGAACGGTATGAAACCTTAATTCCTGAGTTGGAAAATTTGACAGGGCAAGCAATCCCCTATAATCGCCAGGGTTTAATGTTGTTAATTCCTACCGAAACAGAAAAACAACAATGGCAAAAACACCAAATTCTGCGTCATAAGCAAGGTTATCCGTTAGAGATTTGGAACCCATCCCAATTAGCCCAAGCTTGTCCTCACCTGTCTCCTGCTGCTGCTATCGGGGCCGTTTATTCTCCCCGCGATCGCCAAGTTAATCCAACGGTCTTAACCCAAAGTTTAATTACTGCGGCCCAGTTGAATGGGGTGGAGTGTCACTTTGGAACGTCTATCGATTTAAGCAATTCGCGTTTCTCAGAGCAAGATTCTGTAAAACATTTAGAGGTTATTCAAAGCCCCCAAACACAGTTAAGCATTGACTATTTAATCGTGACCGCAGGACTCGGCACAACGACTTTAACCCAATCTTTGCATCAAACCGTTAATATTCAACCCGTTTTAGGGCAAGCCATACAGGTTAAACTCCCTCAACCGATGGGAAAATCTGACTTTCAACCCGTGATTAGTGGGGATGATGTGCATATTGTGCCTCTGGGATTTGGGGAATACTGGGTCGGAGCAACGGTTGAATTTCCTTCTGATCATCATGAGTTGATCGGCGATCGCGAATTATTAGAAATGGTCTATCAAAAAGCCATTAGTTTTTGTCCCGATCTTGCCCAAGGCGAGATTATTAAAACCTGGTCAGGCAAACGACCGCGACCCATTAATGAACCTGCTCCAATCATTCGAGAATTAACAGGTTACAACAATATTTTGTTAGCAACGGGCCACTATCGCAATGGGGTTTTATTAGCTCCCGCAACGGCTTTAGCGATTAAGGATAAAATACTGACACTTATTGAATCAACTTGAATCAACTTAAAAAGCTTAAATTGAATAGATAACAAACCTTCACTAGGGATTAGGTAGCCAGCCCAATAGTTTTGCTAACCCAGTAAAGACCGCAACACCAACACCAATGAGAAAACCTCGGTTGATAAATTCCTGAAATTCTAAACGCTTCCCAAGCCCCATGACTTTCTCATCTAAGACATTGATTTGTCCTGATAGTTTTTCTTCCATCCGAGCTTGATTGACCTTAAATTCAGTGATGTCTTTGTCAATCTTTTCTAATTTTTGCTCAAAACGATCAAAACGTTGCTCTAGTTTGCTTAAGACTTCTTTCAAGTCAGTTTCAATCGTGGTTGCCATAAGTTATTATTCCTTGAACAAGCTGGAAAGAGAAAAATTAAGTTGCTACTTTTTTCTACTCTTAGGGGAATTGATCACGGTTAAGTTGCGCTCATGTGATAAGTAAATCAGTTCTTAAATCACGAGCTTTAATTTTAGGTATATTTACTCGGTTCGTCAGCAAACCTTTACATTACCCTCATGTGCTAGCATAGAAAACCGTCTTTGCTTGTCCCAGCTTAACTTTTCTTATAAAATTAACAATTAGTTATCTAGATATCCAGTGCTTATAAAAGCGTCTAGACTCCTTTCTTATCCATTCACTTACCAGCCTTCCTGATTCCATGACCATGACAACGGCTCAAAACGCGATCGCCTCACAAAAAACCTTTCTCGGTCAACCCTGGCTCGTTGAAGAACGCGATGCCTGTGGCGTTGGCTTCATTGCTGATGTCAAGGGTCAGAAAAGTCATAAACTCGTTCAACAAGCGTTAAAAGCCTTGGGCTGTCTGGAACATCGGGGCGGCTGTAGTGCAGATAGTGATTCAGGGGATGGCGCAGGAGTAATGACTGCTATTCCCAGGGAAGTCTTAGCCGCTTGGTTTACCCAGCGTAATTTACCCATGCCCGCTGAGGAGCAATTAGGGGTAGGGATGGTCTTTTTACCCCAAGAGCCTGTTGCCAGGGAAGTGGCTAGAGGCTATGTTGAAGAAGTGGTTCGCGCTGAGCATTTAAGTGTGATCGGATGGCGTGAAGTCCCCGTTAAGCCCGAAGTTTTAGGCGTTCAAGCTCGTGCCAATCAGCCCCACATCGAACAGATTTTAGTCACTTGTCCCCAAGGATTATCGGGGGATGAACTGGATCGGCGGCTTTATATTGCCCGTTCTACCGTCGGTAAAAAATTAGCAGATGACTTTTATGTCTGTTCTTTCTCCTGTCGCACCATTGTTTATAAAGGCATGGTTCGCAGCGTCATTTTAGGCGAATTTTACCTAGATTTACAAAATCCTGCCTATCAAAGTACCTTTGCCGTTTATCACCGTCGTTTTAGTACCAACACCATGCCCAAGTGGCCCCTAGCTCAGCCTATGCGCTTATTGGGGCATAACGGAGAAATCAATACTTTATTGGGTAATATTAACTGGATGGCAGCACGGGAGCGCAATTTAAGTGCTCAAGGTTGGACTTCCGAAGAATTACAGAGCCTAACCCCGATTGTGAATCCTGCTAATAGTGATTCCTATAACTTAGACAGTGTAATGGAATTATTGGTCAGAACAGGTCGCAGCCCTCTAGAAGCGGCTATGATTCTGGTGCCTGAAGCCTATCAAAATCAACCCGATCTAAAAGATCATCCTGAAATTACCGATTTCTATGAATTTTACAGTGGGTTCCAAGAGCCTTGGGATGGCCCCGCGTTATTGGTATTTAGCGATGGCAAGATTGTTGGTGCAGGTTTAGACCGCAATGGCTTACGTCCCGCCCGTTATAGCATTACCCAAGATGGCTATATTGTGGTTTCTTCCGAAGCTGGGGTGGTAGATTTACCTGAAACGGAAATTGTAGAAAAAGGCCGTTTAGCACCTGGGCAGATGATTGCTGTCGATTTACAAAATCACGAAATTCTTAAAAACTGGGACATTAAACAACGAATTGCTCAAAAATATCCTTATGGGGAATGGATTAAGCAAAATCGTCAGGACGTTAGATCAGAAACGTTTTCTGAAAAAGCGTTATTTAACGATCCCGCCCAAGTTCTACAGCAACAGACCGCCTTTGGTTACACGGCCGAAGACTTGGAACTGATCATTATTTCCATGGCCAGCCAAGGGAAAGAGCCGACTTTCTGTATGGGGGATGACGTTCCCTTGGCCATTCTGTCGGATAAACCCCGGTTACTGTACGACTACTTTAAACAACGCTTTGCTCAGGTGACGAATCCCCCGATTGACCCGTTACGGGAAAATTTAGTCATGTCGTTGGCCATGTCTTTGGGAGAACGCGGTAAGTTACTAGAACCGAAGGCAGAATCAGCTAAGTTATTAAAGTTAACCAGTCCTGTTCTGAACGAATTGGAATTAGCTGAAATTAAAAATTCTGGGTTACAAGTAACGGAACTTTCAACGTTATTTGAAATTGCCACTGGCCCCCAAGGTTTGGAGCAAGCGATTCATAACCTCGTCCAAAACGCGATCGCGGCAGTTAAAGCAGGCGCTAAAATTCTTATTCTCAGCGATCGCCCCAATCAGCAAAAACTCACGGAAGAAAGCAGCTATATTCCCCCCCTATTAGCTGTCGGAGCCGTTCACCATCATTTAATTCGAGAAGGTTTACGGTTACAGGCTTCCCTCGTAGTCGATACGGCTCAATGTTGGAGTACCCATCATTTTGCTTGCTTAATTGGTTACGGTGCATCGGCGGTTTGTCCTTACTTAGCGTTGGAATCGGTGCGGCAATGGTGGCATGATCCCAAAACCCAAAAGTTAATGGAAAATGGCAAGATTGACCAGATTACCTTAGCCAAGGCATTAAGCAATTATCGTAAATCTGTAGAAGCAGGCTTACTGAAAATCTTGTCTAAGATGGGGATTTCCCTGTTGGCTTCCTATCATGGGGCGCAGATCTTTGAAGCCATTGGCTTAGGTGCGGAATTAGTCGAATTAGCCTTTACGGGAACCACCAGCCGAGTCGGAGGATTGAACCTAGAGGAAGTTGCCCAAGAAATCTTAACTTTCCATGCCAAAGCGTTCCCCAGCTTAAGTGCGAAAAAACTGGAAAATTACGGTTTCGTGAATTACCGTCCAGGTGGGGAATATCACATGAATTCTCCCGAAATGTCCAAGGCATTACACAAAGCGGTTGATGCCTATAAAATTGGGGCAAACGGTTCTAATCAAGAAGCCTATAACCATTACGATGTTTATCAAAAATACCTCAAAGAACGTCCTGTTACGGCTTTACGGGATTTATTAGACTTAAATCCTGATCGTCCCTCTATTGCAGTTGAGGAAGTCGAATCCGTTGAAAGTATCGTTAAACGCTTCTGTACAGGGGGAATGTCCCTCGGTGCGCTTTCCCGTGAAGCCCATGAAACTTTGGCGATCGCGATGAATCGACTGGGCGCGAAATCCAACTCTGGGGAAGGGGGAGAAGATCCCGTTCGTTACTTAACCCTGAACGATGTGGATGAAGCGGGAAATTCGCCTACCTTGCCTCACCTAAAAGGGTTACGCAATGGAGATACGGCTTGCTCTGCCATTAAACAGGTTGCTTCGGGTCGTTTCGGTGTAACGCCTGAATATTTGATGAGTGGGCAACAGATTGAAATCAAAATGGCTCAAGGGGCAAAACCAGGGGAAGGCGGTCAATTACCAGGCCCCAAAGTTAGCCCCTACATTGCCATGCTGCGTCGTTCTAAACCAGGCGTAACCCTCATTTCTCCGCCCCCTCACCACGATATTTATTCAATTGAAGACTTAGCTCAATTAATTTTTGATTTGCATCAAATTAACCCTGCGGCTCAGGTTTCCGTCAAATTAGTGGCTGAAATCGGGATTGGAACCATTGCGGCAGGTGTGGCCAAAGCCAATGCAGATATTATTCAAATCTCTGGCCATGACGGTGGCACAGGAGCCTCTCCCTTGAGTTCCATTAAACATGCGGGTTCTCCTTGGGAATTGGGAATCACCGAAGTTCATCGCGTTTTAATTGAAAATCAACTGCGCGATCGCGTCTTGTTACGCGCTGATGGCGGTCTCAAAACAGGTTGGGATGTCCTAATGGCTGCACTGATGGGGGCAGAAGAATTTGGCTTTGGTTCCATTGCCATGATCGCGGAAGGTTGCATTATGGCTCGCATTTGCCATACCAATAACTGCCCTGTGGGTGTCGCGACTCAGCAAGAACGCCTACGGCAACGGTTCAGTGGTGTGCCTGAGCATGTGGTGAACTTCTTCTATTTCATTGCTCAAGAGTTGCGATCGCTGTTGGCCCATTTGGGATATCGCAGTTTGAACGAAATCATTGGACGGACAGATTTACTCAAAGTGCGTTCTGATGTGACACTAACTAAAACCCATGCTCTTAACCTAGATTGTTTGCTCAATCTTCCCAACGTCAAAGAGCATCGGGAATGGTTAACCCATGAAGCTGTCCACAGCAATGGCCCTGTTATTGATGATGAAATTTTGACTGATCCTGCCATTATCGCAGCCATTCAAAATCAAACATCCGTTACCAAGTTCGTTAAATTAGTCAACACTGACCGTACCGTAGGAACTCGCATTTCAGGCGCGATCGCGAAACAATACGGTAACAATGGTTTTGAAGGAGAAATTAATCTTCACTTCCAAGGTGCTGCTGGTCAAAGTTTCGGCGCGTTCAATATTGGTGGTATGACCCTACGCTTAGAAGGTGAAGCCAATGACTACGTGGGCAAGGGCTTACACGGTGGCGAAATCATCATCGTTCCGCCCAAAGATGCGGGTTATGCTCCCGAAGATAACGTCATTATCGGTAATACCTGCCTTTATGGGGCAACGGGTGGTTTTCTCTATGCCAATGGTCGAGCAGGGGAACGGTTTGCAGTTCGTAATTCCCTTGGTCAAGCCGTTATCGAAGGAGCAGGCGACCATTGCTGCGAATATATGACAGGTGGTGTGGTTGTTGTTCTCGGTAAGGTTGGCCGTAATGTTGGCGCAGGAATGACAGGCGGTTTGGCCTATTTCCTCGATGAAGACGGTTCTTTCCCAGAAAAAATTAATCCCGAAATTATCAAACTGCAACGGGTGATTTCGCCTGCGGGTGAGGAGCAGTTAAAGTCGTTGATTGCTGCCCATGTGGAGAAAACAGGAAGCCCGAAAGGTCAACGTATTTTAGCGAATTGGTCTGAATATTTAGGCAAATTCTGGCAAGCCGTTCCCCCATCGGAAGCAAATTCACCAGAAGCTAATCCTAATGCAGTATTAACAGAAGATAAGGCGTTAACTTCTGTTTAGTAGATTACATTGGTTACGATAAGAGGGAGGATGTGTTTTCTTCCCTCTTTTTGGTTATAAAGGTGAGTAATGAATGCCAAAAAAAATCAGAGAACTAAAAAGCTTGCTCAGCAAAGCAGGATTTACCGTTAAGCCTGCGAAGGGAAACCATAGTAAATGGACACATCCGAAGTTAGCCCAGGCTATCATTATTTGTGGAAAGGATAGCAGTGATGCCAAGCCATACCTTGAGAAGCAAGTAATGGACAGTCTTGCAAGGTTAAGAAAACTTGATCAAGAGGAAAGTTAACTGTGAAATATACAATTGTTATTCAATGGTCAGAGGAGGACAATTGCTTTGTTGTCTTTTTACCAGAGTTTGAGACAGTGATGCAGCCTGTAACTCATGGCCAAACCTACGAGGAGGCATTTCAGAACGCTCAAGAAGTCTTGGCTTTATTAACCGAATCTGATGACGAACCTCTACCCAATCCTAAACCCCTTCTGTCTGTAGCGTAAATATTAGACCGCGATCGCAATTCTATGCTTGTATGAATTTACTTGATTTTAGTTTAAATTAAAATCATATACAGAGTTCTTAGGAGGATTTTGTTATCCCCACATTAGAGCAAAAAACCCAGTGTTATCTTTTATGCTGCTGGTTTACTAAACTTTACTTACCTATTAATATTGTTCGCCTTGATGAACGGACAGGTAATATTTTTCTCCTTGCGGGAGATGAGAATATTGTTGAAATCTATCCTAATGGAAAATGGAGATATATTGGATGAATCAACCTGATTTTCGATCAATGACCCAAAAAGAGTTACAGCGTTATGTTCTTTCGCATCGAGAAGATCAAGCTGCTTTTTATGCTTATATTGATAAGCTAAATACAGAGGCGGATTGGATTGAAATGCCGCCTTTAAATTCTGTAGAGGATATAGACAATTACCCTGAGTTTGTAAATCGTTTTCGGAATAATTCTCAGCGAAATTGATTAAATTAAATAATGTCTGAAGCTATTGAAATTCCAGTTGAACTTACTCAATTTCAGTTATCTCAAGCAGAAGGATGGGTCGAATTAGCTGAGTTTTTATCGCTGCTCAGTTTACGTTCAACACGGGTGATAAAGTCTACTTAAATGGTAACGATTTCAGCATCTCTGCGTCGTTTCGTGATTCAACGAGCTAACAACCGTTGTGAGTATTGCGGTATATCGCAAGTAGGGCAAGTAGCACTTTTCATATTGACCATATTGTTCCTAGCGTGGCTGGTGGCGAAACGGAGAAGGAAAATCTCGCGCTTGCTTGTGTTTCCTGTTCTCTTCGCATCTGAAGAATAGCTACTTAATCCTACAATCAAACCAGGAGTTTTGTATGAGTGACCAAACATTACAAACACTTTATGAGACTGATTTTCAAAGTTGGCTTGAAAAGACGATTGACTGTTTAGAGCAAGAGCAGTTTAACCGTTTAGATATTGAGCATTTAATTGAGGAGTTAAAGGATTTGGGACGTTCAGACAGAAAGGCATTAGAAAGTAATTTAATG
Organism: uncultured bacterium; assembly: GCA_964482215.1. Classification (GTDB taxonomy): domain Bacteria; phylum Cyanobacteriota; class Cyanobacteriia; order Cyanobacteriales; family Microcystaceae; genus Snowella. The sequence continues at coordinate 17,530 of CAYZWO010000077.1, forward strand.
ATTCTGATGGCCCATCTGTTAAAGTTAACCATTCAGAACGATGTTCCTGAGCAAATGAAAGGCAGTTGGTATGATTCAGTTGTTGAGCATCGTCAACGAGTTTATAAAAGCTTACGAGATACGCCTTCTTTAAAGAATTACTTGGAAACGGCGATTCAGTCGGCTTATCCTGATGCTAGAAAGGTAGCGATTAAGGAGGGAAAATTAGCAAGATTTGGAGTTCCTATTCCTTCTGAAACGGCTTCGCGGCGATTACTTGCGAAGACAAAAATCATTTTTATATTGTTTTGCCAATTGTTCTTGTAGAAGACGATGAATAAATCGATAACTACCACCAACTCTTTGTAAAAATAGATGGTCTGTACAATCATCAAGAAAAACAGCGTAATTCCAAGGTATGTAATTAAACATTGTTAGAACAATACGCAATGCTAAATGTTTGCACGCAGCACTCAATCCACCTGAGTCGGCAGCGCAAGCTAAAGAACATCCCATTCCAAGAATTATTGTCTTTGTTAAAGTTAGATCAATTACATGAAATTGTCCAAAAAATAATGCTACAAAAAAGCCAACGGGTAATCCGACACAACTTAATAGTAAAGAATTAATTATCGAATATTTAATACCTTGATTTGCAATTCTTTTAATACTAATTTCTGCTACAGTTACTGATTTAACAATTGCATAAGTTAATCCGTAGATAATCCAGTAACCTAAAAATAAAAAAAAGCCATTCTTAAAGTCTTTTACAAATGTATAAATAAGCCCTAAACACATCGAGTATAGTATTCCGTAACGAATTCCATGATATAAGTTTGGGAAAAAGTCCGCCCTGATTTTAGACATAGATAGCCGAAGAGATTCAGATGTTACAATTTTATTCTCTCCTATCAATACATAAAAAGGGCCCGATAGAAAGCCAGCTAAAAAGCCAAACAACGTACCATATTTAGGCGTAAAAATGATACCAACAAATATCATTCCTGCTAAACTTCCAATAGAACCTCCTATAATTCCTCCAATTAAACAATATATCCATAGCTGGATATTGTTATTCAAAAACGCAGGTTGTAAAGATTCAATGAAAAATTCAGTCTGTTTTCGTACTGTTAACTGCCATGCCAACCAGCGTAAATGTTTTAAATATTTTTGTTTGGAGAATCGATGCTTTTTATTGTTGTTTTTTGTTTTTGATAACATTCTTGCAATATAAGCTTCCCACAAATAGTATTGCTTTGCTTCCGATGTTTCCACTTTATTCCATTCTTCAAATAAAATTTCTTGATAAGAAATAACAATAACATCAAGTAACAAAGGAGATTTAGCCAATTCCAAAATTTTAGGATCATCTCTAACATTTTCCCAAAGCTTTTCTCCTCCTGTGCAACAAATAAAATCTTTAATTTTGTTTTCTGTAAGAGGCTGTAAAATAATGGCTCCATTCAGAACAAATTTAGAGTTTTGTACCTCATACTCTTCTGTACGACTACAAATAACAATTTCCCCTACTTGCCAATATTGTGTCAGAAATTCATTGATTTTTTGAATACAAAGTTCTTGCCGTGAAGATTCTAGTTCGTCCAAACCATCTAGCAATGGTAATATTACCCGTTGATCAAGCCATTCTCGCCCAATATCTATAGGAATACCATATTTAAATTTAAGATTATCAACTATCCAATCAATAATACTTTGTTGATCATTTTTCCATGAAGATAAATCTAAAATTACTGTAAATTTCTCTTCAATGTCTTTTTTGCTCTTGCAATTAAAACTTTTGCAAGTTTTAATAAAGTTGTTGTTTTCCCCGATCCTGGCCCACCTAGAATTAAAAGACGCCTACCTCTTGTATCATCATAAACTTGCTCAATAAGAATATCTTTTAATAACTGTCTCCGAACTTTAGTACCACTTTTAATATAAATTCCCCATGGTGATTGGACTTGATCTTCTGCCTGGGTTGTATCTAGAGAAATGTAAATGGAATTATGTAAAGAATGATCTAGACGATACTCCACTTCTTCTTCAACTCCCTTTAGTAAAGTATGTTGGGATTTTGGGCGTTGAAGCTGGCTTGTTGTTGGGGCTACTTTTCCTATTACGAATTGAATAACATCAGCCCAAACATTATTATCTCCTTGAATTAGATTATTACCTTGTCCTGATTGATTTGAAACCCCTCCTAAAATTTGAGATTGATCAACTTCCAAAATCTTAAATTCATCTTGATTGTTCGGTGAGAAGTTATTTGACATTTTTTAAGTTTCCAACTTTTTTAGAGTCCCGCAAAAGAATAACCTGTTGTAATAGCAGGGTAATTGCATGATGTCACTAAAAAGAATATATTCTCGACAATATTGAGAATAAAATCAATAAGAGCTGATTTTTAGTATGATATTGATACCAAGCAGATGAGCTTTAATGGGTTATGCGATTACCCTGGTTGTAATAAAAGTTTCCAACTTTCTTATAGTCCCGCGAGAAAAGAACCTGTTGTAATAGAAGTTCCCAAATGAATTAACCACCCTGCAATCTTTCCTAAAATCGGTTTTGCAGTTTCCCAAAGAGTTTGGCCAGAATCAACAGTTTTGCTTGCGGTGCTAAGAGTTTCGGCTAAGTTTTCTAAATTTTCTTTAAGTGATTCCACCTTCGGTTTTTCCTTTTGAGCTGACATTTGTGCCGCTTTCAAATAAATATTTGCCTCATCCCGTGCTGCTTTATCCAAAGTTGAACTTTTAATTAAGCTTTCTAACTCTCCCAATAAACTTAATACATCCAGTTGAGTAAGATCGTTTTTGTCCGTACGAACGAGATTCTGAACTACTTTATTATCATTTCCCTGTACCGTTGTGTTTTCACGGCTTCAGTAGATCGAAAAAGCGATCAGGAAGTGGGTAAGAAGAGCGTGGTAGTGG
>CAYZWO010000078.1:0-20439 GCA_964482215.1 uncultured bacterium
ATAAAAGATCCTACTAGCAAAGAACCTCTAACGATTAAGCCTGACCAAATATTCCAAAAAATCCAAGAATGGCTACAATCTCAAGAAAAAAGATTACGTCGGATTCATATTCGTGATCGGGCTGAAATTAATGCTTATGTCTTGATCTTACGCCGTTTACCCCCAGAAACGACTTGGCAAGCCTTGGGCAAAGAATGGAATATTTCCCCCTCAACCTTAGCAAATTTCTATCAACGTCGTTGTTTACCTTTATTAAAAGAACTACAAAATCAACTCTAATTAATTATTACTAACTTTTCTGTTATTATATATCAACAATGATTACCAACAAATTACCCGCCCATACGATTACTATTCCCCTTTCAGAACGCGATCGCGCTTTAGCTCATCGTTTTGCTCAACAACAATTAACAGCAACTAAAGCCAATCAAGTTTATCTCAACACTTTAGCGGTTCTGACAACTCATCATTACCTAAAATTATTAGGGATTTCTAGCAATTTAGAACAAAGTCAATGCTGGTCAGCCGTTAATCAATTTTGTGCCGATATTGCCGATCTTAAATTACCTAAACTTGGCTTTTTAGAATGTCGCCCGATTACTCAAAATCAAAACTTTTGCCAACTGCCCCTTGAAGTGATGAGTGATCGTATTGCTTATCTAATCATCCGTATTAACGAAGACCATAAAGCAGGAGAATTGTTAGGCTTCGTCGCGAATCCTCAAAGTCCTCGTATTACTATTGAACAATTAGATTCTCTTGATAACTTTTTAATTTTCTTCGCTAATTATCAACCTAAAGTCAAATTATTCCAATGGCTAGAGAATCAAATTGATGAACAATGGAAAAGCCTAGAAAGCTTAATTTTGTCACAAAAATTTGCATTTCGCTATTATAAATTTCGCCATTATAAAATCCGTAAAACCTTATCTGATTTAGTGAATAACTTATATTTACAAAATGAACTTCCTCTCCCTACTGAACTAACAGGGATTCAAGCCCTTGAGCAATTTTTAACTTTAAGCAATAATGAAGAATTACGTTGGCAAGCAGCCGAAATTCTTTGGGACTTAGATCCCCATCACCCTCTTTTAGATTTAAGACGAGTTTTAGATTTAGGGACATATTTAGGAGGTATTCCTGTTGGCTTAATGGTTGGGATTTTGCCAAAATCAGAGAATCAAATTTCCTTACTCTTTCGTCTCTATTGCCTCGGTGAACAAAACCATTTGCCGCCTAACATTACTCTTACAGGCTTTGATGAGCAGTTAAATCCTTTTTTTGATATTAAAGCTAGAGAGAAAGACAAGTATATTCAATTCAAATGTATTGCAGATTTTGGTGAAGAGTTTAGTATTAAAGTTACTTTAGGAGATCATTACATCATGAAACATCTTATTGCTTAATAATATCAATTTTTATGACAGCTTAATTTGACTAAATTGAGTTAATCATCAACAATTAAGTAAAACTTAATAAGCTTATGGTTAAAGATATTATTTTAATAATTGCTGAAGATGGTAGTTTTGAGAAAGGGTTTTCTTTGACGTTACAAATTCGTCAGCAAAGCCAGCCCATTATCAATGAAATGACTGTTTCCTTGTCACCCAATCTAGAGTTACTGAGGCTTCAAAATCATTTGCGCCAAAAATATCAAAATTGGGGAGTCACTCATCGTTGGTGGCGTAGCCAACGGATTATTCCCGTCGAAGGTCAGATAACCCATGTAGCTTCCACCTATCAAGATTGTCTAGATTTAGCAAATTCTCTCTGCGAAAAATTTAATCAATGGTTAAACCAGCCTTCTTTACGTCAATTAGAAAGACTGATTCTTAGTCAAGTTAATCAGCAAGATTCTCCACGTTTTATTGTCAAAACTGCTAACTTATCCCTACAACGTTTACCTTGGCATCTGTGGGATTTTATCAAAGAAAGTTATCCTGATGCTGAAGTCATAATCGGTACAAATGTAGCTCCTTCTACCCAACCTTTATCTTATCCTGTTAAGATTTTGGTGATTTTGGGTAGCGATGAACAAATTGATATTCAAGTTGATCGTGAAATTATTACCCAATTACCCCATACTCAAGTTGAGATCCTCCATCAACCTGAACGCCATCAACTTGCAGAAGCATTATTAGAAAAAAGTTGGGATATTCTTTTTTTTGCAGGCCATTCTTCTACAAATGATCAGCAAGATGCTGGTTCTATTTATCTCAATTCTTATGATAGTTTAACGCTTCAAGAGTGGGATTTGATTCTAGATAAAGCAGTAAAAAATGGACTCAAACTAGCAATTTTTAATAGTTGCGATGGTTTAGGTCTAGCAAAAGGATTAACCTGTTTAAAAACACCGCTTCCTCATATTATTGTGATGCGAGAGCCTATCCATGACCAACTTGCTCAACTTTTCTTGAAACATTTTTTAAAACTTTTCAGCCAAGGGCTTTCTCTTGAAAATGCACTTACTAATACACGGCATTATTTAACTAGTCTTGAACCTAATTCCCCTTGTGCTTCCTGGTTGCCTATTTTATTACAAAATCCTGAAGCACCGTCTTTAACGTTCCCCCCTGTCCCTGTTTCAAAACCTAAATTAAGCGAAAGAATTCAGCAACGGCGATCGCTGATTTTAATGATGCTATTAGCAATTTTTGGCTTAGGCAGTTCTGCACTTTGGCACTTTTATACAACGTCTTTGAATCCCTTAGAACATCGTTTAAGTACGGGTGAAGAAGTATTAGTAACTCGTCATAATAACTCAGACAAAATTAAGGGAACTCAAGCATTTGCTAAAAAAGATTATGTAACGGCGATCGCTCACTTTAAAAAATCATTACAACAGCAGAAGAACGATTCAGAAACAGTTATTTATTTAAATAATGCTCGTGCTTTACAACAAGGAAATTATAATCATATTGCCGTTAGTGTCCCTATTGGTATCAGTGTGCATATTGCTGAAGAAATATTGAGAGGAGTAGCAACTTTTCAAGATAAATTAAATACCTCGACGATGGGTTCTCAAAGAAAGGCTTTAATGATTACTATTGCCAATGATAATAATGATCCAGAAATTGCCAAAGAAATTGCTAACCATTTTGTTAAAGATAAAACCATTAAAGCTGTGATTGGCCATAATGCGTCTGATGCTAGTGTAGCAGCGGCTCCAATTTATCAGCAAGGTGGACTTGTCATGTTAAGTCCTACTTCTTTTTCTGATCGCTTAATTACTTTAGGAAATTATATTTTTCGGATGGTTCCTCTTAGTTCTTTAACTGATAAATTAGCGAATTATATTGCTAAAGCTAATCCTCAAGCTAGAGTTGCCAGTTGTTTTGATGGTGAAGCGGTGGATAATTCATCTTTTGCGACCAAAGTTGCGTCTAAATTAATTGAAGAGCAAGTTTTTTATAGCACGATACCTTGTAACTTCTCTGATCCACAATTTAATGCAGAGCAAAAAATTAATGAAATGATTAGCCAAGGGATAAATACACTAATTTTAGCCCCCCATGTTGATCGAATCTCCAAAGCGTTAGATATAGCCCAAGCGAATCAAGGCCGCTTAAAACTTTTGGGTAGTACTACCTTATTTACAGGGATCACGTTAACGGGGAAAACAACGGTTAATGGCTTAATTGTAGTTGTGCCTTGGTATAGTGAATCTTCTAATTGGTTTAGTCAACAACTGGCCGAAAAATGGGGTGAAACTCGGAGTTGGCGAACTGTTTTATCCTACGATGCCACTGTCGCGATCGCTGAAACTCTAGCTCTCTATTCCACTCGTAAAGGTATTGCCCAAGCGTTACATGATAAAGACTTTAAGGCTGTGGGCGTGACAGGCAATATTAAGTTTTTACCAAGCGGCGATCGAGTTCCCAGCCCAGACATTGGCGATTTAGTACAAATACAAAATTTAGGTCAATCAGGCTATCAATTTGTTCCGATCGCTTTTCCTCAATAATCCAAATCAGTAATGCTGTTGTTATTTCAAATGCAAAGCTTGATTCAACATTAAACATGAGTAACAATCGACCCGATGCTGCTTTGGAGCATCATCTAAAAAGTCGTAGAAGCCAAATCAATTTCTTGCCGTTTTTTTGTCTAGATTTGGCTAGATTTACTAATAGAAGGATGGAGATAAAAAGAATAGCGATACTTTATTAAGGTTTTTTAAAAAATAACTGTTAAGCTCCTTGCAAAAACTTATTTTGTATTATTGGATACAAAATAAAAACTAAGTTCATAGTCAAATTTCTATGACTATCATCGTCAAGGCTAAAGGCTTTTTATCCAAAAGGTCTTCATAGAACCACCGCTATTATCAATCATTCGTTCAAAATGCAAGAAAAATCTCTTGAATTACTCAACAATATAAATTTTAGGAAATGTTTCTGAAATTTAATTTAATTTCGCTGAAATTTAGCAATTCATAAATTGAGACATACTTTTGAGTATTTGCCGAATTTACTTGGTGATAACTTGCTTACCATTTAGTTTTTAAGTTGGATAGGAATTAACCGTGTTTTAGCATTTTCTATTCTGTTACAAATATGACAGTTCATAAAGAAAACCGTTCTAATATTGACATCGCCAGACTTGTCGCTTATTTAATAAATAGTGAATATGGATAAGCGTTATCGCCAAAATGAACACTTTCATTCATAATAGTGACCACTTAATCAACTAATCTAAACGGCTATCGAAATAATGGATTTGAGGTATTAATGAAAACGCTTCTCGCTAAAACACTGTACAACTTTTATCATTCTTTAGGACGTTCTTACAAGCGTAAATTATTGTTTTTGGTTGATGCTTACATTTGTGTTTTAGCAATAGTCGGAGCGTTTTTTTTACGAGATTCAATTTCACTTCTAATCAAAAATATTGACCAGTATTTTTGGCCAATTTTATTTCTGATTAGTGTAAAGCTAATTATTTTTAAGTTGAAAGGAATGTATAATCCGATCCTGCGCTACACGGGAATCGAGTTTCTTTCGACTGCGACCCAATCCATTGCCCTCAGTTCTACCCTTTTGATTGTTTTGGGGTTTATTCAAGGCTCTTGGCCCCTGCCTCGCACCATTGTCGGAATTGATGCACTCTTAACTTTGGTTTTAATTGTCACCGTCAGAATTGTTATTCGTTCTCTTTTCCGTCTGTTGGATCAATGGGTAGGAGAATCGAAGTCTCGCCAAAGGGTGGTGATCTATGGGGCAGGAGCATCCGGTTCCCAATTAGCCCGTGCCTTTTTGGATGAACCTTCTTATCAAGTTATTGGTTTTGTTGATGATAATACTGAGTTGCATCGACAGGTCATTCAGGGTCTTAAGGTTTACTCACCAACTCAATTAATAAGTTTATACAATAAACAGCCTTTTGATCTGGTTATTTTAGCGATATATGAACTGAGTAAGGCACGTAAGCGGGAAATTATTCAAAGTTTAGAATCTCTGCCGATTACGGTGAAAGCAGTACCACCGATGGCTAAATTAGTTTCAGGGGAAGTATCGATTGGGAAGTTACGCAATATTGATGTAACGGAGTTATTGGGACGAGAAGAGGTGATGCCTTATCCTGAATTGCTCTACATTAACATAACGGGAAAATCAGTTTTAGTTACTGGGGCAGGTGGGTCTATTGGCTCGGAGTTATGCCGTCAAATTGCCCAATTGAACCCGAAATGTCTAATTATGTACGAAATGAGTGAGTTCGCACTCTACACCATTGATATTGAATTAGCTGAACGTTTTCCCCATGTTCCACGGGCAGCTTATTTAGGGAACGTTACCGAGCAGTTACCTTTCCAAAATGTATTGAGAAAGCATCAAGTTGATACGATTTACCATGCAGCCGCTTATAAACACGTTCCCATCGTTGAAGATAATCCAGCATTAGGAATTTACAACAATGTGCAAGGAACTTTGAGTGTTGCCCAAGCCGCGATCGCCTGTGATGTGGCTAATGTGGTTGTCATTTCAACGGATAAAGCGGTTCGACCTACCAATGTCATGGGGGCTAGTAAACGGGTTGCGGAATTGGTGGTTCAAGGCTTAGCAGATTTAGGGAATCATTCAACTTGTTTTACTTGCGTTCGTTTTGGCAATGTTTTGGACAGTAGTGGTTCGGTCGTTCCCCGCTTCCGTAGACAAATTGCCGCTGGTCAACCAATTACGGTTACCCATCCGGATGTGACACGTTACTTTATGTCTATTCCAGAAGCAGTACGTTTAGTGATTCAAGCAGGAGCCATGTCGAGCGGCGGTGAAGTTTTTCTGCTAGATATGGGAGATCCCATTCGCATTTACGATCTTGCTGTTCAAATGATCCGCTTAAGTGGGTTAGAACCTGGGCGAGATATTGAAATTCAGATAACTGGGCTAAGACCAGGTGAAAAACTTTATGAAGAACTCTTAATTGATCAAACTAAAGCTGAGCCTACAAAACATCCTCGGATTTTCTCTGCCAAGGAACATAAATTAAGTTGGGATATTTTAGAAGGGAAGTTAGAACGATTATTGTTGCAATCTCAAACCCGCGATTATGAAGCGTTAATTGTTAGTTTGAAAGATTTAGTTAAGGAATATCAACCTGCTAATCAAATTGTGGCCAAATCCAATTATTTCAGCAACGATAAAGCAGTATAGAACCTTAAACCACTTATCATGGCTAGTTTTAACTAACTAGCTGAAAATTAATTATGTTTGATTGAGAGGATTTATAAACTGATTCGTCTGCCCCGATAAAGGATTTCTTCTTCGGGTCTAGACATCAGCCCTTCTAGATCCTCTTGAGATTCTAAATCATTCCATAGTGGAGAGTAGGGAACAAAAATTTCATTATTTTGACAAATTGCTTCAATTTTGCGAATAATTCGTTTGATTTCAACTTCTAATAATCCTGTTAAGATTTGACCCGCTTGAATCAAGATAAAACTATTACTTAGACACGGAGCTAGCATTAAATGGCCATCATCACTATGGAGCGCGATCGCGTCAAGACTGTTCCAAGCCATCTCAGTTTTCAGACTCATCGCTGAGGATAACATTTTTGTCGCTAATATTAAGGCCTTATCATTTTCTATGCCAACAGCATTTGTTAATGGCCGCCCCTCCTCGGAAATCAAGATCGCCGATTGAATTCCTAGACCTTCTTGAATCACTTCTCGGAAAATTTGTTCAATTTGAGCAATATCAATCGTTTTTGCAGATTGAACCGCAGGAGTATAGGGGTGAATGGAGAGTGAGCCATTGGTGTCCTGGGATTTATTCGTAATCTCTGAATAGGAGACATCCGTAATGCCTGTAATATCGGCAATCTCCGTAACTTTTTGAGTCTCCAGTACATCAACCATCTCTAGTTTATGCTCGGCCGACGCATTGACCGGTGGGGAAAACCTTGCTTGCTCTATCGAAGCTAATAATTTTATCCGTTTGCCTGACTTTAAATCTTTTTTGGCATTGTGTTTAATCTCATCAGCTATAGGAAAAGCTGGTCGTGGAGATTGGTAGGTTTTAACCTCAGGAAGAAAAAATTGCTCTAATCGGTGGCCTAACAGTTGCGATCGCTTGATGAAATCAATGGGACCAATCTCTAAATATTGAAATAATTGGTGTAAATGAGTGTCGGTCAATTTACCGAGAAAAAAATACGCCAAAAAATAGGGGATGTGGGCACGTCCTAACTCATCACTCCCATCATTGTATAGCCAACCAAACAGTGTGTATTGTGGAGAAACTTGATGAAGATAAACTGCTTGATAATTTTCACTGGGTGGATTATAGGCATCCCAATATTGATAAACAATGTCTTTAACAAAAGCTTCTTTCACTTCTGTCGGAATTTGCTGGCTTACCAATAATTGAAAACCAGTTTTAGGAAGGTTGGTATAAATTAATTGGCTAACCAGTAAGGACATATGTTCAAAAAATTATATCGGGATAATGAGTCCAGAAAAATTAGGACTCGTGTATAACCTAACCAAATATCACTACTCTAGCTTAATCGCTACCTAGTTAGTAGAACCCATGAATTAATCATTATTTTATATCCCCTTGCAAATTTCATATAATATTCAAAGATAATAGCTAGGACTTACGCATTGTCAAAAAACATGAAGTGTGCATTTAGGATATTTTGTATTGTATGCTACCAATTGAAATGATTTGAAAAGAAAATTTCAGGAATCAACCGCTATTTTTATCAATAGGCAACTTTGCTGAAATAGCCTCAAGTCTTGAATTTGCGTTGTTTCATAACTATTCTAATTTGTCAATGCGTAACTCCTAATAGCTTTAAAAGAAGCGGTTAAGACATAATTTAAATTTATTAGCCTTAACCACTCAATATTCAAGTTCTTGTATTTTATGGGTGAGCGATCAGCCAACAATCGATATCAAGAACGATAGTAAATTAAATCGATGTTAGTTGTTTGTCAAACTCATCAATGGAACCACCGCTTAAAGAGTCGGCTTCTTTAACAAAGCCGGTGTAGGCTTCCATGCCATGTTCGCCGATATCAAGGCCCATAAGTTCCTCCTCTCGCTTGACTCGAACACCTAAAGTTTGTTTCAAAATAAACCAAGCTGCGACACTAAACGCAACGGTAAAAGCTCCGATTGAAACAACTCCAATAATTTGGTTAATTAATTGGCTAACGCCACCACCGTAAAATAATCCTTTTTCTTGGTTAAATAAACCAACTGCAAGGGTACCCCAAGTACCATTGACGAGGTGAACGGAGATAGCACCTACAGGATCGTCTATTTTGAGCTTATCAAAGAAGGGAACAGCATAAACGACCAAAATTCCGCCAATACCACCAATAATAATGGCTCCAAAATAAGAAACTCCTTCACAACCCGCAGTAACCGCAACTAGGCCAGCCAATATGCCATTAATCACCATGGTTAAGTCAGGCTTGTTATCCCTAAACCAAGAGGTAAAAGTAGCAGTAATGCCGCCAGCCGCAGCAGCAAGGTTTGTGGTCACAGCAATGTAAGCACAAGCTTCATCTGCCGCTAATTGAGAGCCAGGATTGAAACCAAACCAGCCAATCCACAAAATTAAGCAACCCAAAGTCGCGATACTCAAGTTATGACCTGGAATCGCACTACTCCGACCACTGACATATTTACCAATACGAGGGCCTAAAATAATTGCACCGACTAAAGCTGCCCAACCCCCAACAGAGTGAACAACGGTAGATCCTGCAAAATCTTTAAAACCTAAGTTGTATAGCCAGCCCGCACTACTCCATACCCAATGTCCGGTGATTGGATAGGAAATCCCGACCAGTAAAAGGCTAAAAATAATAAAATCAACAAATTTAATCCGCTCAGCAACTGCACCTGAAACAATGGTCGCGGCGGTTCCCGCAAAAGCCACTTGGAACAAGAAGAATACTGGGACAGGTAAACCTTCAGGGAAAGGACTTAATCCATAGGTTTCTGACTTCCCAGTTAAAAACCATCCGCCCAGACCAATGAAAGGATTTTCGGAATTACCAAACATTAGGGAAAAACCGATCGCCCAAAAGATGATAGTTGCTAAAGCGAAAACAATTAAGTTTTTAGCCAGAACGTTAACCGTATTCTTTTGACGACACAGGCCTGCTTCTAGCATGGCAAAGCCTGCGTTCATAAAAATAACTAGAATAGAAGCGATTAGGATCCAAATCGTATTTAAAGTGCCCTTCAAGGTAGCCATATCGCTGCTTACGCTTTCTAAGGTAAGTTTTGCCGCTTCGGTTCCTTGGGCAGCAACAGCCGTGTGCCAAATGACAACAATGAAAGCAGATAAGGGAATACAAGCTAACCAGTAAGGAGAAAAGAGACGAGTGATAGGATTCAAAAAATTCTCGAAACTCTTAGAAAAGCTGCTTTGATTTTCTAAATATCTCCTATCTGGGGTTTCTAAATCATTAAATTGAGCCTTAGTGAGAATTTGCTTAGACATCTTGCAAAGTTAATTTAAGTGAGTGCCTACGAATGTCTTGCTATTGGAACATCGAAGAACGGATAGATGGAACGACCAAGCCCCCTGCTATCGAAATTATTGATGATTAATAGCATTTCAATTAAGTAAAAATTATTCACGGATTTATGGTGTGAATAACTTTGGTGGCTACTAACTTATCGAATTTTGAAACTGATCATTGTTACTTAGAACACTTAATTGAGTGCCTAAACCAACTAATGACTGCTGAGGCCACCGCCAAACTCTTCACCATAGGCTTCTTCACCGTGGTCGCTGATGTCCATCCCTCTGAATTCCGCTTCAGGCTTTAACCGTAGGCCAACCACTGCATCCACAATTTTCAGTAAAATGAAAGTCCCAACACTGGCAAAAATATAAGTTAAGATGACTGCGGCTAATTGGATTAAGAATTGCTGAGGATTACCATAGAATAAGCCATCTTTTCCTGCACTATTGACTGAAGTAGTCGCAAAAAGTCCCGTTAATAATGCGCCGACTGTACCGCCAACTCCGTGAACAGGATAGGTATCTAAACTATCATCTACCTTAAATTTCACTTTAAAGCTCACCGCAAAAAAGCAAACCGTAGACGTGATCGCCCCGATTAAAATGGCAGATACTGGGGTAACAAAACCAGCAGCGGGAGTAATACCAACCAATCCAGCGACTGCTCCGGTTGCTGCACCGACAGCAGTGGGTTTTCCCCGTAAAGTTTGTTCTAAAATTAGCCACATAACCATACCGGCTGCGGCTCCTGTATTCGTGGTGACAAAAGCAATCGTTGCTAATCCGCCAGAGGCTAACGCGCTACCAGCATTAAATCCAAACCAACCAAACCAAAGTAAACCGGCTCCTAACAAAATGAAGGGAACGTTATGGGGAGGAGATAATTTATCAGGGTAGTTTTTACGGCGACCAACTACGATCGCGGCAACCAGAGCAGAGACTCCAGAAGCAATATGCACAACCGTACCACCCGCAAAATCTAGGGCATTAATACCGCCCATCAGTCCTAAAAATCCCCCTTTCCCCCAAACCATGTGAGCCATTGGAGAGTAGATAAAGGTTGACCAAAGTACAACAAAAAGAGCATAGGCTTTAAAACGGATTCGTTCAACGATCGCGCCTGAAATCAAAGCTGGAGTAATAATTGCAAACATTCCCTGAAACATCATGAAAGCTTGATGGGGAACTGTCGGTGCATAGGAGACAATCTCTTCTGGGGCACTTCCTGCTAAGTAACCTGTGGTTTCTACACCAACCCCATTTAAAAATATCCATTTAAGGCTGCCAAAAAACGGATTACCCGGATCAAAAGCCAAGCTATAACCCCATAAAATCCAGGTCACCCCAACAATACCCATCAGAAAGAAACTCATCATCAGGGTATTTAACATATTTCGCTTGGAGACAAACCCACCGTAAAAAAAGGCGAGCGCGGGAGTCATGAGTAAAACTAAGGCAGAGGATACTAACATCCAGGTTGTATCTGCGGCGACTTGAGCATTAGCCAACTTTTCTTCTAGCGAGGGTTCTGAGGCTAAGGCCTGGGCGATAGGCAAAAACATTAATATTCCTAATGTTAATGTTCCAATACGAAGGCTTTTTCTTAACGCTGTCATTGTTTTTTTGAAAGATCTGTAAAACAGAAATATCGAGCAAATCTAATTGCATCAATTTTGCGCTCTTTTTTTTGTCTAATTGAATACCAAACTTACGTTTACTTTTGATTTATATGCGTCCTAAATAATTCTTTAATTTTTATTAAAAAGCATTTTTTGTCTCAGGCAAAAACAAGACTTTTGTAGCCTAAAAATGTCTTATAAGACCAAAAAGTCAGAAAAATTGTTTTCAATGCATTAGTTTTTTCAAGCCACACTTAACAAAATCGTAATTTTTTATATACAAAACTTAATGTTTTTAACGAATGGGATTTTTGTTAGAATACTGGCTTATATTAATCAGTTATTGATCTTTGATTTTGGCTTAACTTTTTTGTAATTTTTATGTATAAATAAAAGAAGCTTAGAGGAAGAAAAAATATTTTAATTTTTTTAAAAAAATTATTTTGATTTATTCAAAAAAATAATTAATAATCAAAAAAAAGACTAAATTATGATTTCAGTCACGCTACAAAGATCTTCAAAAAGCTTTTACCCTAAAAGCTTTCAGGTTTTTATGTGAATATAAAAACTGATGATTTTAATTAACTTGCTTAGATTGAATTTATTTTGAACACTGCTTTCTTGGAAATAATCGTAATCAGTGAGTAAGGAGTAAATAGTTTAAATTCATCCGAGTAGTATTTAGCTAGTCTATCGTTTCCATAGAAGAATTTTATATCTAAAAAAAGAGTTACTTACCGACGTTCCCCCTAAAATTTCATTTTCAACTTGGGCAAGAAGACGCATTAGCTCGGTGTTTAAGCCTATCGATTATTCATTGCTTGATTCATGGAACTGAGTGCGATCGCCGATATCAATCCCCTAGATAGATATACAGTACTCCCGTTGTCTTGATAAAACTGATAGAGATTAATCCGCTATAATGAGGAGAGTCTTATAAAATGCTCTATTGTGCTTGTTTTTAGCCTCATGTCATAAGTAAAAGCAGATATTTTTGACGCTCAACACTTAAGAAAAAACGCATAAACCTAATTTTCAATCAATTGGCTGCAATGAACTCAGATTTACTCGTTCCCCTCGCACCGAATATTTTAGACACAGATTTAGTCAGCGAGCCGGCTAACTTTGACTTGATCGGAGAAACACCAACGGGAATTCCCTGTAGCGGTAATGGCAGTGTCTACCCTTCTGTTCCTTATCTTTTAGATAAATTTCAACAGCTTTTAGAACGACATCGAGAAGAACGACACATCATCGTGATTCAAGATTTTCCCGATCCAGATGCGTTGTCTAGTGCATGGGCCTATCAATTGATTGCTGAACAGTACGGCATTCAATGCGATATCGTCTATGCGGGTACCCTGTCCCATCAAGAAAATATTGCGCTGGTTAAGTTAACGGGTTTACCCGCCAAACGTTGGGGAGTACAAACCTTAAAAGACAGAGATTTTTCTTTCTACCAAGGTTGTGTTCTCATGGATAGCCAGGGAACCAATAGTCAGCTTATGCCTCTGGTAAAACAAGCCAATATTCCTATTTTGGTCGTTATTGATCATCATTGTAAGCAAGAGGAGATTCAAGCCGAATTTATTGATATCCGCCCTAATATGCGGGCAACAGCGACGATTCTCACCCAATATCTTCAGGCAGGCCTACTGGATTTTAATAATACCAACCAAACCCATGTGAAATGTGCAACTTCCTTAATGCATGGGATTCGTTCTGATACGGTTAATTTATTGCAAGCTCAAGAGGCGGATTTTCTAGCAGCATCCTATTTAAGCCGAATTTACGATCCTCAATTGTTAAATTCCGTTCTCCAATCTGCCCGTTCCCGTCGTGTGATGGAAGTGATTGAGCGATCGCTGAAGAATCGGAGTATTCAAAATAATTTTTCCATTGCAGGGGTAGGATACCTTCGTTATGAAGACCGAGATGCCATTCCCCAGGCGGCGGACTTTTTAGTAACCGAAGAAAATGTTCATACGGCGATCGTCTACGGCATTGTTCACGATAACACCAATGATATTGAACTGGTCATTGGTTCCCTGAGAACGAATAAATTAACCCTCGATCCCGATGATTTTCTTAAAGAAACTTTGGGACAAGATAGTCAGGGACGCTACTACGGTGGAGGACGAGATATGGCCGGCGGCTTTGAAATTCCCGTTGGCTTTTTAAGTGGCTCTAACCAGGAAGCCGAATACACCAAACTCAAATGGGAAGCCTTTGAAAGCCAAATTAAGCAAAAATTTATGCGGCTCATTAACCCCGATCATAAAGTGATGCATTCCTAACTCATCGCTTTTGAGGCAATATCTTGTTGTCGGTCGCTATTCAACGGCGTTGGCGATAAACCAGATTAAAACCCACTATCTCCAATAAACATTTGTAATAACGGTTTAAAAGATCAACGGTTTTTATAGAATAGGGATCAAGAGACTGAACACTCAGCTTTAAAGTCCTGACTCTTTAGACTGCTATCCTGTTAGTTAGGCAAACTTTTATGTTCCGAAAACACCCCCAAAAGCAGGAGTAATGAGTATCTCAACCTCCGTTGTCACCGAATTATTGCAGCTTTTCCCCCAGTGGCGGCCGCAAATGTACTTTAAATCTTCCCTGACAGCCCTATCCCATGCGATGGAAGATCAGATACTTGCGGATACGGAACATTCTTTAATTATTGCCAGTTTTCAGCAAGAACGGTTTTATCGACAAGAAGCCAATCGCTATCAACGAATTGCTAAAGTTACTCCCCATGTGTATGTCCTAGCGGCTCCTGAGACCGAATTTAAAAATAGTTCTGGTGCTTACGAAACGATTGCATTCACACCCGATGATAGCTTAAGCCAAGAGTGGCATTTAGTGGTGATTGGCAAGACCTATTCTAGCTGTTTGATTTGTCGAGAACGGATTTCTACTACGAACGTTGATAATAATCGTCGCTTTGAAGGAATTTGGACATTTGATCGTCAGGTGAGTCAAGCGGCGGCGGAAATTTTATTGAAAAAGATTTTGGGCTATCGTCCTGAGTTGGCGGATAAGGTTAAATTAACGCAAGAACAATATTTGAAAGTAGACCAAGAGGAGAGCAAGGCTGTATCCCTAGATTCTCCACTCAATAATCCCGATCCCTTTGTCCAGCGTTTAGTGACCTATCTTCAGGCAGGTCAATATAAACTGATCAAGGCCAATCGTTTTCTCTCGGTGAAAGAGCATAAAGAACGTTTAATTAATTCCATCAGCACGGCAATTCGGCGATCGCTAGACCCCGATGAGATTTTACAAATTGCGGTTGAAAAACTGGGAGAAGGGTTAGGCGTTTGTCGGTGTTTGGTCTATCGTTGTCAAGAAAGTGACCTATCGGCTGCCATTAAACACGAATTTTTAAATGCAGGCATTAGTTCAGTTAAAGGGAAAGCTTGGCCCTTAAAAGGAAATCCCCTCTTTCAGGAAGTTGTTGAGTTACGGGATTCTCTGCAAATCGATGATGCCTTAAAAGATCCGCGTTTGGTGGGCGATTCTGATGTAACGTCCCAGGAAGCCCCCTTATATAATTTGGTGAAAAGTTGCTCGATTTTTTCCTGGTTATTAGTCCCGATTTTTTACCGCGATCGCCTGTTGGGGATGATGGAATTACACCATTGTGGCCCTGCTCCGACGGTTTGGAAAAGTGAAGATGTGATGTTAGTAGACGCGATCGCCACCCAAATTGGAGTCGCCCTGATTCAGGCCGAAGCCTATGCCAATTTACAGGAATTAAATGAACAACTTGCCGCCCTCGACCGTACCCGTTCTAATCTGGTCGCCATCACGGGCCACGAATTGCGAACTCCCCTTTCGACGATTCAAGTTTGCCTAGAAAGTCTGGCCAGTGAGCCGGATATGCCTCCTGAGTTACGGCAGGTGATGCTGAATACGGCCTTAGCAGACGCAGAACGGATGCGGAAACTGGTGCAGGATTTTCTCACCCTTTCCCAACTCGAAGGCGGACGGATTGATTGGAATGCTGAACCCCTATCCCTCAACGAATGTGTCGAACTGTCCCTCAGCCATATCCGTGCCCACAATCGTAATAATCCCTTACCTAAAATTATTAACCGAGTAGCTGAAGATGTGCCTTTAGTCCAGGCTGATGGAGAATGGCTAGTCGAATTGTTAACGAAACTGTTAGACAATGCAGTTAAATTTACGAGTCCCGATGGGGAAATCGCGATCGCAGTCGGTTCTCCTGTTGAATTATCAGACCAACGACGCAAACCGAACCAATTAGAAGTGACGGTATCGGATACGGGCCGAGGTATTGAACCCAATCGCTTAGAAACAGTGTTTGATCGGTTTTATCAAGAAGAGGGGGCCTTACGTCGTAGTAAAGGGGGAACAGGCTTAGGTTTAGCCATTTGTCGACAGATTGTTAATGGCTGGGGCGGAGAAATTTGGGCCGAATCAGAAGGCAAAAATTTTGGTAGTCAGTTTCATTTTACAATCCCTATTTTTGGAGAGGCTTCCCTTCCTAAAATAAGCGATAACAATAATCAAGCAGAAACCGTTGCCACAAAAACTCGCCGTAGCAGTCGGAAGAAAAAATCAACTTAAGTTTATTCATGCGCCATGAACTATACTCGCTATTTTCGCGATCGCGTTTTGCCGTCTAGAGTCGTTCAGCTTGGAATTCAGACGATTGTTAAATGGCAAAAAGATGAGTGTTTAGAAATGGGAGCGGCCCTTGCTTACTACGCGCTGTTTTCCCTCTTTCCTATCTGTTTAGTGATTTTAAGTATTTTAGGATTTATTCTTGGCCCGACGACCGATACCTATGCTCAACTGTTAAGCGTCGCCCAAAATATCTTACCGACTGAACCCTTTAATATTTTCAAAGAAACCCTATTAAATTTGAATCAAAGCAGCCTTGGTGCAGGACTAGTCGGCTTTTTTCTATTATTACTCACTGCCAGCAAAATTTTTGAAGCCCTAAACCGTTCTGTTGATAAAATTTGGGAAATTCAAAATCAGCCTAAACCCGATCAAGGAATAAAAGAAAAAATTATTAGTTTTGTAAAAGATAAAATCCTAGCTTTTTTTCTTGTTCTCAGCACTGTTTTAGTTTTATTGGCTTCAATGTTAAGTAATGTTGCCATTAAAGTTGTACTAACCGTAATTAGTCACGTTGAAAACGCTTTAACTGGCATTAAAATTGATAATTTGTTGCTAATTCGAGGTATACAGCTTGGAATTTCCTTCTTTCTTGTCCTGTCTGTCATTATGGGACTTTTTAAAGTATTGCCTTCTCGTCGAGTGCAATGGCGCGATATCTGGCTAGGGGCTTTTATTACTGTTTGTTTATTAATGTTATTACAAAATTTAGTGAGTAGCGGATTTATTGAAATTGGTGAGCAATTTCGAGCCTACGGTGTGATTGGTAATGTCATGGTTTTGTTGCTGTGGATTTATTTAATTTTTCAAATCTTTTTTCTGGGCTGTGAATTTAGCTATACCTATACCCATCTATTCGGTAGCCGTCGTCAACATTAGCTGACTCGATTTCTTAAAAATTTAGGTTACAATAAGACCTAAGCCACTGCTGCGTTGGTGACTGCCAATAAAGTTTTTTGATCTATGCTTAAAAAACTTTGGGAGCTACTAAAGTGTTTCGTTGCAGTAGACCGAGCCAGTACTCGGAAACGAATTCAGAAACCAACGGCACCCACCTGGTATCACCAGGTCATAAACTGAGGTAAAACGGCGCGGCGGGGCTATCTCTACAATCCATCTATTCAGATTTTTAAGTTACGGTTTCTGGATAAAGTTAAGCTTTGTCACACCCAGTTAAGAACAAGATAACCTAAGATTAAAAAATCAATCTAGTTTGACAACTGCTAAGATTCTTGGAAAAGTCATTAACTCCTCATTTTCCTGCCCAAATCTTAACCCTTAATTCAGGATTAACCCTAATTCATCAGTATCTCCCTGCTATCCCCGTTGCGGTTGTGGATGTCTGGGTAAGAGCAGGCGCGATCGCGGAACCGAAGAATTGGGACGGCATGGCCCATTTTTTAGAGCACATGATCTTTAAAGGAACCAAACGCATTGCGCCAGGGGTCTTTGATCAGATTGTGGAGCATACAGGAGGCATGGCGAATGCAGCCACCAGTCATGATTATGCCCATTTTTTCCTGACAACCGCTTCGGACTACCTCGATGAAACGTTACCTTATCTGGCAGAAATTTTGCTCCAAGCCGAAATTCCCGACGAAGAATTTTACTGTGAACGGGATGTGGTCTTAGAGGAAATTCGAGGAAGTTATGATGACCCTGATTGGTTAGCGTTTCAAAATCTTTGTAGTAGCCTATATCAATACCATCCCTATGGACGTTCCATTTTAGGGGAAGAAAACCAGTTAATGTTACATTCTCCTAACCAGATGCGCTGTTTTCATCGAACTCATTATCAACCGGAAAACATGACCGTTGTGTTAGTTGGAAATGTAACAGAAAAAGCAGCGATCGCGTTAGTAGAAAACTCTTTTGCCGAATTTGGAGCGAGGTCTGAATGCCCACCGACAGTCATTGAAGCCGAACCGCCTTTAATTGCCATTCGCCGCCAGGAATTAGAAATTCCGAATTTGGGACAGGCCCGTTTATTGATGGGATGGATGGGGCCAGGCATTGATCAATTAGACGATGGCTTAGGTTTAGATCTGCTCTCTGCTGTTCTAGCAGGGGGACGATGTTCTCGATTAGTTAGCGCGTTGCGTGAAGATAAGGGGTTAGTTTTCGACATTTATAGCAGCTTTTCCCTACAACAGGACTCTAGTCTCTTTACCATTAACGCCTACTTAGATTCCGACCATCTAGAACAGGTGGAACAATTAATTCGGGAACACCTTTACACTTTGCAATGTCACGATATTCTAGAAAACGAATTAGAACGGGCTAAACGCTTACTCTGCCACGACTACATTTTTTCAACCGAGACCCCAGGACAACTTGCTGGGCTATATGGTTATTATCAAACCTTAGCCTCTGCTACCCTAGCGGTAAAATATCCACACAAAATCCAACAGTTTCAAGCAAGTGACCTGAAACGATTAGCCAGGCAGTATCTATCTCCAGAACGTTATGCCATTACGGTGATGCGTTCTAGTCTGGGGAGTATTGGCTAAGTCCTTATGCCGTCAGATCATGTAATGGCCAACACTCCCCTTTGTTATTCCTCTTTTGGTGTTTCCGCGGTTTGAGATTCAACAGGAAGAGGTGGCCGTTTGTTCTTTTTCAATTTTAATCGCTGTAAGATGCGACACATGGTCGGTACACTTACGCGAATGCCCGTTTGCTTTTCCATGCGATCGCACAAAATGGCTAAAGTAACGTTATGTTCTTCAGCAACCACTTTCTCGATTAAAGAATAATGTTCTGCGGTCAACTTAGCAGAAGCACCACCACTATGGGGTTTTGGCTCAATGCTTCCCGTTTGTTGATGGCGTTTAATGAGTTTACGAACAAAACTATCACTGACATTAAATCGTTCAGCAGTTTCTCGAATACTAGTTTTATTCTTGAGATAAGTGTCTAAAACTTTTTGGCGTAAATCAACTGAGTAAGGTTTCATTACCGTTATTACTTCTTGTTTGAGTTTAGTGGAAGTTGCTCGGATAGAGCATATTGGATGGAGAAAAGATATCAAAATAAATGATAGTCATAAATATATAACTAATATCTATTTTTGTGAACCTTTCTCGTTGGTATTTCTTCATAAAAGAAAATGATTAGTTGTTCATCAAGACGGATTTACCCGCTTCGATGTTACCAATTGTTGCTTTTTTTCCTGCTTAATTTGCGGTTTGTGTGTCAAGGAAGGAAAACAATGTGGACAACTAACCCCTGCTTGATAAGTGTAAGCTAACTTATCACTTTCGGAAATAGGGTGACCGCAAGCAACACACATGTCAAAAGTGCCTTCCTCTAACCCATGTTGCACAGCAACCCGTTGGTCAAAGACAAAGCATTCCCCTTGCCAGAGACTTTCTTCAGACGGAATTTCAGCTAAATAATTTAAAATACCTCCTTTAAGGTGATAAACTTCTTGAAAACCCTGACTTAATAAAAACGATGAGGCTTTTTCGCAACGAATTCCTCCCGTACAAAACATGGCAATTTTAGGATGGTCTTGGGGATTTAAATTTTGTTGCACATAATCAGGAAATTCTCGAAAAGATTGAGTTTGAGGATTAACTGCCCCCTGAAAAGTTCCAACCATTACTTCGTAGGTATTACGGGTATCGAGAACCAAGACTTCTGGATCTTGAATTAAACGATTCCAATCTTGGGGAGCAACGTAGGTTCCCACTTGTTGAGTGGGGTCAACGTCAGACTGGCCTAAGGTAACAATTTCCTTTTTGAGTTTGACTTTCATCCGCTCAAACGGTGGGGTTTCTGTCCAAGTATCCCGTGTGCTGAGATCGCTGAGTTCGGGTTCGGCTCTAAGTCGGGTTAAAATATCAGCGATCGCGTCGGGGAATCCCGCCAATGTTCCATTAATTCCTTCAGATGCTAGTAAAATGGTTCCTTTAATTCCTCTGTTGTGGCAATAGGTTAGCCATTGGGCTTGTTTTTCCTCCAAATGGGTCAAGTGGACAAACTTATAAAAAGTACTCACCAAATAAGTCATCGGGTAACATAAAAAAATACTTGATTATTTTTGCCGTCTATGACTATAATAGCAAAAGCGAAAAAAATTCAATGATTTATCGCTCAGCAAATTAGGGGGTATAGCTCAGTTGGTAGAGCGCCTGCTTTGCAAGCAGGATGTCAGCGGTTCGAGTCCGCTTACCTCCAT
>CAYZWO010000079.1:0-20094 GCA_964482215.1 uncultured bacterium
GAGGAGCTGGACAAGAAGGGGGTTATGATGGCGGCAAGAAAGTCAATGGTCGTAAACGAACAATTCTCGTAGATACGATGGGACTGTTGCTCTGTGCTGTCGTTAATAGTGCCCAACGCTCAGACCACAAAGGCATGACTTTGTTAGCAACTTGGTTTGCTCCTCTATGGCAATGCCTTCAACTGATTTGGACACTAGAGGTCATCAAAAAAAAAGAAGGACAAAAAGGATTTGAGGTTTTACCGAAACGTTGGGTTGTCGAAAGAACCTTTGCTTGGTTCGGTCGATACCGTCGTCTCAGTAAAGATTATGAATATTTGCCGACCACTAGTGAGACAATGCTTTATTCTGCTATGGTCAATCTCATGCTCCGAAGACTTGCTTAAAACTTTTCAAACACGTTCTAAGAGGTGTTGTTTGTCTATTAGTAATTTCTTAATGTACCATTCATTTCTGCCATTCAATCCCATTGGTCATCAGTTGTATTGTTAAAGCGAGTTTCCCATTGTTGTCTATCTTGTATTTCTGCTAAAAATCGAGAAACGATCGCGTCTTGTTGATAAGGGAGGAAGTTGTTTTATTTAAGCAATTGCTTGTTGGAGAAGTTCAGTCATAATCGGTTAAATACTTAATTTTATTTGTTATTCAATTTTAACACTACAAAAAGATTGCCTAAAATGTATAACACGATAATTACGCGATCGCTATATCAACAACATTTATCTGCCAATCAATAAAACATAGATTTGATTTGTTTTTATAACGGTGTTATCTCTGTCAAAGATCATCTTAAGATCTAATGAAACGGCCTGTGTAATAGCGAGTTACACCTGCTGCTGCTATTTGTGTAAGACATAAAGCATCCCAAATCTCAGATAATTTATATTCGTCGCCCTCGTATCGTTCATCCACCTTTGGAAATTTCTTAGCACATTTTGCCACCGTATCAAATTCTTGCATACCACTTATGTTTAAACACTCATCGGCAATGCTCTTAATGTTGTGGCCAAATGGCCTTTGTCTTAATTGGTTGTCATTTAACTTTTTCTCTTGAATCAATAAAACTTTTAGGAAAATTTCGCAAGACATTCTTAAGCTTAGAATAGCTTTCGTATTTGGCCTGCTCCAAAGAAGTTGTGTTATCGCTCCAATAAGCTCTCGATGACCATTCCGAAGAAAATTGTGTGCCTTTTTATCAAGTTGATTTTCATTTATCAATTTGTCAATTCCAAAAGCATAATCTATACAATCTCTCCAATAAACAACCAATTCCCATAAATCTTGACGACTTTCTGATAGAGAGTTTTTCACCGTAGATGGCATAGTGTCTAAACATTTTAAAGCATTGAAAGAACCCTTTCCGTATGCCATAGGAATACTTAAAGGCCAAAAACAAGTATCAAAATAAAAAGCCCCTGTAAACAAAGCACCAAGGGAATGAGAACCTGGTTTTGTATTTTTGTAAAACCAGTCAAAAATTGCTTCTGAAATAGGATCACTCAGAAATATAGAGCATTTAAATTCACGAGCGAGGTCACTCCATGCTTTAAAGGGTCGTTGAATAGGGGGGACTTCATTCGCATGATACTCAGCATTTTTTAAAACCAACCAGGATTCTAGTTCTTTGGAATCAATCATTGCCAGAAAAGATGAAGAAGCGGAAAATCTCTATATATTCTAAACAATCATTGAAAAATTAATTATTTCTTGTTATTAATAACTAAATTTCAATGCACATTTCACAAACAATTGATTACCGTTTCCCTACAATAATTAAACTTTGAACAAAATTTGTCTACTGGCTTTATCCCTGTCTTAGGTTTGCATATAATTAAAAACCCATTTCTTTAGCAACTTCTGCAATCTGAGGCTTAATCCCCGATTTAACTTGATTGCCACTGCGGGAAACCGCACAATCAGGATCTTTTGAACCATTACCTGTCAGCATACAAACCACCGTTGTACCTGAGCGATCGCTTATCTCGTAAGGACACTTTTTGAAATTGAAACCCGTTATTTCCTAAAATTAGTTAAAGTAAAGTCATAAAAAACACATTGAAACAATGACAGTACGACAACCTCGCTACAGTAAAGAAGAATTTGCTCGACGTGGACACGAAATCTACGAGTCTGAGGTGCGCCACCAAGTCGAGGAAGAAAATTATGGGAAGATTGTGGCCATAGATATTGAAACAGGAGCTTTTGAAGTCGCTGAGGATAGCCTAACGGCGGCCAAACAATTATTAATACGTTTTCCTGACGCGCAGATATTCGGTATTCGGATTGGACATCGTGCCGTCCATCGTTTTGGCTTTCGTTCCCCTAATATACTGCCATGATGATGGGAAGCGTTAATTCTCGCCGAGAAGCAATTATTCAATTTGCAGTTCTGGGTGAAAATAATCAAGTAGAAGCCGTTAAAGCAGTTATTGATACAGGCTATACTGGATTTCTTACATTACCTTCCGCTATCATTACGAAATTGGGTTTAACATGGTATATGCAAGAAGAAGGAATCTTGGGCGATGGCAGTCTGTGTCTGTTTAACGTATTTGAAGCCACTGTAATCTGGGATGGTCAAATTAAGTTTATTGAAGTCAATGAGTCAGAAACAGACCCGTTAGTGGGCATGGGTTTACTTGAAGGTTATGAGTTAAATATTCAAGGGTTTGCTGGGGGGTTAGTAACCATTAAGCCTTTACCATAATGCGATTAAGAAAAAGCAATTGAGTAGGCGATTTAGAAAATACTTAAAAACCCATTGCTTTAGCAACTTCTGCAATCTGAGGCTTAATACCCGATTTAACTTGATTGCCACTGTGGGAAACCGCACAGTCAGGATCTTTTAAACCATTGCCTGTCAGTACACAAACCACCGTTGCACCTGTCGGAACTTGATCTTTCACTTTTAATAATCCTGCTACTGATGCAGCACTGGCAGGTTCACAGAAAATACCTTCTTGAGCAGCTAATAAACGGTAAGCTGCCAAAATTTCAGTATCAGTAACTGCGTTAAATTCCCCAGTGCTGGCTTTAGATGCAGCCCAAGCTTTTTCCCAATTCGCAGGATTCCCGATACGGATCGCGGTTGCTAGGGTTTCAGGTTTGGCAACGGGTTGACCGTGGATAAAGGGTGCGGCTCCTGCGGCTTGGAAGCCCATCATTTTTGGTAAGCGATCGCTCTTACCCAACTCCAAATATTGACAGAAACCCATCCAATAAGCACTGATATTTCCCGCATTGCCCACAGGAATACATAACCAATCGGGGGCATTCCCTAGCACGTCAACGACTTCAAAAGCAGCCGTTTTTTGACCTTCTAAACGATAGGGATTAACCGAATTCACCAAGGTGACAGGATAGTCTTCCGATAACTTGCGAACCGCTGTTAACGCATCATCGAAATTTCCATCGATCGCTAAGACTTCCGCACCGTACATTAAGGCTTGACCTAATTTCCCTAAAGCAACGTAACCATCAGGAATCAAAACAAAGGCTCGCATTCCTGCCCGACGTGCATAGGCTGCGGCTGCGGCTGACGTGTTACCTGTACTGGCACAAATAACCGCTTGGGCCCCTGCTTCTTTCGCTTTGGAAATGGCCATGGTCATTCCCCGATCTTTGAAGCTACCTGTGGGGTTCAATCCGTCGTATTTAACAAAAACTTTTACATCCCGTCCAATTTCTGCGGCAATCGCGGGAGCAGGAATTAAAGGGGTATTACCTTCAAGAAGCGTTACAACGGGGGTATCGGCAGTAACGGGCAGATAGGGGCGATAGGTCTCAATCAATCCGCGCCAACGACAAGCTGAAGACTGGGGGCATACAAAATTTGAGTCAGTATTCGCTAATGTCTGATGGGCAAGGGGTTGAGAGATCATATTAAGTCGTTTTAGCTTTTTGAGTTGAGCAATGGGACAAAGGAACATTCCAAAGACCCGATTTTCTATTCTACAAAATCAGGGGAATCCCTGCACATCTGTTTATTTTTCGGACAATGGCAGAGGTTAACGTTCCGCGATCGCTATCATTATGCAATCCATTTGGCAACTTGTTCCCGCAATAGGTTAAGATTGTTACAAAATATTACTAGCACGTTCTTACGCTGACTCCATATAACTGTATGTCCCTTCCCATTCGCAATATTGCCATCATCGCCCACGTCGATCACGGTAAAACGACCTTAGTTGATGCACTCCTCAAACAGTCCGGCATTTTCCGCGAAGGGGAAGACGTTCCAGATTGTGTTATGGACTCCAACGCCTTAGAACGTGAGCGCGGCATTACCATTCTTTCCAAAAATACAGCCGTTCGCTATCAAGACACCTTAATTAATATTGTTGATACCCCCGGTCACGCGGACTTCGGCGGAGAAGTTGAGCGGGTTCTCGGAATGGTGGATGGTTGCATTCTCATTGTAGATGCTAACGAAGGCCCCATGCCCCAAACTCGGTTTGTCCTGAAAAAAGCCTTGGAAAAAGGTTTACGTCCTATCCTCGTTGTTAACAAAATCGACCGTCCTCGCGCTGACCCCAATACTGCCGTTGATAAAGTATTTGATCTCTTTGTGGAATTAGGGGCTGATGATGACCAGTGTGATTTTACAACCCTTTTTGCTTCAGGTTTAGCAGGCTTTGCGAAAAATAATCTAGAGGATGAAGGGGTTGATATGGAACCCTTATTCCACGCGATTTTACAGCACGTTCCCCCACCGGCTGGCGATCCCGAAAAGCCTTTGCAATTACAAGTAACTAGCTTGGATTATTCCGAATATTTAGGACGGATCGTAATCGGTCGCATCCATAACGGTCGCATTAAGTCGGGTCAACAGGTTGCCTTAGTTAAGGACACTGGCGATATCGTTAAAGGTCGCGTCACCAAACTTTTAGGTTTTAACGGTCTGCAACGGGTAGAAATGGACGAAGCCAGTGCAGGTTATATCGTTGCAGTCGCAGGGTTTGCGGATGCCAACATTGGGGAAACGTTAACCAATCCCGATGATCCTCAAGCGTTACCCTTGATCAAGGTTGATGAGCCTACTTTACAGATGACCTTCTCGGTTAATGATTCTCCTTTTGCGGGTCAGGAAGGCCAGTTTGTTACTTCTCGTCAACTCCGCGATCGCCTTTATCGGGAATTGGAAACCAATGTAGCGTTACGGGTTGAAGAAAGTGATTCCGCTGAAAAATTCTTGGTATCTGGACGGGGTGAACTGCATTTAGGGATTTTAATTGAAACCATGCGTCGTGAAGGCTATGAGTTTCAGGTGTCCCAGCCTCAAGTTATCTTCCGTGAAGTTAATGGCCAGCCCTGTGAACCGTTTGAATACTTAGTTTTAGATGTTCCTGAAGCGGCTGTCGGGTCTTGTATTGACCGCCTCAATCAACGTCGTGGTGAAATGCAAGATATGCAGAAAGGCAATAACAACCGTACTCAACTAGAATTTGTTATTCCTGCACGGGGTCTAATCGGTTTCCGAGGTGAATTTATCCGTTTAACGCGCGGTGAAGGCATCATGAACCACAGTTTCCTTGAGTATCGGTCTATGTCGGGCGATGTAGAAACTCGCTACAACGGTGTTATTACGGCTTTTGAAGAAGGAACGGCTACTTTCTACGCGATGAAAAATGCTGAAGATCGCGGTGTGTTCTTCATTACGCCAGGAACCAAGGTTTACAAAGGCATGATTATTGGTGAACATAACCGTCCACAGGATCTCGAACTCAATATCTGTAAAGCTAAACAGTTAACTAACCATCGTTCGGCAACAGGGGATGAATTGGTTCAGTTACAAGCTCCTGTGGAAATGAGTTTAGAGCGTGCTTTAGAATATATCGGCTCCGATGAGTTGGTAGAAGTTACGCCAAAATCGATTCGTTTACGGAAAGTTAAAGCGCAAAAACTAGCGAAACGTTAAATTTTAATAACGCTAAGT
The DNA here is from genome assembly GCA_964482215.1 of uncultured bacterium. Lineage (GTDB taxonomy): Bacteria > Cyanobacteriota > Cyanobacteriia > Cyanobacteriales > Microcystaceae > Snowella. Next base: position 5,936 of record CAYZWO010000079.1, read on the forward strand.
ATTTCAAAATAATCTTAAATTAGGGACGGAGATAATTCGTCCTTTTTTTTATATTAAGAAATGAGCAAGTAATCTTTGCTCCAATCAAGGTAGGATTGCTCGGTAAGACGGAAATATGCTTAATAAAATCCCTATTTGAAGTGATATATGGAAAACTTCCCTATAATAATACGTAGTTAGGCTGCCTTAATAATCAGAACACGTTATGGTAAACTTTGCAGAAATCATATCGCAGCATTGGAAGACTTACAAGCTATCAATACTAGATTTGTCTGCTTTTATACAAGATATTCAGAAAGGCATTTCTGAAATATCCCAAGCGCATGGGCAGATTGCTGAGAAGCTTAAAAAAGCTCAGCAGGGGGAGAGTATAGAAATTGAGAAATCTGACGAAAAGGCTATATCTTTAAAACTTTCTCAGAGAGAGGTCGAGATTTTAGTTTTTGCCATAACACGAAAGAGAGAAGCAATTGATACATACCCGCATCTTCTTATAAACATGTCCTTTATCTATCTTGTTGCTTTATTTGATGCTTTTTTAACAGATGTGTTCGTGGCAGTTCTAGTTGAAAGACCAGAAGCTCTTAAATCAAACAAACAACTAACCTACGACAAAATACTTGAACTTCAGCAGAAGGGTGAGCTGATTGAGTTTATGGCTCGTAGAGAAATAAATGAGTTAAGTTATAAGTCAATAGCTGATCAGTCTGATTATTATAAGGCTAAATTTAATATTGACTTGGCGGATTCAGGTGTTGAACTGACCGCTTTAATTGAGATTAGAGCAAGGCGGAATTTGTTGGTTCATAACAACGGGATTGTTAATGACAAATATATGGAAACAGTTAAGAACACGACATATAATTTAGGCGAAAGTGTCGAGATCAGTTTCGATTATTGGAATGGATGCAAAAAGCAACTAAATTCTGTTGCCACCTTTGTTTATGAATCTGTTTTTGAGAAATTTGTTAAAGAAAGCAGTAAAGAAACTCTTGCAGGGAACTTACCAAAGGGTGACAATATATCAGACTTAGAGGAGTCTTAAAACAATTTCGTATTTTTGTTGAAGACTTGCGAGTACGAGGATTTTTTCGCTCTACTTAGAAGAAAGTTGAACATGAGAATCACAAGAACTAGCGATCGCTATAGCCTTAAAAGCTACAGACTGGTTGTTCGTTTGCTACGATATGGTTGAGAAATCTGGTAAAGTTTATGACTCTAGGAATTGCGCTTGAACCTGCCCCTATAGAGACTGATGCTTATGGTGTTGTGCGAGTTTCTAAAACCCGTGTCACGCTAGATACTGTTGTGACAGCTTTCTTAGAGGGATGTACGCCAGAGGAAATAGAAAAGCAGTATCCGTCGCTTCAATTATCAGATATCTATCTGGTCATTGGTTATTATCTTAGACATAAAGCTGAAGTTCATACCTATCTTGCAGAGCGTCAACGTCAAGCAGGTGTGATTCAACAAGAGGTTGAGCGGCGTTTTAATCCTAGTGGAGTACGCGATCGCTTACTGGCTAGGCGAGATCAATCTAGGTGAGCTGCAATGATTCAATTCCTCGCTGATGAAAATTTTAACAATCAAATTATACGAGGCGTTCTTCGTCAAAACCCCGATGTTAATATTCTGCGTGTTCAAGATGTTGAGCTGTCTGGTGTAGATGATCCAACCGTTTTAGAATGGGCCGCCCAAGAAGAACGAATTGTCTTGACTCATGATGTTGCAACCATGACAACTTTTGCTTATCAACGTATCCAAGCTGGATTGCGTATGCCTGGTTTGTTTGAGGTGAGCCGTCGCGTTCCAATAGGACTGGCAATAGAGGAGATTATCTTGATTGCAGAGTGCAGCCTTGAGGGAGAGTGGGAAGGACAAGTAAGATTTCTTCCTCTACGATAGGTAAGAGTATTGTTAGATCATCAGCAAAATGTCAGTACCTTTGGAAATTGCAACCCAATTATTCAATGCCCTAATTAACAGGTGAGGGTAAGGAATTTAACATCTGATTAAGTTTCCCTGAACGATAACCTTCTAAATCGAGGGTGACATAGGTAAATCCAAAATCCTGAAAGACTTTAACTACTTGGTCTAAATCTGTATTTATAACAAAATCTCGAATATGTTCTGGTAAAAGCTCAATTCGTGCCGTTTCGCCTTCTGATCGCACCCGTAAATTGCGGTAGCCTAACTTGCGGAGATAAATTTCAGCCCGTCCCACTCGTTGTAATTTTGCCAAAGTAATTTCTTCACCGTAGGGAAAACGTGAACTCAGGCAAGGTTGGGCGGGTTTATCCCACCAGGCGAGCCCCAATTGTTTCGATAATTCTCGGACTTCTGCTTTACTTAAGCCCACTTCCGCTAACGGCGATCGCACACCCCGTTCTTTAGCCGCTTGAATGCCGGGCCGATAATCCCGCAAATCATCCGCATTGACTCCATCGACCACATAGGGATAACCCCGTTCCACTGCTAAGGGCTTAAGGGTATCGTGCAACTCACTTTTACAAAAATAACAGCGATTGATGGGATTACTGGTATAGTTGGGATTCTCCATTTCCTGGGTTTCAACGATTTCATGAATAATACCAATTTGTTGAGCCTGTTCTTCTGCTTCAATTAATTCTTCAGGTAACAAAGACGGAGAAATGGCAGTAATCGCTAAGGCGCGATCGCCTAAAACATCAAACGCAACTTTGGCAATTAAAGCACTATCTACCCCGCCGGAATAGGCAATAAGGGTTTTATCCATTTCCTTAAAAATAATTTGGAGTTGCTGATATTTTTCCTGAAGCATTGTCGTTAAATAATGGGCTTAAATTTAATTTAAATTATAAAGAAAATTGAGATTACGCTTGTAAGGGTAAATGGAGGATAAAACAACTTCCCTTGCCAACGTTGGAGGTTACAGTAATATCACCGCCATGAAGTTGGGCTAATTTACGGGATAGGGCTAATCCCAATCCTGTTCCCTTATGTTTGCGGCTCAGATGGCTATGAATTTGCTGAAATGGCTGAAAGAGTTGTTCTAAATCTTCTGGTTTAATGCCAATTCCCGTATCAATCACCGAAAATGTGAGCTTATTGCGATGATGTTCGACTTTTAAGGTAACTGATCCTTTTTCTGTAAATTTAATGGCATTAGATAATAAGTTTAATAAAATCTGTTTTAAGCGTCTTTGATCGGTCGTACACATATTGACCGCCGCACCGATTTCTAGGTTTAGTTCAATGCCCTGCTCTTTTGCCCGCGATCGCAACATAGAAACCGCCGATAAACAGACATCTTCCACTGCGACCATTTCTAAAAATAATTCTTCTCGGTTCGCCTCAATTTTAGAAATATCTAAAAAATCATTAATTAAAGACAATAAGTGATCGCCAGAGGTAATAATCCCCTGCATATATTGTTTTTGTTTATCATTTAATGGCCCATAAATTTCGTCCTGTAACATTCGAGCAAAACCCAAAATTCCGGTTAAAGGCGTTCTTAGCTCATGATTAATATGGGAAAGGAAATCACTTTTGTTTTGATTAACAGCTTCTAGCTGATGATTCTTGTCTGTTAATACTTTTAATTTATCATTCAGTTGAGTTTGTTGAAGAATCAGGACAATTAATTGAGCCATTTCCTCTAAAAATTGCAGTTCTTCATTTTGTAAAGCTGGACGACTTCTTAAAGCCCTTAAAGTTAAATTTCCCCATTTTTGAGGATGGAAGACAATCGGTTGAGTTACTAGAATTTGAGTTTTATTTCTAATTCCTGAATGCCATTGTTTAATTAGCTTGTTTTCATTGTTAAAACATTGAAATAATTGAACTTTTTCAACTTCTAAATGTTGACCAATTTCAGCTAAAATTTTTTGTAAGACATTATAAAGTTCTTCATTATTATTGGAAAAATTTACAATTTCCTCAATAAAATCAAAATTCTTGGAATAAGATAAAATGGTAGCTTGATTTAAGCTTTGTTGGGTATAATGTTGTGTGCAAAGGTATTGGTCTACTAAGCTTTGGAGAATACCAATTTCTTGGGTTAACCAGCCACCATCGGGAGCCCAATGCCGAATTAAAAAACCGCCCAAATATTGTGATTGATAGCAACAAGGAATCAAAAGCAAGGGATACTGGCAAGGAATTGTCGTAATATTCTCTAAAAGTTTGCTGGTACCTTCTAAATTGGCAATAATGATTTTTTCTTTGTTTAAAAAAGATGATTCTTGAGTAATGAGATTACTATAAAAAGTAAGCTCTGCTTGTGAAATAGCTGAACGTGAACTAAGCGGTTCTAGATTAATTTGTTGATGAACATCAATTTTCCATTGAATCAGTTGGGAAAATCCAATGGTTGTTTTAACAACATCAATAAATTTGAGCCGTATTTCTTGAATAGCGTCCACGTTTCACTGGTTTTTCTAAAGCTTAGAAAACATAAGTATAGGTAATGGTTCTATTTTGACTCTTTAGTACTTAGAACCACAAAAATCGACAAAGCAAAAAACGGATGTTTATCTTTGATAATCGTAATAAATTAACAATAAAAGAGGCTAATGGGAAATGATGTAATATTTTAATGCTCTGAACCTGTAATCCAGTTTAAACTAAAAGACCGCTTTAATTCATTCAATTCGTCACGATGACCGATTATGCTAATTAAACAAGCCGTTTCTGGCTTATCTGCCGGTAGAACGTCAACTTTTAAGGAAATATTTTCTACTCTTCCTGCTTTCTGCCAATAAAAAATACCAGCGATCGGAGATAATAAAATTAATCCCCAAAACCCCGCACTAAAAGAAGGATACATAAAAGACAAAACCAAAATTAAACAAATTATTCCTAAAATAGCTAATAACGTTAAAAATACTGCCATAAAACTACTAGGACGAACTAAACCTTGAAAATTGATCTGTTGCTGGTCAACGTCTACGGAACTTATTCTATAAGCGCGTTGGAGAAAATAATCCTGTAGCTGATTTAACAGAGATTCTTCAGGAGAATCTGCAATAAATTGGAGGGTTTGTGTTCGATCTTTAACGGATGCACGGATAAAAAAGATTAACCCAATCAAGGATAATAGGGTAAAAACAAAGGTTGATGTTAAAACAGAGGAAGTAGTCACAGTAGAGAACTTGAGGAACAAAACAATTTTCTAGTATTTACTATAACAAAAAACAAGCCTTATTATTAATTGTTGAGTTTTAAAAAGCTTTGGTTAACTCATTATTTTTATTGTTATTTATGTTGGAAGTTCTAGAATTTGGTTTTATGCGAAATGCCCTATTAGCAGGTGTTTTAGTCAGTATTGGTTGTGGAATTATTGGAACATTAGTCGTTGTTAATCGTATTGTTTTTATTAGTGGAGGAATTGCTCATGCGGCCTATGGCGGAATTGGAATGGGCTATTTTTTTAAAATTAGTCCTGTATTAGGGGCAATTATTTTTAGTATTTTTTCTGCAATGGGCATGGGCTTATTGCAACGCAGAATGAAAGAAAGGGCTGATACCCTCATTGGAGTCATGTGGGCTATCGGAATGGCAATTGGGATTATTTTCTTAGATTTAACACCGGGGTATAAAGCAGATTTGATGAGCTATTTATTTGGCAGTATTTTAGCTGTGCCTACTCAAGATTTATGGGGAATGGTATTGATTAATCTTTTTATTCTTGGTTTTGTTATTTCCTTTTACAAGGAATTATTAGCTATTTCTTTTGATGAAACTTTTGCTACTATTCGGAATGTCCCTGTTGAGTTAATTTATTTGCTTCTCATGGCCGCGATCGCGTTAACGGTGGGGATGATGATGCGAGTTGTGGGATTAATTATGGTGATTGCCTTATTAACAATTCCTGCGGCCATTAGTAGCCAATTTGTCAAAGATTTAAGAGTTATGATGGGAGTGGCGAGTTTATTAGGAATGGGATTTACCACTATCGGTCTTTGGCTTTCCTATAGTTTAAATCTAACATCGGGCGCAACGATTATTTTAGTAGCAGGAATTGCTTATTTTATCAGCCTAGCTATCGGCAATAAAACCCGACTATTTCGATTATTTAAAGCAACAAATTAAATTATTTATTACTGAGCATGATAAAATAATAGCCATCTTTTTAATTTAGTCGTATTTTAGAGTTTTAATGGAAAACGCTACAACAATCACCTCTAGCCGTATCATTTATCAACAAATTGCTTCGCTCCTCGTTTATCAGTCGGTATTTGAGAATGAGATTGGTATTGCTTTTACGGATTTTTTGCAGACGTTATTTCATCATAATCATGATCAATCTATCACTTCTATTGATTGCCTAAAAGCCTATAGCCGTTGGTTTAAATTGTTAACAGATAAACAACAAAGTTGGCAAGATTTTTTAATAGAGCAAATCTTATTATCGGATAATGCTTTTAGCCATCACGTACAACTTAAATCGTTAGAAGAATTACCAATTGCATTACTCAAGGCAGTTGAACATGATTTACAAATTTTGCATAATATTTATAATTGTCCCTTAATCCAAATTACGCAATGGGTTGAAATTGCCTGTCAAAAAACGATGACGATTATTCCTTGGGACATTAAAAATCTACAAAACTTTTTTTGCGATCAATCTTTACCTTGGGAAAATTATATTCCTCAATTAGCCGAGCATTATCGCAAAAATGGATCAGGAATTTTTGCTATCTATAAAGCTTTTCAATGGCAAAATAATGAATTGATTGGTATCTCCTACCCTGATCCAATTCAGTTATCTGAATTAGTGGGCTATGAAAAAGCAAAATCAACTTTAATTCAAAATACTCAATTTTTATTAGGTAGTTATCCTGCTCTTCATGTTTTACTCTACGGAAGTCGAGGAAGTGGCAAATCTTCTTTAATTAAGGCGTTATTAAATGAATATGCCCATCAAGGTTTACGGTTAATTGAAGTCGGTAAATCGGAATTGAAAGCCTTGCCAATTATTTTAGAAAAATTACGATCTTTACCCCAGAAATTTATTTTATTTGTGGATGATTTATCCTTTGAGGAAGATGATGATTCCTTCAAATCTTTAAAGGTAGTGTTAGAAGGCGGCGTGACGGCTAAGGCTCAGAATGTAGTCGTTTATGCCACATCCAATCGACGGCATTTAATTCGAGAGTTTTTTAGCGATCGCCCCCGACCGAGTGATAGTGATGAAGTGCAAGCCTGGGATACAGTACAGGAAAAATTATCCTTTAGCGATCGCTTTGGCTTAACCTTAACCTTTGAACCAGCAAATCAGGATACTTATTTAGAAATCGTGCATCATTTAGCGCAACAAGCAGGAATTACTTTAAATGCCGATGACTTAGAATTTCGAGCAAAACAATGGGCGACAAAACATAATGGGCGATCGGGTAGGACGGCAAGGCAATTTATTGACTTTTTACAAGGAGAACTCGCAATTAATAATTAATAATTAATTATTGATAAGTAGATAATTTTTGGGTAAACATAATTTGTATAGAGATATTCAATTGTAAGGCATGGATTTGTATATTTAACAATTACTAGAATCAAATTAATTGCATTGGTCAAGGCTGAATAGTTCTTTAACTGTAAATCAAAGATTAGTGTCTTAGTTGAGAACGCTTGTTATCGTCGGTTTACTCAGCGATCGCTCCAATTTTTTGTCCTAAATGTTATAAAATAGATAAGTTTGCAACCTTAAAAAACTGAACAAAAATGGATATCAAAAGTGGCTTTATTGGAACAGTTGGCAATACTCCTCTGATTCGTTTAAACAGTTTTAGTGACGAAACAGGTTGTGAAATTTTAGGCAAAGCGGAATTTTTAAATCCGGGTGGCTCTGTTAAGGATCGGGCTGCTTTAGAAATCATTGAAGAGGCAGAAAGACAGGGACTTCTCAAACCAGGCGGAACCGTTGTTGAAGGAACCGCAGGCAATACGGGCATTGGTTTGGCCCACATTTGTAATGCTAAAGGTTATAAATGCTTGATTGTGATTCCCGATACCCAATCTCAAGAAAAAATTGACCTCTTACGAACGCTAGGGGCAGAAGTACGAACCGTTCCCGCCGTCCCTTACCGTGACCCCAACAATTACGTCAAACTGTCAGGACGCATAGCCACAGAAACCGAAAATGCGATTTGGGCCAATCAGTTCGATAATTTGGCGAATCGTCAAGCCCACTACAAAACAACGGCTCCTGAAATTTGGGAACAAACCCAAGGCAAAATTGATGCTTGGGTAGCGGCGACCGGAACTGGCGGAACCTACGCAGGCGCGGCCCTCTTTTTTAAGGAAAAGAATCCTCATGTTAAGTGTGTTGTGGCTGATCCGCTAGGCAGTGGGTTGTATAGCTACGTGAAAACGGGTGAAATTAAGATTGAAGGCAATTCCATTACAGAAGGCATTGGGAATAGTCGTATTACCGCGAATATGCAGGACGTTCCCATTGATGATGCGATTCAGATCGATGATACGGAAGCATTGAGGGTTATTTATCAACTGCTACGGAAAGAAGGGTTATTTATGGGCGGTTCTGTGGGCATTAATGTTGGGGCGGCCGTTGCCCTAGCCAAACAATTGGGGCCAGGTCACACCATTGTTACGGTGTTGTGTGATGGAGGCGCGCGGTATCAATCCCGTCTCTATAATCCTGACTGGTTAGCGTCTAAGGGATTAGCGATCGCTGACTAGGCGATTTCATCAACCGATCCGAATTTACCAGGGATTACCGACTAAGGTAAACGCACTCCAATAGTAGGGATGACTTAAATCTTTTTTCATTAACGAATCGCGTATATTGGGGGGTAAAGATGCGAGGGGAATAATCAAATCATTGAGGATAATTGCTGAATTGTTAATTTGGAATTTTCCGGCAATTAACTCTCGTTGCGCTTTTCGCAGAGCTTCCGCTTTGGTCGGGGATTTTTTGAGAAAATTATAAAAATTCGTCATCAAGGCAAACGTTCCCTCATCACTAACGTACCATAAGCTCCCAATCGCAGTTCTGACCCCTGTTTTAACGGCTAAGCCTGTAAATCCTAATTCGGCTTGGGCATCCCCTAAGGCAGTCCGACAAGCAGATAGGGTCATTAAATCAATGGGTTGATCTAGCCCCGTATTAGCAAATTGATCCATTTTTAAATTCTGATCCCGAAAAACCACAAAGGAATTATTGCGATCGCCAGGTAAAAATTCGCCATGTGTCGCTAAGTGAACGATGCCATATTCACGGGAAATCACGGCTTTCTTAAAATTCTCAACCGTAAAGGTTTGATTTAAATAAACTGTCCCATTCCAGAACTGTTTACCAATCAGATCTAATTCTAGGGGAACGGCAGGTAGCGGGTTTTGCTCAGGAAACGTATCCGCCCCCATTGCCAATAATTTTGTTAATTCTGATTTTTTGCGCGTAATATTCGTTAAAGACAAACTCGGCATTAACCCTAAACTAAACTCTTCTGCCAAATATTTGCCCCGACGTTGATTATAAAGAGCCGCAATTGGTAACGACCGTAACCCTGTATCCAGAATAAAACTGAGATGGGTAATTCCCTGCTTTTGTAGTATTTCTTGCATGGGAACAATTAACCACTCATAAAATCGCATCGCTTGGGGTAAATACGATTCTTTGGGGGCGATCCGCGTCAAATTATTTTGAAATTGTTGTTGAAGAGCCAGCAAATCCCGACGATTCACATTAGCCACGGGAAAAGGTGTAAAAAGCCCTTGGGCCGTTGCCACAATTAACACTAATTCATCCGTCGGTTGAGGATCTTTATTCGGCGGTAAAACTCCCCCTGTTAAGGAATCTAAGGGGCCAGCTTTTGTGGCTTCTTGTAAAATATTTTTACCAACGGGTTGTAAATAAACATAGACAATTGCCGATTTTGTTCCCGTTATTTTATCCATATCGGCTAAAAAATTAGGAACGTCAAGTAAGCTTAAATTATTCTTAGGGGTAACGCCTAAATAATCAATAAATGCTTGAGAAAATAACCGATCAACTTTTGTCAGTAATTGAGAGGTTAATAAAGACGGTTTTTCCTCTTCAGAAATGGCTTTAACCGTTCCGCTAAAATTAATCGTACTATTTTGAGCGATCGCGCGACTATTCCTATGCCCATCACTAATCACGCTAATGAATAGTAGCATTAAAAAAAGCCCACAAAAAGAAATGTATTTTAAAAAATTATTTTTTATGAGTTTTAAGAAACGCTTCATGAAGTAAATTGAACGCTAACACTAATACGCTTAAACCATATTTATAATAAAAAAGCAAGCAAACCTGAAAAAGTCTGCCTGCTAATTTGATAAATGCTTTTAAAAACTTAAGAATGAACTATTTCCAGTTTTTAGCAATATGTTCAGCTAAATCAACAACCCGTTGAGAATAGCCCCATTCGTTGTCATACCAAGCAACGACTTTAACCATATCGCCGCCCATGACCATTGTTAAACTGCCATCAACGGTAGAAGAACAATCGGTTCCTCGGAAGTCGCTCGAAACTAAGGGCAAGTCGGTGTAGTCTAAAATGCCTTTTAAGTAAGTATTAGAGGCTTCTTGCAGAACTTCATTGACTTGTTCGGCGATCGTGCCTTTTTCGACTTGAACCACGAGGTCAACAACGGAAACGTTAGGAGTCGGAACCCGCAAGGCAATCCCGTTTAATTTACCTTTCATTTCAGGAATAACGAGGGCAACCGCTTTAGCGGCTCCGGTAGAGGTAGGAACAATATTGACGGCTGCGGCTCTGGCCCGTCGTAAGTCACGATGGCTTGCGTCAAGAATGCGCTGATCCCCTGTGTAGCTGTGGGTCGTAGTCATTGTCCCTTTAATAATGCCAAATTGCTCATGGATGACTTTGACGATAGGGGCTAAACAATTAGTGGTACAGCTTGCATTGCTGACGATGTTATATTCATCATGCTTGTAATCTTGATGGTTAACGCCCATCACAAACGTGCCGACATTAGCACCTTTACCAGGAGCAGTGATCAATACTTTTTTAGCCCCTGCGGTAATGTGTTTAGAAGCTCCTTCATAATCCACAAACACACCCGTGGATTCGATAATGAGGTCAATTCCCCAATCAGCCCAGGGCAAGTTTAACGGGTTACGGTCAGAAACACATTTGATAGTTTTGCCATTGATAATGATGGAGTTTTCATCCGCGCTAATATCGGCATTTTCTAATTTGCCTAGCATGGAATCGTATCTCAACAAATGGGCATTGGTGCTTGGATCGGAAGTGTCATTAATGCCTACCACTTCGATGTTGCTGTCTGTGCGTCCTAGCCAGCATCGTAAAAAGTTACGCCCAATTCGTCCAAACCCGTTGATAGCTACTCTGGTCACTGCGTCTTACCCTCGTTTTCTTGCTAAGTACATTAAAAAATTATTAATGACACCAATCATATCCTGAAGACAGAACACTTCGATCCCCAACTTTACAATTTCTTGCTAAGCAGTTCGATGAGAAGATGTCGCTTTAGCAGGAATGCTTCTTATCGCCTTAGTGTGATGCCTGTGGATTAATAATCTAATAAGCCTATCGTAACTTGGGAGTAATATACCTATTCCTAAATGAATACTTTTTGGTATGATAGCGCGTAACGAGGTGAGAGCACTTTAAAATTACGTGTGGCATGTGAGGAACTATTACAGTGAAAACGGTTGATTTTAATGGTCGTCCCTTCCATTTTATTGGTGTTGGAGGGATTGGGATGTCGGCATTGGCTTATGTCTTGGCGAAGCGTGATCTCCCTGTTTCAGGTTCAGATATCCGTCCCAATCATATTACGGAACGCCTACAATCCGTTGGGGTAAAGGTTTTTAATCAGCAAGTTGCTAGTAATTTAGATATTTTTCAGTCTTCACAAGCCAGAAGTAGTGATAAAGTCCCCGCGTTAGTTGGACAATCATTGAACGAGAGAGGTCTTAAAACGTCCGTCTCTGAAACGACGAATGGGAATGGCTCTTCCCCAGTTTCCTTACTGCCACAAGTTATCTGTTCAACGGCGATCGCGAATAAAAACGAAGAATACCGAGCAGCAGTCGAAAAAGGATGCCCCATCTTCCATCGCTCTGATGTATTAGCATCTCTCATCAAGGATTATCACAGCATTGGGGTTGCAGGAACTCATGGTAAAACCACCACCAGTAGCCTCATCGGTTATGTTTTACTCCAAGCAGGCTTAGACCCCACGATTATTGTGGGCGGTGAAGTGGATGCCTGGGAAGGAAACGCCCGTATTGGAGAAGGAAAATATTTAGTCGCCGAAACCGATGAATCCGATGGTTCGTTGGTCAAACATCAACCTAAAATTGGCGTTGTCACCAATATTGAATTAGACCATCCCGATCACTATGAAACCTTAGAACAGGTTGTTAGTATCTTTACTGCCTTTGCCAATAATTGTGAGACAGTGGTGGGCTGTGCCGATTGTGAAGTGGTACTGTCTCGCCTCAATCCAAAAATTACCTACAGTCTCTATCCCGAAAAACAAGCTGATTACACGGTTAAAAATGTCTCCTATCAAGCAGGCCATAGCGTTGTCGATGTCTGGGAACGGGGACAATACCTGGGCACGATGCAAGTGGGTTTACCCGGAGAACACAATATTAGTAATTCTTTAGCAGCTGTGGCGGTCGGTCGGCTTTTGGGGATTGATTTTGCTACCATTGCGGACGCGATCGCGAGCTTTGGGGGAGCCAAACGACGCTTTGAACTCAAAGGCATCGCCAATAACATTACCTTTATTGATGACTATGCCCACCATCCCAGTGAACTGATTGCGACCCTCTCCGCCGCCCGCCAAAAAGTTGAACACGGCCTATACTCCCGCGCGATCGCCATTTTCCAACCCCACCGCTATAGTCGCACCAGTATTTTTCTGGAAGAATTTGCCCAATCCTTTAAGGATGCCGATTTAGTCATCTTGACGGATATTTATAGTGCAGGAGAAACCAACACTTGGAATATTCATGGAGAAGATTTAGTCGCCGCCGTGAGCAAATACCATCCTAACGTCATTTATCAACCTTCCCTGACAGAACTCACTCAATTTTTGCCAACCATTTTACAATCAGGTGATTTAACGCTATTTTTAGGGGCAGGAAACTTAAATCAAATTATTCCAGAGGTTTTATCCCGTTGCCATGCTTGACGGTTTTAGGAAATCGGCAAAGTTTACAGATTGTGGACAACAGGAACCCAATATTTAAATCCTAGTCTTTAGCTCCTAGCTCCTTTCTTAATGCATAACTTTGTTAACTCGAACTACTCCTCATCTTTGCTTATTTTTTGTCGTTGATTCGCAGTAAAGCTTTTATAAACTCACCATGACCTTTTCTACCCTTTCTAAAACCCTGTCGGCTCCCATCCAGTTAGCGAAAACCAATACCCTGATTCATCCCAATACCTCCTTGGCGGATTACACTTCTTACCGTGTTGGCGGAGCAGCAGAATGGTACACGGCTCCTCGGACACATGATGACCTTTATTCCATTTTTGATTGGTTTTTGCAACAGGATATGCCGCTGACGCTACTAGGGGCAGGCTCTAATCTGTTGATTAGTGATCAAGGGATTCCTGGCTTGGTCGTCAGTACCCGCTATCTCCGTCAAAGCCAAATTGATGTAGAAACAGGACGGATTACCGCCGCCGCAGGGGAACCGATCGCCAAAGTTGCTTGGAAGGCTGCCAAACTCGGTTGGTGGGGTTTAGAGTGGGCCGTGGGGATTCCTGGAACCGTAGGGGGAGCCGTCGTCATGAATGCAGGTGCCCATAATCAAGCGACTTCGGATTGCTTGGTGAGTGCCTTAGTTTTATCTCCCGATGGAACCCTAGAAACCTTAACGGCAGAAGAATTGGGCTTTAGTTATCGGACTTCTAATTTACAGGGCGATCGCCGCTTAGTGATTGAAGCCACTTTCCAATTAAAAACGGGATTTAGCCGTGAGGAAGTGATGGCTCAAACCACCCATAATCTGCATCAGCGCAAAAATTCCCAACCCTACGATAAACCCAGTTGCGGCAGTGTTTTCCGTAATCCCACTCCCCACTATGCAGCGCGACTCATTGAAAGCTTAGGCTTAAAAGGTTATCGGATCGGAGATGCGGAAGTGTCCCACCGTCACGCGAATTTTATCTTAAATGCAGGTAATG
>CAYZWO010000080.1:0-1484 GCA_964482215.1 uncultured bacterium
CGAGGGCATCAAACCATCCCTGTTCTACTGGGGCGCGTCCGACTGCAATCGTCATCGCACAAATCTCCGAATAATAATAAGTACGGATTGTAAAATTCCCGCATTATTTTAAAAATCGGCTCCAAATGATGAGAAGCAGAAGTTTAACCAAAATGTGAGAAATCTTTACTTTTCTTAACTTACACTATATTAAGGGAAATGACGAAAGGTTTCCACTGTAATTCTTAACAAAAGCTAAAATTTTACCTGTAGGCTAAAAAGGTGGGGATCACGGTTGATGATGCCAGATAACCCCCGCTCGCGTTTTTTATTGTCGGAGTATCCATGATTAGTATTAATGTCACGTTAAAGTATTCACCCATGCCCATTTCCGTCGAACGCAAAGAAAAGGAAGAAGCCGACGCGCTCTATGCCCAGATCACCAATGCCATGCGATCGCCGACTCCCGAATTATTAGAATTAACCTGCGACAAGCAGACTGAAAAGAAAGTAGGAATTATGAGCGATCAAATTAGTGCTGTTATCGTTTCTCAGAAAGATGGTTCTGCCATTGCAGGGAAAGTTCCAGGCTTCTTTGCCTTAGCTCAAGCGGATAGCTAAATTACTGGAATAGCATCAGAAGTTAGTAATTGTCTATTTTTACTGACTTCTGATTTCTTTTACACAGATTAAGTCAAACTTAAGAAAATCTTAATTTACGAGCAAAGCAAACTGACAATTTATTCCCTAGAAGACGGAAATCTGTGAGTCATGGCAGAACGTTGGGGATAGTTTCTGGGGAAACTTAAAACTGTAAATAGTGCATGAGTTGAGAAATTAATTCAACGTTTAAATTTAGGCGGCGTTGAAAATCGACTAGATTTTGGAAATTGCCCCTGTCTTGACGATCACGAATTATTGCCTCTGCTACTTCTCGATCAAGAACAGGAATGGTTAGTAGTTGTTCTAAGCTTGCGGTATTAACGTTAATGCGTTGAGGAGTAAGTAAACTGTCGTTGTCGTAATAAGTAAAAGACAAAATGCTTTTCAAAGAGTGTAATCGTTGCAAAGGAATGCTTAAAGCTGCTGCTAAATCTTCAATCGACAGAAATTGCATCCCCATTCCCGTAAGTTCTACCAAATTGCGGGCTTGATGAATGGAAAGTCCTGGTAAGCGGAGCCACTCGTCCACCGTTGCTTGATTGACTTCGATTTTAATGCCCAATTCTGCCGCGATCGCCACTTCTTCTAAGGATTGAAACCGATAAAACGGATCGTTGAGTATTTTACGTTTTAGCGTTTGCCGCCGAAGGTTGAGCATACTTACACCATGCGATCGATCAATTGACGACGCTTTTGTTCAAATTCGTATTCTGAGACTAACCCCTCAGCCCGTAACTGATCCAATTCTCGGAGGGCATCGGCTACGGCAGTGACTTGGGGCGGTTGCTGGGATTTAAAAAAGGAATAACTCGAATGTAAGCCATTAAATTGTTCTTGAAAAG
>CAYZWO010000080.1:1511-19998 GCA_964482215.1 uncultured bacterium
ACCAAACCGCATCGATCGCGCTGGCAATACGGGGAATTGGCGTATTCCAGAGGAGTAAGTAAATCACACCCCATAGCGGTTGACCTAAATAAAACTTCTGTAAGCCTGCAATGGGTAAGGGCAGAATCGTAGAGAGCAGTGCAATGGCAATGGCAACCCGACGATCTTTTCTTAAATTTAAAAGTTTTTCTAAGGCTTGCATAAATTTCTCAGTACAACATTTTTGGCAATAGCAGCGATCGCCTGCTCTTTAAAATGACCGTTCGCAACAGTACAGGTTCCAAATTAACGAACCCTTTACCGCTAAATGGATACGGAAAACCGTATTGTTTCAAAGTTTTCCCTATTTTAAAATACGAAGAAGCAGATATTAAACTAGAAATAGTAAGTTCTAACTTAACAAGAGCGTAAAGCAACTATGGGATTTTTCGATTCAGAAGTCGTCCAACAAGAAGCCAAACAACTCTTTGAAGATTATCAGGCTTTAACTCAGCTTGGTAGCGATTACGGTAAGTTTGATCGCGAAGGAAAAGTGATTTTCATTGACAAAATGGAAGAACTCATGGATCGCTATAAAATTTTCATGAAACGCTTTGAATTATCGGAAGATTTTATGGCCAGAATGACCGTTGAACAACTTAAAACTCAGTTGGGTCAATTTGGGATGACTCCTCAACAAATGTTTGACCAAATGCACATGACCCTCCAACGCATGAAATCAGAAATTCAGTATTAATAATGATAAAATAACCAGCGATCGCGCGTTAATCATTCAAAAATTAAAATAAAAATAATGTACGACTTTGCCATTATTGGTGGGGGGATTGTCGGTCTTTCTACAGGATTATTCATTGGTCAACGGTTTCCATCCTCTCGAATTGTTATTTTAGAAAAGGAAAGCCAATTAGCCTATCATCAAACAGGCCACAATAGTGGGGTAATTCATTCAGGCGTTTACTATAAACCTGGGAGTTTTAAAGCAAAATTTACCAGAGCAGGCAATCAGGCAATGGTGGAATTCTGCCAAACCCATAATATTTCCTATGATGTTTGTGGCAAAGTCATTGTAGCAACCCAAGAAAAAGAATTACCTGCCCTTGAAAATCTTTATAAAAGAGGCTTAGAAAACGGGATTGCAGTCACCAAATTAACCCCAGAAGGCGTTAGAGAAATTGAGCCTTATGTTAGTTGTTTAGCAGGAATTAAAGTACCCACCGCAGGGATCGTTAACTATAAACAAGTTTGCCTAAAATATGGGGAATTGATTCAATCACAAGGCGGAGAAATTCGCTTAAATACTCAGGTCACTAAAATTATTAAAAATTCCCAAGAATATATTTTAGAAACCAATCAAGAGCCTGTTAAAGCCAAATTTATTATCAACTGTGCAGGGTTACAAAGCGATCGCGTCGCCAAATTAGCAGGTATTAACCCAGAGGCTAAAATTGTTCCTTTCAAGGGGGAATACTACGAACTCAAACCCGAAAAACGGTATTTAGTAAAGAGCTTAATTTATCCTGTTCCTAACCCCGATTTTCCCTTTTTAGGCGTTCATTTTACCCGCATGATCGATGACAGTATCCACGCAGGGCCAAATGCGGTCTTGAGTCTGAAACGAGAAGGCTACGGAAAAACTGATTTTGATCTAAAAGATTTTGCAGAAGTGATTACCTATCCAGGTTTTTGGAAATTAGCCGCTAAACACGCCGATGAAGGTATTCAAGAAATTATTCGCTCTTTGAGTAAAGCGGCCTTTGTTCGGAGTTTGCAGCAATTAATTCCCGATGTGACAGCCGATGATATTATCCCCAATCCCCCAGGGATTCGCGCCCAAGCCTTAAAAGATAACGGCCAGCTAGTTGAAGATTTTCTGATTGTTGAAGATGATCGCGCCCTGCATGTTTGTAATGCCCCCTCTCCTGCGGCTACCGCTTCTTTGGAAATTGGAAAGGCGATCGCGGCTAAAATCCCTGAGCTAACTTAAACATTTTGCAGAGATTTTTGCAGGTTACGAAGCACAAAACTGCGGCCCAAGTGATTACTTTGTTCGATAGCATCCGCAATCAGTTGGTGAATCGGTAAATTAACGTCAGTTCGGGTTAGGCAGAAGCAGAAAGCTTATCACTCCAACGCATCAATTGATTTGTCATATTGCGTCGAGGCTTAGCGTAAAACTCAATACCAAACCAGAACTCATGTTAGTTAGCTCAAATTGGTGAGATGCTTAATTAAGAAAGATTTCGATCAACCTCTTTTAAGCATCCCCAAAAAAATAAACAAAAGCAGCTAAAAGTACAATGCCTGAAATTGACCAGCCAAAAGAACCCAATAAATGACCAATAGCGACTGGAACATTAACTAAAACGTTAACCCAGAACCAAGTAGTAGCGATGAGAATGATAAGGAGAAGCGGAATTAACATAGGGCTGAGAATCATCTTGTCCCTATTAGTTTAATCTGCTCTTGCTGGATAATCTTCAGAAGATTCGGGTTCTAATTCCCAGCGATCGCGATCGCGTTCCACTAACCGATCATGAACTTGAACTTCCTCGTCTTCGTTATCAATATCAATTCCCACTGATTGAAGGATGTCATCCATCACATTTTGATCCGGCGTAGGTGTTCCCCCACCGATGGCTTCTTCTCCGGCAACTTCCGCTTGATACCAATTGTCATCCAAATCGCCGCCCGTTACATCCGCATGGGAAAAATAAGTTTCTTTCAATCGATTTAGTGAGTAATTTTTACCCAAATCTCGATCCGATAAACTCGCCAAAACTTCTGCTTCTATATCTGGATCGGATAAATCACCTAGTAATACTTCATCAGTGAATAAATCTACGTCTTCCGTTTCCAAATTATCTAACCTAGTGGGGTTAAAATTACTATCCATTGTGATGTTAGCTCCCAATTAATTAATAAAAATTTTGTAATTTATAACGTTTTATAACTGATTTGATGCTAAACAATTTTAACTAAACTGTAATTTAACTCCAGGAAGATGACACAAAACAATTCCCAAAAAGTTTAAAATTAAAAAAACTCAATGTGAGAACCGATCATGAGCGATTCCCTTTCTTCCGAACAATACCAAGCCAAAATGCAACGCCGCAAGGAGATTCAAGATCAACGGATCGCCCAAGCATCGGCCGATAAAGGACTGATCATTGTTCATACTGGCACAGGAAAGGGAAAGACCACAGCCTCTTTGGGAATGGTTTTACGCTCTTTAGGTCATGGTTTTAAGGTCGCGATCGTTCAATTTATCAAAGGGGCATGGGAACCTGCGGAAAAAGCGGCGTTTAGTCCTTGGGCCGAACAGATTGAATTTCATGCAATGGGAGAGGGCTTTACCTGGGAAACCCAAGATCGAGAACGAGACAAGGAAAAAGCTGAAGCGGCTTGGGAAAAGAGTCTGAGTTTTATTCGCAATCCTGAGTTTAAATTAGTTCTGTTAGATGAAATTAATATTGCCCTAAGTTTAAAATATTTAGATGTGGAAACGGTATTAGCTGGATTAGCCGAAAAACCAGCACAAACCCATGTTATTTTAACAGGTCGAAATGCTCCCGCCGGATTAATTGAAGTAGCCGATTTAGTAACGGAAATGAAGCTGATTAAGCATCCGTTTAAAGAACAAAATATTAAAGCTCAACCAGGTATCGAATTTTAGGGGATGTTAAATATCGAGCTTCCTAGAGTCGGACAACAGCTTGGGCTTACGGAAGAAACTATTTGACTCAAGCATCAGTCGATGGGTCGCAGGGAAAGACTGGCATTCGTTTTAAAGTACATTACACTGGATTTTGCTAAGTTCCAAGCCTCACTTCTAACTGCTTCCTTGATCTGAAATGAACCTGAACCAATACCTGTCCAGCTACGACTATACTCTGCCCCCTGAACTGATTGCCCAAACCCCCGCCGTTCCCAGAGATAGCTCCCGTTTATTGGTGGTTCAATCTCCCACTCTGCACAGTCATCAGCGATTCTATGATTTACCCCAATGGCTAGAGCCGAATGATTTACTGGTTTTGAACAATACGAAGGTGATTCCTGCCCGTTTGTATGGTCATAAATCTACAGGCACTCCCGTCGAGATTTTATTGTTAGAGGAGCGATCGCCGAATTGTTGGTTAGCGTTAGTAAAGCCAGGAAAACGCTTAAAAATTGGCTCGGAAATTTTCTTTCATCCTGCCCAAACCGACGCAATCGACCCTAAGGTAACTTTAACTGCCAAAGTCTTGGAACGCGATGAAGAAACTGGCGGACGCATTCTGCAATTTTCCACGTCTTCTGGGGTTACTTTTTGGGAACTATTAGACCAGTTTGGCCACATTCCTTTCCCCCCCTACGTTACCGAATCGGAAGCCCAGCCTGAGCAATATCAAACTATCTATGCTCAACAACCAGGCGCAGTTGCAGCACCCACAGCCGGTTTACATTTTACGGATGACGTATTTGATAAGTTAACAGCCAAAGGCATTCAGACAGCCCAAATTACTTTACACGTTGGCGTTGGAACCTTTCGCCCCGTAGAAGTAGAAAATATTACCGAACATATCATGCACCAGGAATGGATTGAAGTACCTCCAGAAACAGTGGAAAAAATTAGAGAAACGAAAGCGAAAGGGGGACGAGTCATTGCTGTCGGAACAACGGTAGTTCGGGCATTAGAAGGTGCAGCCCATGCCCATTTACCTGAACCGTTTGCGGCCTATCGCGGTAAAACCAATATGTTTATTTATCCTGGTTATCAATGGCAAATTGTGGAAGGTTTAATTACCAATTTCCATTTACCCAAATCGAGTTTGATGATGTTGGTTAGTGCCTTAATTGGTCGCGAAAGATTGCTCAGTCTTTATGAAGATGCGATTCAGGAAAAATATCGATTTTATTCTTTTGGAGATGCCATGTTAATTCTGCCAACGGCACGCCTATGAAGTAACGAAAGACTTCTTACGTTTTCTATTGACTAAAATTTTTGTCAATTCCTATACTTGAATATTTCCACACATTTAGTAGAGCCTTTTGCTCAGGCAATTTTACGATGAATACCTATGTTATTGATTTTATTTTTCGATCAATGATTGCTGTTTTGTGATAGCTACCATGCTCGTAACATTTTTGCATAAAATTTGATTGTTTCTTGAAAATAGGCCAAACGCGGCGATTACTGATCACCTAATTCCTTTAAAATTGATTAAATATTTCCCAACTAACACACTCTTAAAGCCTAGCCCTAATATTAGCTCGATAAGCTTGAGGATCTAAGCCGTCACCATCGTAAGCCGTATTCGGATTAATGGATCGTTGAAGTGCCACAATGCGGTTACGGGTATCAGGGTGAGTATTTAGGATCTCTGGCGTTCCTCCCCTTCCCTGCTTTAAAAGCTTTTGCATAAAGGCAATCATGCCAATAGGGGCGTAGCCGGATCGTTGTAAATTTCTTAACCCCAATTGATCGGCTTCTAATTCGGCTTCTCGACTATTGGGTAAATTAAAGGCAAGTTGTACCCCTAATTGCACCATTGTACTTTCCTGTAATCCTGCTGCTCCCATTAGCCCTTGAGATAGTGCAACATCTCGCATTTGTTTGACGGCGTGACGGGCGACAATATGACCAATTTCGTGGGCTATTACACTAGCTAATTCTGCTTCTGTATCGGCGGCTTCAATGGTTCCTTGATTAATATAGACAAACCCCCCCATTGTGGCAAAGGCATTAATTCGGCGATCGCTGACGACTTGGAAAGTATAGGGGATATCAGGACGTTGACTGGTTTGAGCCAGCCGTTGGCCAATCTCATTAACATAAGCATTTAAGCTACGATTACGGGAAGGTCGAAATTGACCCTGCCGAATTAATTGTTGATTAATTTGTTGTCCTAGCCGTACCTCTTGCTCATTGGATAAATTGGAGAGTTGTAAAACCTGAATACCTTGAAAGAGAAAAGGGAGCCAGGATTGGCTATAGCTAGGATGAGCAATTCCTACGGTTAAACTAAACGAGAAAACAGCTGTTAAAACTAGGGAAATGATTCGTTTTTGCCAATTTTGCCAACGGGTTAGGAAAGTTGCTCTCATAGAATGCTAGGGGGAATACTGACTCAGACTCTACACAAGCTAGATCAAAATCTGAGGATACTTTTCTTGAGTCTATCGAGCGATCACCGCTTGTGTGTCACTCCCAGGACACTTACTAATGCCGCACACGGATATTTTGATAAAAGCAAAAATTAAACACATCAAATACCCCCCCAACGACTCCACAGGTTCCACCAATAATAAATAATCCTGTGAGGGGATAACCATTTCCAAAAATACTTAAAATTTTAACTAAGTGGCTCGCGCCGCTCTGACCAACAAAAGCGATAAAGGGAACATTACTTAATAACCAAAGGCTTAGAAGTAATCCCCCAACGAAAAAGATAGGTGTGGTAAAGCTAAAGAGAGTTGTAAGAATTAGCGATCGCAGTAAGGGGGACATAACTATCTCCGTTATGAATTAGGAGTACCCCAACGAATGAGTCATTCAGACAAGATGGGATAACCTTACTGTAATTTAAATTTGCTATTTTGCGCCAAATCGTCAAAAATCTTAAATCTTTATTAAAAAGTTTTATAAACTCGAATAAAGAGTTGTAAACAATTCCGTCAATCTGTGCTTAATGCTACTCAATCAAGCGCTAACCGCCTAATTTTCTATAGTTTTATGAAGTATTTTGTAATAATTATTTGCAATAAGTATTTGTACTTCTCTATCTAAAGATATAGATAGTCTATAGACATTTCTGAATGTATTTATTATCACTTTTTCTGTATCTAAATATTGGGTTTGTCAAAAAAATAAATGATTTTTAATTTTGCTTAACATCACTTTAATCGAGTAAAAGTAATTACCCCTTTCCATAATTTATGAAATGACATATAGCGTTTTCTTAATTAAATAGTGAAGGATAGCAACTCTTTTTAAACAAGGAGCTTAAGCCTCTTGCCTGTAACTTATTTCAACAAAAATCGCTATGAATAAAATTTTGATGACTCACCAGGCTAACAATGGCCAAATCAAAAAGTTAATCCGCTTCATAGTGATAACGCGCTTGTAAAAAATAAATGCAATTTTCTTTCACTTGATAAACTAAGCGATGTTCTAGATTAATACGTCTTGACCAGATATAGCTATCAATATATTTCAAAGGTTCTGGTTTTCCGATTCCTCGGAAGGGATCGCTATTTAGAACATCTACAACTAAATCTAAAATTTTGTTTGCTTGCTTGCTATCTGTGCGATGCCACCAGCGTAAATCTGCTTTAAAGTCGGGGCTAAAAAACGATTTGTAATGAAGATTGGCAGGATTGGCAGATCTCGGTTTTTCATGACGAGCCAAGGTTTAATTCCTCTTTTAAAGATGCTAAGCTCTGTTCTTCTTCTGCGGTAGCGGTGGCTGCCCAGTCTAAACTCCGAAATAATCGCTTGGCATTTTCAGGGGATCTCAACAAGTACACACTTTCTAAAAGGCTGGATAATTCGTCTTCTGCAATGAGGGCGACATTTTTCTGATTGCGTCGTCGAATGAGTACAATTTGACGTTCATCATGGACTTGATCCAGTATGGTCGCTAAGTTTGCCCTGGCCTGAGAGTAGGTTATGTCGTGACTTAACATGATGTTCTTTCTTAACTTGTACAGTATTATTGTACAATAAGCCCAGGGTTGCCAATGCCCAAAGAATGTATGTTGGAAAATAATTATTGATTTGGCAAAGTATTTGATTCAATGAAAATTCTGCTGGTTGATGATGAAACCGAATTAACCGCCTCCCTGAGCCAAGTGATGAGTCATGAAGGGTATCAAATTGATGTGGCGGATAATGGATTGCAGGGATTGGCGTTAGCACTAGCAACAGATTACGATCTGTTAATTTTGGATTGGATGTTGCCCTATCAGTCGGGGTTGGAAATTTGTAAAAGTCTGCGATCGCAAGGGAATAATACACCTGTTTTGTTTCTCACCGCCAAAGATACCTTGGATGAGCGCGTTTTAGGGTTAGATGCCGGAGCCGATGATTATTTAGTAAAGCCTTTTGAACTGAGAGAATTATTAGCCAGAGTGCGGGCATTGCTCAGACGTTCTACCCAACCGGAAAGTGTGACGACCAATCTTCGTTTAAAGGTGGCGGATCTCGAACTCGATCAGGAAAATCAAATTGCCTATCGACAGGGCAGAGTCATTAATTTATCAGAAAAAGAAGTCAAACTCCTATCCTATCTAATGCAACATCCGGGTCAACTTTTAACCCATGACCAAATTTACCAATTTCTTTGGACGGAAACCGATTCACCGAGTAGTAATGTGATTGCTGCCTTGGTTCGTCTTCTGCGTCGTAAAGTGGAAGCAAATGGCGAAACTCAACTTATTCATACGGTTTATGGAAGAGGCTACCGCTTCGGAGAACAAAGCTAAATTTAAAAAGATTTTAATTTTAATCTTAAAATCATTCTGTTTCTTAATCTTTGTCGTTTATAATCCCCTTCATGGTTCCTCATCTGCTCCTGTTCCCATGATCAAATTTTCCCTGCGTCGCGATCGCTGGATTCGCCCCCTATTTTTAGCCGTTATCTCTGCTTTTTTAACAACAGTTCCGGTTAAAGCCGCAGATCGAGTTTTCTTTACCTATGCGCCAGTCCATGTTTCCATTCGTATTGCTTCGATAGAAAATTTCGTGAATACGGGGGAAGTAGATGCCAACCTCAGATTTTATTTCAATTTACTCAACGTTACCCAAGAGCAACAAACCGAATTACGCCAATTATTGAAGAAACGGGTTGACCTCAATGTGGTTCAACTTTCTCGCTTTTTAAATACAGCAGTGGGCGAGGATTTGCTGCAACGTTTCGGTCGTTTGATCACCATCCAAGGGGGACGGAATGGTATGTATGCCATCCGAGGAGCCTTAATTTCGGCTGCCCTTGATCCCAATGGTTTAACGGCACTCAATTTTTTAGAAAAGCTACCTACGAATATGCAGGTTCAAGGGGAATCCCTACTAGAGCAAGGTAGAAACACGCGCTTTGTGGTTGAGGCTACCCAGGAAGCAATTGTAAGAATGGCAGAATTATCAGCCCAGGAATCTAAAACGGAAGCTGTTGTCGATTTTGCGAAATTACCCGATCCGCGCCAACCGGGTTCCTATGGTTTTCAACCGAAAGTTACGTGGCAATTATATGATCAAAGTCGAGATCGTCACTTTTATGTCGATGTTTATCAGCCCAAACGATGGCGGACTGGGCAAACCCCTGTGGTGGTTGTTTCTCATGGCTTAGCTTCACGTCCTGAAGATTTTGCGTCCATTGGAGAGCATTTAGCCTCATATGGTTATTTGGTTGTGTTACCGCAACATCCGGGCAGTGATTTTCAACAGGCTCAGAATTTACTTGCTGGCTTATCCCGTGAAGTTTTCTATACCAGCGAGTTTATAGACCGCCCTAAAGATATTAGTTACTTGTTGGATGAACTAGAACGGCGGAATCAAAGTGAATTTGCGGGTCGATTAAACTTAACCTCTGTCGGCGCGATCGGGCATTCCTTTGGAGGTTATGGGGTCTTGGCTTTAGCGGGGGCAGAAATTGATTGGCAACGTCTTAACACAGAATGTACAACGCCAAATAATTACCCCAATACCTCACTTTTGCTTCAATGTCGCGCTCTGGATATACCGCAAAAAGATTATGATTTCCGAGATCAACGGATTACGACGATTTTTGCGATGAATCCTGTGAACAGTGCCTTGTTTGGCCCAGAAGGATTCGGTAAAGTCAAAATTCCTGTTGTTCTCCTATCAGGCAGTTACGATCCCGCTACGCCTGCTGTGCTAGAGCAAATTCGCACCTTTCCTTGGATGGCGAGCAAAGATAAGTATTTAATTTTATCGGACGGCCAAGCTCACGTCGATTTTTCCCAACTCGATGCTGGAATTTCTGAAGTGATTGATTCAATAGGGAATTTCACCCTTCCTGATCCCGATCTATTAAATACCTACCGTGATGCCCTATTAGTGCCTTTTTTTGAGTATTATCAATCCCAAAATCAAAGTTATAAGCCGTTTGTTGACTCTTTTTCTAGCTATTCTCAATATTTAAGCCAAGGTCAAGCGTTTAAAATTTATCTCATTTCAGGTAAATCGAGTCCGGCATTAGTCACTATCATTCAACAGTTCCGCACTGATCGTCGGTGATGGAGTTACTGAAAAGCTGAGTTTATCATTGTCTTTTTGAGCGATCGCGCCTTTTTAAATCATGACTCAACCCCCTTCCAAACTCTCACCTGAAAAATATGCCCGACTTAAAGCAGAAGCGGAAGCACCCTATCGTGGACTCCGTAGATTCTTATATTTGGGCTTAGGAGCCTCTGCTTTTATTGGGGGAATTATCTTTCTGCTGCAATTATTAGCAGGAAAAGGAACGGTCGAAACCTTGCCCAATTTTGCCCTACAAGTCGGGGTTTTTGCCTTGATGCTGTGGCTATTTCGGCGTGAATCCGATCCCAAGCAATAAGTATTGTACTGACACTGATGATTTTTCAAAAAAAATAGGGCATTCTATAGTTAGGGTTTCTGGCAGCTGGCAGAGATTCGGCGAATATTGGGGTTCCTTTGGGGGGAAACAACCTTGGATCAACAAAAAATTCTGGGCTATTTTATCGAAGAGGCAAAAGAACACCTCGAAACCCTAGAACGGGGCATTCTGGATTTATCCAATGTCATCGAAGACTCAGAACGGGTTAACGAAATGTTTCGGGCTGCTCACTCGGTTAAAGGGGGGGCTGCGATGCTCGGTTACAGTAGCATTCAAAAAATTGCTCACCGTCTCGAAGATGCATTTAAAGTTCTCAAGGAAAATCGAGTAACGGTTGACCAAAAATTAGAATCCTTTTTCCTCAAAGGATATGATGTTCTCCAAGATTTGGTGGAAAAACTCCAAGGCCCGTTTGGTTTGAAAGCGGACGAAGCAGAATCCATCGTGGAAGGGGCGGCCCATAACTTCACTGAATTACAAAATTATCTCAATTATTTACTGGCCCACGAAGACAGAAGCGGTCAAGCCCCTCAAGTCTATCAAGAAGAGGCTCCCTCTCTACCCGATATTGACTTCTCTGTTCAAATTAAGGGTTTACTAAAACAAATGTTAGCGGTTTTTAAGCAAGAAAGTACGGGAGAAAATCGCCAGAAATTACAGGATCTTTGTCAGCAGTTAATTAATATCGTCCCCCATCAAGAGGAGTGGCAACGGCTGGTTAATACGGCTCAAACCGCGATCGCCAATCCCCGCCATTCGTTCCGTACGTTAGCCCCCGTTATTTTGAAAGAACTAAAACAAGGCAGTGATTATCTTGAACTAGAAGAAGGGCATAAAATTATGCCAGGTCAAGGCTTGCAGCAACTAGCCAATGCCCAAATCCCTCAACTGTTGGTTCCCGCCGATCCCAACGCCCTGGCCAATATCTTGTTACAAGTCTTTAATCAACAGCAGGTGGGACAGTTAGTTCAGCTTTTATCCCAACAAGCAGGTTAGGAAGAATGTAGCGAGTAAGCTTTAATTTAATGAAGTTGACTTTGTTTTAATCCCGACAAATCGACTTTACCAAAATGGACACTTAACGCTAACTGCATATTTTCTAATGCTTTAACCAGCCAAGGAACTCCTTCCCGAGAAAACGATTCATAGTGATTAAACAAAATAGAAAAGCGTTTTTCTAAATAGGGCCGAACCTTTTTAGAAAACAAAATAATTTTGAGGAATAATCCCACTGTACGGGTCACACCTAAATTGGTAATCAGATCAATAAAGACATAATGCTCTGGTTGGTGGGGACTTTCAACAATTAAGAAATTCAACAGTTGGCTCGAAGTCCGCATCATTAAAAACTCGGTGGGTCTTTGATGATTGCATTCAGGTAACGTATTTTGCAGCAGACTGCGTAGCTTTTGATTAAACTGTCCCTGACTATACTTAGCATCCAGAGAGGCTAAAACATATTCATAGAGATCATCTTTAAACGCGCCAAAGGTTTTGGTGTGAACTGTATGATTCACAAAACTCTGAGATACGCTCTTGTAAGTATGATTACCTTCGACATTACCAACAAAATGTTTAAGAGAACGGTTTAATTCCTTGTCCGTTAATAGGGTTGGATTTTTAACCGGAAGAATTAATTCTGTTTGGGGCAAGATTAAACCAGAATTAGCCGCCTGAGCAGTGCGAACTTTGTAGGTGACATAACGCGATAAATTGACTTCAAAACGACGTTCTGTTTGAGATTTAATGCGTCTGACGGTTTGTTGATGCTCATCACTGCTATCTTCGCCTAACAAACAATAATCGTAGAGATAGGGGTAACGGTGAATTAGTTTTCCAACAGAAGTTGCATTTTGACCACCGCTTTGCTTACTGTCAATAACATCAGCAATTCGTTTTAACTTAACAAACTGTTCTGTCTGAGTGAAGTTTTTGACAAGTTGACGAACGCGACTCGATGTATTGTAGCTCGATCCCTCTCCGCCTCGAATTTTGTCGAATAAGTGAATTAGACGAGGAATTTCTCGTTGAAGATCGGGCTGCATTTGCCAACGATTAATCACAATATGACAGCAGCGATTAAAAATATAATTAAAAGTTTGATCGACGTTTTTGGCTTTGGTAATTTTTTCTAAGGCAACGTATACTTTAGGATGTCTAAATCCCCGTCCTTCAATAAAGAGTGCCTGAAAATCATCTAATAATTGCTCAGCAGATTCGGTTTGCACACTACTAATTAAATAGTCGTACAAAACTTGATCGTCACTGGACTCCTTGGATTGATAAGCGTTGAACATAGATGAGTGATTCACGGCGTTCAGCCCTCCTCATAAGCATTGATCAAAAATGCGGGCTGGAAATTTTAAATAATTCCTTGACATTAATTAGTATTTTGATGATTATCTGTCAAAGATATTTTTCTAACAGTTATACTGGCTCCTTTACGTTAAAAGAAGACAATACGGAAATATATAATATATATTCTGTTAGCTTCAACAAAACCGATTTTGATCGTTAGTTTGATCCTTAAATCGTTTACTATCTATTAAACATAGCCTGTTGAAACACACGCTGTCTGTGATCCAGATCACACAATAAGCCAGACACTTTTTTCGACAAATCTATCTATATTATCCTATTATAGATTACTTTAACTGCTACCTATGAATTCAAAGATTTCTATCGAACAACTCAGTAAGATTTTGGGGGGAACCCTGATCGGTCAAGAGAATTTATCCGAGAATTTACGGGCAATACAGATTAGTACAGATTCGCGTTCTTTAGAAAACGGAGATATTTTTTTAGCGTTACGTGGTGAAAACTTTGATGGGCATCAGTTTGCTGAAGCCGCGATTAAAAAAGGGTCAAGCGTATTAATTGTTGATCATTTCATAGAATTTAATAATCATTTTAATATTCCCCAAATTATCGTTACTGATACTTTAAAAGCCTATCAAGATATTGCTCATTGGTGGCGGAATCAATTTTCAATTCCTATTATTGGAATAACTGGTTCAGTCGGAAAAACGACAACCAAAGAATTATTAGCAGCTGCTCTTTCGGTTAAGGGAAAAGTTCATAAAACTCAAGGAAATTATAATAATGAAATTGGCGTTCCGAGAACATTATTAGGAATAACATCTGATCACGATTATGCCATTATTGAAATGGCGATGCGAGGCCGCGGAGAAATCGCCCTTCTTGCTCAAATTGCAGAACCCACCATTGGATTAATTACCAATGTAGGAACGGCCCATATTGGTCGTCTCGGTTCGGAACAGGCGATCGCGGAGGCCAAGTGTGAATTATTGGCGGAAATGCCCAAAACCAGTACAGCCATTCTCAATCATGATAATGAGCGGTTAGTCAAAACGGCAGCTACATTGTGGTCAGGCAAAACTCTCACGTACGGCTTAGAGGGAGGAGATATTCACGGTAAATTGTTGGATGCAGAAACTATTCAGGTTGCAGATTTTACCTTTCCTTTGCCCTTACCCGGTCGTCATAATGCCTTAAACTTTCTGGCAGCTTTAGCGGTTGCTCAAGTGGTTGGTTTAGATTGGGAACTTTTGAGCGCAGGTATTAAAGTTGATATGCCCGGTGGTCGTGCCCGTCGCATTGATTTAGGGGATGATATTGTGTTGTTGGATGAAACCTATAATGCGGGCTTGGAATCGATGTTAGCGGCTTTGCACTTACTCCAGGAAACTCCGGCTAAACGTCGAATTGCGGTCTTAGGGGCTATGCGGGAATTGGGAGAGCGATCGCCTGAATTTCATCGGCAAGTAGGAGAAAAAGTTAAAGCCTTAGGTTTAGATTACCTCTTGGTATTAGACAGCCATCCTTCCATTAGCTCTCTGATTGAGGGGGCAACAGGCATCAAAACTGAATCCTTTACTACCCATGAAAGCTTAATTCAATATCTCCAATCATTTATGGAAAGTGGCGATCGCCTGTTATTTAAAGCGTCTAATTCTGTGGGTTTGAGCCGTGTCGTCGCAGGCTTACAGAATATTAACCCGGAAGAACATTAAAGCGTTTCTAAATAGCTAAGTAAATCGGCCATTGCTTGGGAATCGGGCTGAAATTTGGGCATGGGTGGGGTTTTTCCACTAATAACTTGCTCAATTAATTTGATTTGGGATTTACGTTGCTCAATGCCTTGCAGACTTGGCCCTATATTTCCCGTCCCCTGTAAGCCGTGACAAACCCCACAGTTTGCCTGAAAAATAGCTTCTCCTCGACCCAAATTGCCCGTTAAGGATAAAACTTCCTGAATATAAGGATCGGAAGCTTGGGACAAGTACCAACTCCCCATTAAAATAGTGGCAAGTAACAGGGTCAGGATAAAAAGGATAACGGGATGTACCGAAATCTTCGGCTGAAGGATGGGCTTCTCCATTGGGATTGCTTTAAAGTTCTGTTAACAGTTTGCAACATTACGGGGGGCAAAAACTATTTTTGTTAAACTTTTGCAACATTCCTGTAATACTTGCCTGTTTAATCTTTCCTACCACAGGATTTAATGAAGATTGATAAAGAAAATCTTAAGATTTGTTCTGGATAGTGTGTCTACCGTCTAGTTAAGACGCGATCGCTGGAATTTTAACTATTGTCGCAACTTCTCAAAATGATCTTGTTATTACATCTCTAAACATCTCAACACCTTTCAATAGAAACTTCAAATGCGATAAACGCGATCGCATGAAAGACTAAGAAAATGCTTTTTTACACAAAAATAGACGATTTAAGCTTTACCTTGACGATAATAATTGTAGTAATAAGAGGCTCCATAATCATTGCGGCTAATACTATTAGCGACTAACCCTAATAAGGGAGTCTGCGCCATTTTTAAATCATCAATAACATGCTTAAACGCAGAGCGGTCTGTCTTTCCTAATTTGAGAACAAAAACTAATCCCGTTGTTCCTGATGCTAAAATTCGAGCATCTGCAAAATTCAGTAGCGGTGGTGTATCATAAATAATCAAATCGTAGACAGAATCCTGTTCCCAAGAGTCCATTAATTCTTGCATCCGCCGAGAAGTCAATAAACGGATTGGATCAGGGGGAATATCACCGGCTGTCAAAATAGACAAATTATCCCACTGAGGGACTTTCTGAATTACTTCATCGACACTAAGGCCCGTCGCAATTACATTACTCAAACCTTGGAAATTGCCTAAACCAAAGAGATGATGAACTCGGGGACGACGTAAATCGGCATCGACTAATAATACCTTTTGGCCCATTGCTGCTGCGGCTTGAGCCAAGTTAAGTGAAACGGTCGTTTTCCCATCACCAGGGGTTGCTGAGCTAATAACTAAAGAACGAATGGGATGGTCTGATCCTAACAACCAAATACTCGTATTTAAAGAGCGAAACGCTTCTAAAAAGCCCGAAGATCGATAATTTGGGCGAACGCTGCGGACAGGTGGTTTATTTGGCTTACGATTAGATCCAGGAGAGGATGAAGTCATTGGCGAAACATTAACTCCTACCAACCTTTCCATTAACTGCAAGTCTTTTTGCCAAGGAATCATACCCAAAATGGGAAGTTGGGTTGCTTCCTTTACTTCCTCAACAGAATGAAAAACGGGGTCTAATCGTTCTAATAAAAAGGCGGCTCCCACTCCTAATAACAATCCGGCCATAATCCCTAAACTAATGTTACGAACGGGCTTCGGCCAAATGGGCGTATCGTCTACGGAAGGGGAGGAAATTAACTGCCAAGGAATGGTTTGCTGCGCTGAATCAATTTGGAGTTTGGCTTGGGCTTCAAGAAAACGATTTAAGCTATCAGTTGCGACATTTAATTCTCGCTGTAAGTCCATATATTGGCGCGCAAGGGCTGGCATTTGTTTAACTTCTTTGTTAATAGCATTGAGCTCTTTTTCAACGGCCGCTAATTTAACGCGTTGGACTTGTAACTGGTTAGCTGTTTGGATAAATTGCTGATTTAAATTTAAGCGGAGGGAACTGGGAGAACTAAGAGAAGTTGTACTGTCCGAAGAGTTAAAGCGATTGCCTAAAACAGCTTCTGCTTCCTGACGTAATAATGGCTTTAAATTATCCCGTTTCGCTTTGAGTGCCTGAATCATTGGGCTATCATCGGAATACTTAGCGGATTGCTTGGCTAACTCAATTTCAACTTCTTGTAATTGATTCAAAAGATTTTGATAGCGGGGCGATTCACTCAGATAACTAGAAGCGATCGCATTATCGGGATTAAGTCCTAATTGACGTTGGAGAAGGCTATAAAGGGATAGGGTTTCCCTTGCACCAATTTGCAGGTCAATGTATTTTGATTTTAGAGAGGATTCTAACGCTGAGAGTTCGTTGGCTTTCTGTTCTGGATCAAGCAAATTATGTTGTTGACGAAAACGCTGTAATTCAGCTTGACGGCTATTAACGCGATCGCGCAATTTGGGTAACTGTTCCTCAACAAATTTAATCCCTTGGTTAATTTGGATTTTGCGTTCATCTAAGCTGTAACGGAGGTAAGCTTTGGCTAACGCATTCAAAACATACTCAATCTTGGTGCGATCCGCATCGAGATAAGATACTTCCAAGATTTTGGTATCCTTAAGTTGATTAATCCCTAAAAATGGCCGATTATCACCAGCTAAATTTTCATAATCTACCTCAGGATATTGGGTCGAAATCTCTTCAATAATGGGATTTAAAATACTTTTACTTTTCAGGACAACAATTTGAGTATCATAATCGACCTCCTTAGCTCCTAACTCATCTAAAACAGCTTGCTTAGCGGTATTTTGCTGAACAATAGGATCGCCTACTAATAATTGAAATTTGCCCTGATACACTTGTCTCTGCTGAAATGTCCAGAGCGAGACCAAAAATACCGAGCCAGCAGTGATCGCTAAAATCAACCAAAGCCGATGTTTTAAAATAAACCAAACCTGACGCAGATTAATCTCTTCCGAAGCGGTATTTTTTCTGTCGACACTATAGGAAGAAACACCTAGTTCGTTAGTAGGGATTTTAGTAGGGGCAACTGGGTTGCTAGGACTTTCTTCCATATTTTTTCTCCGGATATAGATAATTGATGCGTCAGGTTCTTGAGACATGGGATTTAGTCCATTAATTAAACAAGTTCAAAATAGAGAAAAGACCACCGCCTAAAATTGCTCCCAAAGGGCTAAAAATCGTGCCAATGGTGTCTGTGGTTGAAGCTAAGGAGCTAGGATTTACTAAAATTACATCATTATTACGAAGTGTTGGATTGTTTTGTTCATTAATTCCCTCGCCAAAGTTAGGCTGTATACTCATTCTCGTTACACTGCCATTGGGATTAAGGCGAATTAATTCCACATTGCTTTGATCGGCTCGTCGCGTATCAAATCCCCCACCGGCTAATAAACCTTGGTTTAACGTGCTATTAGGCGGTAATTCAACTAATCCGGGTCGTTTGACTTCACCCACAACATTTACGCGAATGCTTTTCGGCGCAAAGTTAGCGGTTGCTAGGGTATCAAATTGTTCTGGAGTTTGATTTTGAGCTTGAGCAACAAGAATGGTATCACCGTTTTGGAGAACGAGGTCTTTATCTAAATTCCCTTGTTCCAACAATTCCCAGAGATTGACAGTAATTTTTTCTTCCTGTCCAGACCGATTTTGGCGACGAATTTCAATATTACGAATGTCTGCGATCGGTTTAATGCCCCCTGCTTCATCCCCCCCCCCCACAGCACCTCCACTTCCACCAACTTCTGCACTATTACTAGCAGCTCTAGTCGGTGTCAGTTTGTAAGCTCCTGGCCGAAAGACTTCTCCAACAACGGCAACATTAATAGCCGAGTCAAAACGAATCCCAAAATTGGCATCTACGAGTTGACGAACCTGAGCAGGATCATTTTGGGTTTCTGCACTAACTAAAATCGTGTCTCCATC
>CAYZWO010000081.1:0-19774 GCA_964482215.1 uncultured bacterium
TAAGATAAGATTTACTATATTAGAGCTTCTTATATGGTATGAAAGTTATAGGTTTACGATAACGGATTAGGGATGGCCGCGTCACTAGGCTTTAGTTTGGAGTCGTTGAACCAATTCATAAAACGGTTGCCAGTTATCATCATTCGCGATCGCGTTCCAAACTTCTTCAATCACAGGACGTAATAACGCGGTTTTGGGATTTGCTGCTTTTAAGCGATCGCCGACTTGGGTAAACTCATCCATTGATAACGAGGTTAAAGCTGAATGATAAAGGGTCTGCCAGGCGGGCCAATCCGTATTAGTTAACGGACTATTTTCTAAAATCGTTGTCGAATCTTCTCGCCATCCTAAGTTAAAGTTTTCGGCTAAATCATTAAAAAATTGATGATAGCCAATCTGACTTTCCTGTAAAGCCTGAATCGTTTGAATGATTAACTCTTTGCCGTTAGCAATTCCTGAACTCGGCAGCCCTAATCTTTGTAACATTAAGGTCTGATAAGCATCGTGATAGAGCAGTTCAAAAT
The DNA here is from genome assembly GCA_964482215.1 of uncultured bacterium. Taxonomy (GTDB): domain Bacteria; phylum Cyanobacteriota; class Cyanobacteriia; order Cyanobacteriales; family Microcystaceae; genus Snowella. The sequence goes on from CAYZWO010000081.1 coordinate 525, forward strand.
CTTCTAGAGCAGTTTTTAACTCCGAAGCAGGAATAACCATTGCTAGGGGCAGTTGCAGTAATTCCAAATTGAGGCGACAAATTAGCGGTTGATTCTCGTAACAATAACGGCCGCCATAATCAAAATAGGCCGCTGTAAATTGGGGGTTATAGGTGGGAATAAAAGCATAGGGGCCATAGTCAAAACTTTCCCCCGTAATCGACATATTATCCGTATTTAGAACTGCATGACAAAAACCCGCAGCCATCCATTGCGCGACCAGATTTGCAACTCGTTTGACTAATTCCCGATAAAACAAAATATAGCGATCGCTGCTATCGGCAGGAACCTCTGGATAATAAACCCCAATAACGTGATCCAACAAAGGACTAATTAGATCCGCCCGTTGAATATAGTGCAACCGTTCAAAGGTGCCAAAACGAATATGGGAACGGCTAAAACGAATCATCACAGAAGAACGAGTGGGAGACGGTTCATCCCCCCGCCACAATGATTCCCCCGTTTCCACTAAGCTCAGACAACGGGAGGTATTAACGCCCAGTGAATACAAAGCCTCTGCCGCTAACACTTCCCTAACCCCGCCTTTGAGCGTCAATCGACCATCCGCATTACGAGAATAGGGCGTTCTTCCCGATCCCTTCGTCCCAAAATCATAAAGTTGCCCATCCGTCCCCCGTACCTGACCGTAGAGAAATCCCCGACCATCCCCTAAAAAGGGGTTATAGGTTCCAAATTGATAGCCGTGATAACGCAGGGCTAAAAAAGGACGAACCCCCTGAAATTGCCCAAAAGCTTCAATAAAATGCTCATCACTTACAGCTTGAGGATCTAACCCTAATCTGGGTAACAAAGCATCATTACGGAAACGCAGGAGATGTTGGGGAAATTGCGCCGCTTCCACGACATCAAAATATTCATTGCCTAAACTTTCTATCGCGGGTTCGTAGGGAAGGCTGAGAAACAGATTTTGTGAATTATTACTCATTTTTAAGGGTTTCTTAAGATTAGGGAACGGACTGATTTAGTGTTATTATCCAATCTGGATTTCACACCTGTTTGTGGACAAATTCTAGATAAATTACCGTTAGCCTTCGCTTAAAGTTGCCACTGATAAGATTGCTATGTTAGCCAAAAGAATTTTACCGTGTTTAGATGTCAATGCAGGTCGCGTTGTTAAGGGCGTAAATTTTGTCGATCTCAAGGATGCGGGCGATCCTGTGGAATTGGCGCGGTTATATAACGAGGCGGGGGCGGATGAGTTGGTCTTCCTCGATATTACGGCAACCCACGAAGGGCGCGGCACTATCCTAGATGTGGTTTATCGCACTGCCGAAGAGGTATTTATTCCCCTCACGGTAGGGGGCGGCATCCAATCCTTAGAAGATATTAAAAATTTGTTACGGGCAGGGGCGGATAAGGTCAGTATTAATTCCTCGGCGGTTCGCAATCCTGATCTGATTAATCAAGCCAGCGATCGCTTTGGGGTGTCCTGTATCGTGGTTGCTATCGATGCCAGACGCAGACAGGATCCTGAAAATCCTGGTTGGGATGTCTATGTGCGAGGAGGTCGGGAAAATACAGGCATTGCCGCGATCGCCTGGGCCAAAGAAATGGCAAAACGGGGCGCAGGGGAACTACTCGTTACCAGTATGGACGCAGACGGAACCCAAGCAGGCTATGACCTAGAGCTAACCTCAACCATTGCCCAACAGGTCGAAATTCCCGTGATTGCCTCAGGAGGAGCAGGCAATTGTGAACATATTTATCAAGCTCTCACTGAAGGGAAAGCCGAAGCCGCCCTATTGGCTTCTTTGTTACATTACGGACAATTGACTATTGCCGAGCTTAAAAACTACCTACACAGCCGCCAAGTCCCCATCCGACCGACCTAAACCGAAATCTAGAGAAAAACTTAAGTTCGGTCGCGGCCCCTTGCTATGTTTATAAATTGTATTAAAATAGAAACAAAGTTAACAATTTTTAATATATGCTGGTGCCGATTCTCATATTTGATGTAGCTTTAGTTGCTTGGTCTCTACATCTGATGCAACAAGCTTTTGAGGAACAAGAGTTTTCCCTGATGTTAGCGGGAACCTTGGTTGCACTTGCTGCTGCTGCCATGTTGATTGTTTATTTCCTGATGGGTAACTGTATCGCCCACTTTAGCCAACTCTCTTAACTTTTACTAATTTGTTTTTTAATCCAATCTAAAATCGTTTCTACTACCTGGGGAGATTGATGGGAAAAACTGGGTAAAGGCTGATCCGCTAGATCACTAATAATGGCAATATTTCCCTGAAAACTTGCTAACTTTTCTAAAAAATCAGGCGGAAACGGGGCGCAATTGTTAGCAGAATGATCAAATAACCAAATATAGGTTCTTTCCATCTGGTTGCGTTGTAATAATCGCCAATAGAGCCGTAATTTCGCTAAATTATTGGGAATGCCATTATCAAAATCGGGACAATTTTGCGCCAACATCTGATCATAAATATCAATCACGGGATCATCGGGTTCTAGGAACTGGCTGCAATCAATCCAAATCAGCGTAATTAAAGCAGCAAGGGGGGCATTTTCGGCGATCGCTTGGGTTAACCGTTGCTGTAGATTAACGAGGGGTTGCTCCTTGGGGCTTGTCCAGTCAGAGGTAATGGCAGATAAAGGATCTTGAACATTGGCAGGGGCCGCATCGATAGGTAACTGATACCAAGCTTGATAAAAGGTTTCATAGGAAAGATATTGAACACAGTGCCAAAAGACGGCATAAACCGCCATATCCTGTTTTAAACCTTTATTTAATAAGGAATCCTTTAAGGGATGGATGATGAAGGGAATGAGCTTGGAAGACAGAATTTTAATTAAATTTTCGGCAATTTCTAGCCGTAGATGATGATCCGTCTGGGTTCGTAATAAATCGATTAACGTTTGGCAGGCTTCCCGATTTCCCACCGCAATTTCCCCTAAGCTTTGGACAGTTGCCCGTCGGGTTTCTTTATCAGGGGTAATTAAAGCTGTGCGAATTAAGGCCGCGATCGCTGCTGCATTATTCATCCCAATTTCACCCAGACTCCGAGCAGATAAACGTCGCACATCGGAATTGCTGCTATTTTGCATTAAATGAATCAGAGTCATTAAGGCTTCTAAATTGCCCGAATCGATTTTGCCTAAACTGGCTGCGGCTTGGCGTTGGATAAATTCATCCTCATTTTTCTTGAGCAACTGTCCCAGTACCGCGATCGCAGTGGGATTGCCTAGATCTAATTTGCCCAAACTCTCCGCCGCTTCTTGGTAAATTTCGCCGTCGGTATTCGATTCAATAATTTGCACCAGCATTTTCAACAGAACAGGATTGGTGGGATCAATTTTCGCCAGTGCGTCCATCACTTCCTTGATTAACCAGCCCGTTTCTTTTAAGGGAAGATTATCTTGTGATTCTTCAATAAAAGTTTCAAAGGCTTTAATAACGTCAGCATTGCCATAGCCAATTTTGGTCAAACTACTAACCGCTAACCAGGCAATAAAAATGTCCTCATCCGTTTCCAATAAATGAATTAAAGCGGTGACTACTGGGGGGGAGGTTCCCGCCGTTTCTCCCAGACTATAAATGGCTTGCTTGCGGACATCAACTGATTGACTAGGGCTAATGAGATGTAACAAGACTGAAATAGCAGTGGGATTACCGGGGTCGATTTTTTCTAAACTTTCTGCCGTTTGGCAGCGCAGGGAGCCTTCTCGATACACCCGAAATCGTTGCAGCAAAGACGCGATCGCGAGGGCATTCCCTTTGGCAATCTGTTGTAAACATTTAAGGGCTTGCTTTTGTTGATTTGCAGTTGTAGTCATTCCTAAAAAGTCCACAACGGCAGAAATTGCCGAATCATTTCCCTGGGCAATCTTACTTAATCCTGATAAAGATAACTGACAGGCTTCTTCGTTTTGGGGGTCAGTTAACGCCTGAATAAAAATAGTAATGGCTTCTGCATTGTCGGGATCAACTAACCCCAAGGTTTCTGCCACTAGATGACGGCTTGTTGGATCCTGCTCTAAGCTTTTTAATTTTTCACTTAATCCAGCGATCGCGGTGGAATCGCTCCGACCAAATTGGGCTAAATCTTCACAGATTTGTTGGTACTCTACTTTTGTTTGAGCCGCTTTTAGTTTAGTTAACAATAAATCCACTACCAATGGGCGGTAGGTTTTGGTTAACATCATTTTTGCGCTTTGTTTAAAGGCAGACGATTCGACATTTTTGCCTTCGCTCCAGTTTTTTAACTGGTTTAATAAAGCATAACGATAACTAGAATCGGGAAATTCATTGAGTAGTTGAACGGCTAGAAAAAAGGCTCGCTTTCCGTAAAAATTATGCTCACTAAAATGGTCTTCAAAAGTCATTAAAGCTTTAATAAAAGCCTCTTTTTCCGATGTTTCAATATCAGAACGACCAATCCAAAACGCAATTACCTTCTGCCATTGAGGTTCAAAGATTCGATAGTATTTCTGAGTAGTATCTAAAAAGAAATGCCAATCAGTGATTACCGTTGCCGCCAAATAATCCCGAAAAGAGCGATCGCAAAATCCGTAATAACTTTTGAGAATAGATTTCAGTTTTTCTTCAGGAAATAAAGCCGAAACATAACGAATTCCTCTGGGAACTAACCAGCCTAATTGCAGAGATAGACGTAAATAGGGAGTATCTTCTCCCCAACTCGTTTCAATTTCTGTTTGAGTGATGGGTTGAGTATAGCCGTGATTATTTAATAATAATTGTTTAGCCAATTCTCCTAAATGTTGATTGAGACTTTGCTGTTGTGGCTGTGAAATCGTCAGTTGCTCTGCTTTCCATTGATAAAACTGCTTGAGTAATTGCTCATACAAGCCAGCACTGCTTTTTGGAAACATTTCAGGTCGTTCTTGCCAAAATCGACAACATAGCACCAAACGGAGGGGATTGGTTAACCATTGACGGATAGATTCCTTGCCGGATTGGGCCAAAGTCTGACAAAGTTGCTTTCCTAAATCCTCTGAAACCGTAGGATTCTCTAGATCAATAATTTCTAACGCATTTTTATTCGTTTTGAACCAATCTTGAATAGTGGCTTCCACTTCTTCTGGATAAACTAAAGCACGGGTCTGATATCGCTCAAAACCCGTTAATCCTTTTCCATCCAATTGATAGGTTTCTTGCCGACAGGTAACGATCACATTAATCGGCTCTGACCAATCTCGCAGCGATCGCTGAAACCAGGCAAGAGAACCGCTCTCTTCCGTAATTTCTGGTTCCAATGTCCAAAAATCAATACCATCAACCAAAAGCCAAACCTGACCCGTCCCCAGCAATTGTTTAAACGAACTTTGGCACTGTTCTAAACTCGGTTCTTCCCCCTTTGTTGCCTGTTCCAACCAGGGGCCTAATAAATAATCTTGAAGCGATAAGGTTTTTAACTGTTCGGGCGTAATCCAGATAGGAAAATAACTGTTTTCAGCGAAAGAATTAACGTCAGCAATATTCCCCTTCTCAATTTCTTTCACTGTGCCATTATTACTCGGTAATCCAGCAGAATCGTTAGGGTGATTTAAAAAAGCATGGGCCACATACCGTAAAAACAGGGTTTTTCCTGTTCCGCCCTCACCAACAATAGCCAAACGTTTTCCCTGAGAACTGGGTAAATCGAGTTCTAATAATTTGTAAACGAATTGAGTCGGAGAATAGGCAAAGTTTTCTTCGAGTTGGGTTTCCGTTTTTGTCGTATTAGAACGATTCGCTACCCGAAAATCGCGCTGACGATTTGAAAAAATCTTGAGGCAGGGAGGACAAGTTTGATGAGTCTGAATCAGGCCCCCAGGTTGAGTATTAACCGAATCTAAGGGAAGGGATTTTTCTAACATTTGCTGACAGATCAACTGCCAGTTAAGCGACGAAGTTGAAGAAGTATTGGGTTGATCTAATTCCGAAATAACACCGTGTTCAGACATGATTTCTGCCCTTTGCCAAAACGATTACCATTGGCAACCTAAAAATAGCCTGCTAAAACGGCTCAAACACCCCTGCGCCTAAACCGCTTCCCACCCTTTACTGTATCAAACAAGCCTAACCTATGCCTCCGTTATTCCGCTTAAATATCGTAAAAATTAATATCATTTCCTCTTGTGAGTCAGCCTTGGCTTATTTTTCTGTTTTCCTGATTTAGGAGAGTTAGCAGGGTTACTGTACATTAAGTGAAGTTATTGCAACTAATTATTGTGACTAAAAAATGAGTTTACTCGCTCCTAGTGTTCCGATGCCCCTAATGCCACTCTTGGCGACGGCAAATCAAAGCGAAGAAGCCAGCAGTTCCCTCATTCTAGCGGGGGTTTTGTTAAGTTTAATTGTTGTTTATTTTGCGAGTAAATTAGGCGGCGAAATCTGTTTACGCCTCAATCTTCCGCCAGTTTTGGGTGAATTATTGGGCGGTGTTATTATTGGTATTTCTGCTTTTAAATTACTGCTCTTTCCTGAAGCGGGAATTGTTGCCAATGACTCTCTGTTAATCCAAATTTTATTACATACCTCTTCTCTGCCTGTCGAAGCTGCCCAATCTGTCTTTGAAGCCCAAAGTGGATTTATCTCGATTTTGGCAGAATTAGGGGTAATTATTTTACTGTTTGAAATTGGGCTAGAATCCGATCTCAAAGAACTCCTTCGAGTGGGGCCACAGGCTGCGATTGTTGCAGTAGTCGGGGTTGTGGTTCCCTTTGCCCTCGGAACCTTGGGTTTAATGGCTATTTTTCATATACCGACAATTCCTGCTTTGTTTGCGGGGGCTGCTTTAACCGCAACCAGTATTGGTATTACGGCAAAAGTGTTAACCGAAATTAATCAATTAACGTCTAACGAAGGACAAATTATTATTGGAGCGGCCGTTCTCGACGATATTTTAGGCATTATCGTCCTAGCCGTTATTGCCAGCCTGGTTAAAACGGGTGAAGTCCAAATTAACAGTGTTATTTACTTAATTGTTAGTGCAGGGGCTTTTGTGATTGGAGCCATCGTATTGGGGCGTTTCTTGAGTCCATTTTATGTTGGTCTAGTAAACAAAATGCAAACACGGGGGCAATTATTGTTAGTGTCCTTGGGGGTTGCTTTTGCCTTGGCTTATATTGCTCAAGTCATTCAATTAGAAGCCATTTTGGGGTCGTTTGCAGCAGGATTAATTATTGCTGAGACAGAAAAGCGTAAAGAAATCGAAAAAGAAATTTTGCCGATCGCCGATTTTCTGGTTCCCATCTTCTTTGTCTATGTTGGAGCCAAAACCAATCTCAGTACGCTCAATCCCCTAGATCCGAGTAATCGAGAAGGGTTAATTATTGCGGCATTTTTAATTGTGGTTGCCATTGCCAGTAAAGTCGTTACTGGGTTTGCGATCATTGGCCAAGACGATCTTAATAAATTAGCCATTGGTGTAGGAATGATTCCACGGGGAGAAGTGGGCTTAGTCTTCGCTGCCGTTGGTTCCGCCAGTGGTGCTTTAGATCAAACAATGGATGTAGCCATTATTATGATGGTGATTTTAACCACTTTTATTGGGCCACTTTGGTTGCGGATTGTCTTTAAAGAACCCGAATTAACTGTTAGTACACCGAAGGTTAGCGAATAACGACTTATCTTGCCAATTAAATTTTATATCCTTTAAATCCCTCTCCCAGTAAAGTTAAAGAGGGATTTTTATTGCTTATTGTTCTAGCTTCATTATATGATGGCTTTTAGTCCAATTGTTGCATCGATACATCGCTATTTTTCAATCTTTAATACTCAACAAATATTACTTTTTTGTTGATCCTTCGCCACCGCTTTTGATCCATTTAAAGGCTTTTTTGCTTCAAATAAAAGCTTTTTTTACCATTCTCTATTTTTTGCATCATCATGATTACTCGTCGAGATCTGAAACAATTACAATCTTTAAATTCTGTTCCTGCCCTTTCGATTTTGTTACCCACTCATCGAACATCACCCGATAACAAACAAGATCCCATTCGCGTCAAAAATTTGGTAGATGAGGCCAAAGAACGGCTGAAAGAAGAATTTTCGAGTCGTGAGTTAGAACCGTTGTTCAATAAGCTTGACACGCTTGTTAGCGAAATCGATTATCCTCATACGCTAGATGGTTTAGCCTTGTATGTTAGTCATGATTTTGCCCAGTGCTATTACCTCCCTTTTACTGTCCCTGCGCGGGTTGTTATTGATAAAACCTTTGCCACCAGAGATTTAGTCTACGGCTTGCACCGAGCACAACGCTATTGGGTGTTCCTGTTAAGCCAAGCTTCGACTCGTTTACTGGCGGGAACCGGAGAAACCTTAGAAGAAGTTCAAGATGAAAACTTTCCTTTGTCAATGACGGGGCCTGGTGCGACCGAAACGATTCCTTTTGATGCGGATTCAAGCTATCTCGATGATCGGTATCGCCGATTTTTTCAGCAAGTTGACAGAACCTTTGCTAATTATGCTGAGGATGAGTCACTGCCTTTAATTGTGGGCGGGGTCGTTCGACAAGTTTCCTTTTTCCAAGAAGTTTCACAGTATAATACAGCGATCGCAGGAACTCTCGGTGGTAATTTTGACAAAACAACCATTACTGAACTCGTTCCTCAAGTATGGCCAATTGTGCAATCTGTTCGGGAATCACAAAAATCCGACGCGCTTAAAGCCTTAGATGCTGCAATGGGCACTCAGTCGGTTGTCTCAACCATTGGGGAAGTTTGGCGACTAGCCCAAGAAGGCCGAGGTAAGTTGCTCTTAGTCGAAAAAAATTACCATGTTCCAGCCGTATTAACTGAAAATGGGGGTTTAGAACTTGTAGAACAATCAGGCGGCACAGAAGTAATGGATGATGCAGTCGATGAGGTGATTGAAGCCGTACTGGCTAAAGGAGGAGAAGTGGCGATCGTCGATGACGGCTCGCTCTCAGTTCATCAACGTATTGCCCTAATTTTGCGGTATTAAACTCAAATCCCAATTGTGTATTACAGCATTGAGCGGTAATTAAGTAGAGCAATTAAATAAAGCATAAAATCTTTTTGAGCTTTATCCCCCCTGCCCCCCTTAGTAAGGGGGGAGCCGATAGGCGGGGGATTTTATACAAAATAAGGTTGACTTACTTAAAATCAATTACACCCTAAGGTTACATTTCCTTCGGCACAACTAGGACGGTTAGTACTCAGTCAATAAAAAAATTTCATCCTATTCTTCCTTTGCTGTACTTAAGCGAATCTCATGTACATTAAATGAAGTTATTGTGACTGATTATTTTTATTGAAAAATGAGTTTACTAGCCCCTAGTGTTCCGATCTCCCTATTACCACTCTTAGCAACGGCAAATCAAGGCGAAGAAGCCAGCAGTTCCCTGATTCTAGCAGGAGTTTTGTTAAGTTTAGTCGTCGTTTATTTTGCGAGTAAATTAGGCGGCGAAATCTGTTTACGCATCAATCTTCCGCCAGTTTTGGGTGAATTATTGGGCGGTGTTGTTATTGGTATTTCTGCGTTTAAATTATTAATATTCCCTGAAGGTGGGACAGTTGCTGAGGATTCCCTCCTGATTCAATTATTACTGCACACTTCCTCCCTTTCTCCCCAGGCGGCCCAATCGGTCTTTGAAGTACAAAGTGAATTGATCTCAATTCTGTCGGAATTAGGGGTAATCATTTTACTCTTTGAAATTGGACTGGAATCCGATCTCAAGGAACTCATTCGAGTCGGGCCCCAAGCGGCGGTGGTGGCTGTTGTAGGAGTTGTTGTTCCCTTTGTTTTAGGAACACTGGGGTTAGTCACCATTTTTCATACACCGACGATTCCTGCTGTGTTTGCGGGGGCCGCATTGACCGCGACCAGTATCGGCATTACCGCCAAGGTACTCGCAGAAATTAATAAACTAAATTCTAATGAAGGTCAAATTATTATCGGAGCGGCCGTTCTAGACGATATTTTAGGCATTGTTGTCCTAGCCGTTGTTGCTAGTCTTGTTAAAACGGGCGAAATTCAAATTACTAATATTATTTATTTAATTATTAGTGCAGGAGCCTTTGTCATTGGAGCCATTGTGCTCGGCCGTTTTCTGAGTCCGTTTTATGTCAGTTTAATTGATCGCATGAAAACGCGGGGGCAATTACTGCTCGTCTCTCTGAGTTTTGCTTTTATTTTGGCTTATGTCGCTCAGGTCATTCAATTAGAAGCGATTCTAGGTTCTTTTGCGGCAGGGTTAATTATTGCGGAAACAGAAAAACGTAAAGAACTAGAAGAACAAATTTTACCGATCGCCGATTTCTTTGTTCCCATCTTTTTTGTCTGTGTCGGAGCGAAAACCAACTTAAGCGTTCTCAATCCTGTTGATCCAAATAATCGAGCCGGATTAATTATTGCCGCCTTTTTAATTGTGGTTGCCATTTTCGGTAAAGTAATCACGGGCTTTACGGTTTTTGGAAAAGAAGGCCTCAATAAGTTGGCGATTGGCGTAGGCATGATTCCCAGAGGCGAAGTGGGTTTAGTCTTTGCCGCCGTTGGTTCCGAAAGTGGGGCGTTAGATCAAGCAACAGATGTGGCCATTATTTTAATGGTAATCTTAACAACCTTTATTGCACCACCTTGGCTGCGTATTGTCTTTAAGGACAAAGAACCAGAACCTAGTATCAGTGAATCGAAAGTTAGCTAATCGTCACACATTAATTTGTTAATTTGTTGATGAATTTCTTGTTCCCTCTTGTCGTGATGTTCAAGAGGAATTTTTTTTGGGTACTTTCTAAGCAAGCCGAATTATAGGATGTTTAACCAACCAGCTGAACAGTAGTCGGCTGAAAAACGTGACAATACTTTACAAGATGTGTCGTTTTTTTAAAAAGCTTGTAAGATGAGGAGTCCGAAAGGGATTTGTGCTAAAGAGGAGTGATCAAATTCAGTCAAAAAAAAGCTCTATTGTGGGTGTGTTCGCAATTAATCCATTTTAAAAAGCGAAATCATGAGTAAAATTAAAGCATTTAAGAAGATGTTTTACTATCGAGGGATAGACTAAATGACCAGAACGGTGTTGAAAGTAGGGCAGCAAAGTTTTCAAGAGGATGAGCTTTATCCCCTTCTTGCCCAATATCAATTATTACCCCGACTGGCAAGAGAAATTATTGTGGATCAAGCGATCGCCGATATTGAATGTACGCCAGAGGAAGAAAATGCCATTAAAGAGCAGTTTTTCCAACAAGCGCAAATTAGCAATCAGGAACAGTTTTTGGCTTGGCTTAAGCTCAATGGGATGACTGAGGAGCAATTCAACAAATTTATTGTTCGGGATTTGAAACTCGAAAAATTCAAACAAGCGGAATGGGAAGATCACCTGGAATCCTATTTTTTAGAGTGCAAAAATCAATTAGACCGCGTGGTTTATTCATTGATTCGCACTAGGGAAGCGGGAATTGCCCAAGAGCTTTATTTTCGTATTCAAGAAGAGGAAAGTAGCTTTGCCGATTTGGCCCGACAGTATTCGGAAGGCGGAGAAGCCCAAACGGGTGGCCTCGTTGGCCCCGTTGAATTAAATGTACCCCATCCCCAAATCGCTCAAATGCTAATGACAGGAAGTGTTGGGAAAGTTTATCCGCCGACTCCCATTGGGGACTGGTGGGTAATTCTGCGATTAGAACAATATTTATCGGCTCAATTGGATCATCAAGTTCGTCAACGGCTCCGCAATGATCTCTTTCAAAAATGGTTAATGGAAAAAATGCAACAACAGGTGTCTTTTATTCTACCCGATACTGAAGCGTTATCTTTAGCGACTGAAAATGCGGAAAATTACTATTCTTTGAAGTAGGAATTTAAAAAATAAATTTGATTTAAGTTTTTAAATTTAAATAGGAAACGCTTCTTAAGCATTTTTTGAATTCTTAAATACGCCCTAAAAAATTTTTATTAATATATTGGCATGACATCTTCTGTTTCTAACTACCGTTCCTTTCTTTCCGAGGTTGCGCCTTTTAATCAGCTTCCTCCAGAGACTCTAAATAGCCTAGCGGATAAGCTCCAACCCTGGCGGTATCGCATGGGACAGGTGATTTTGATGCGGGGTAAATTTTCCAGTTATGTGTCGATCTTGTTATCCGGTCAAGTGCGATCACTAGGCTATGATCCACGCAATAATTTACCTGTCACCCTAAAATTACTCCAACCCGGTGCGATTATTGGTTGGGTAAACGTGATTCGAGGGATTCCCTGCGAAACGGCGATCGCGTCTACTGAGGCCGTTTGTTTAACCCTCAATAATCAAGAGTTTTTATCCCTCGTTAAGAAATATCCCGCGCTGCAAGCCACCTTCCAAGACCAATGCGCCCTGATTGAACTCTTTGATCTCCTCGGCAATCAATTGGAAATCCAAGCCCAAGGAGAAGCCGATCTACGGGAATTGACCCTACACACCATCGAAGAAAGTCGCACCTACTTTCTCCCGCCTGGCCGTCATAAACTCTCTGCCCATCCCCTCCTACAAAATGAGGAGTATCTCTGGTTAGTTAGCGGCGGAGAAATTCCTCAGTTTCCTGTAGGCAGTGCCTTACCTTCCGCCCCAGGCAATACGGATTTAGAAGTTACCGGCCCAGAAAGTGCCCGATTAATTGGGGTTCCGAGAATAGCCAATACGCCCCTAGCCGAAATTGAAGCGACTGAAGCAACGGTTGTTCCTGAAGTCACGGTGATGTCCTCCGATGAGATACCTTACGGGGAAATTCCCTATGCGGATGAAACCTTAATCGGAGAAATTCCACGTCGGCAGTCTTCAGGAAAAGGGAACAAAAACTATCCGTTTGTGCGAGGCAGAACGCCCGCAGAAGCTGGACTGGCTTGTTTCCAGATGGTCAGCCAATATTTTGGGATGCCCTTTCGTCGGGATGTCATTCAACGGATTGTCCGAGAGCAGCTACAACGAACGGAAAATTTATCCCTGCCGCTATGTGGTGCTATTACGGAACTAATGGGTTTGAATAGTCAATTAGTCTCTTTGCCTGCGCACTCCATTACCCAGTTAGAACCTCCTTTCCTCATCCGTTGGCAAAATAGTTTAGCCGTTGTCTACGAAGCCAGCGATCGCAATATGGTGATTGCCGTCCCTGAAATGGGCATGATTCGCCGCAAACCCAAGGAGTTTTTACAAACCTGGGGAGAATCAGAAGATGGACAGATCCCCAAGGGTGAAGTCTTACTGCTGCAACCCACCAAGGAAACCCCCCAACAACGCTTTGGACTCAGTTGGTTCCTCCCTGCTCTCAAAAAATATCGGCGGGTTTTAATCGAAGTATTTGTCGCTTCCTTCTTTGTGCAATTATTCGGGTTAGCCAATCCCTTGATGATTCAGGTGATCATCGATAAAGTGATTGTGCAAAATAGCCAGGATACCCTGCAAGTCTTGGGTATTTTCCTGCTCATTATTGCTTTCTTTGAAGCGATTTTGACAACGCTACGAACCTATCTGTTTGTCGATACCACCAATCGGATTGACATGAGCTTAGGTTCGGAAATTATCGATCACTTACTGCGTTTACCGTTACGGTATTTTGAAAAGCGACCTGTCGGGGAAATTTCTACCAGGGTTAACGAGCTTGAAAATATTCGTCAATTCATGACAGGGACAGCCTTAACGGTTGTTTTAGACGCGATCTTTTCCGTTGTCTATATCGTCGTCATGATTATCTATAGCCCGATTTTGACAGCGGTGGGTTTAGGGACAATTCCGATTTTTGTCTTGATGACTGTGATCTTCGCGCCCCTTATTCGTCACCAGTTACGGGTTAAAGCCGAGCGAAATGCGGAAACCCAATCCTATTTAGTCGAGGTGATGTCGGGGATTCAAACGGTTAAGGCCCAAAATATTGAACTGCGATCGCGCTGGCAATGGCAGGATCGCTATTCCCGTTACATGACGGCTGGGTTTAAAACCGTTGTCACCTCAACCTTCGCCAGTTCTACAAGCCATTTCCTTAATCAACTATCAGGTTTACTGGTTCTATGGGTCGGAGCATACTTGGTATTAAATCAGGAGTTAACGCTAGGACAATTGATCGCTTTCCGTATCATTTCCAGTTATGTAACTTCTCCCGTTTTACGTTTGACCCAACTCTGGCAAAACTTCCAGGAAACGGCCCTTTCCTTGGAACGCTTAGCCGATATCGTAGATACACCAGAAGAATCAGAAAAAGATCGCTTCAATATTCCCATGCCCGCCATTAAGGGAACGGTGAAATACGAAAATGTCTCTTTCCGTTTCAAACCCCAAGGCCCCTTGCAGTTAAACAATGTCAATTTAACCTTTCCTGCCCAGACCTTTGTGGCGGTTGTCGGACAGAGTGGCGCGGGTAAAAGTACGCTGGTTAAATTACTTTCCCGTTTGTATGAGCCCGAATCGGGACATATCTTAATTGATGGTTACGATATCAGTAAGGTTGAGCTATATTCCCTACGGCGACAGGTGGGGGTTGTTCCGCAAGAAACTTTGTTATTTGATGGCACAATTCAGGAAAATATTGCGCTGACCAATCCCGATGCAACTACGGAAGAAATTATTGAAGCGGCAAAAGTGGCGGTGGCCCATGAATTTATTATGGGTTTACCCAATGGCTACAACACACGAGTCGGAGAACGGGGCGCGTCTCTGTCAGGGGGACAACGGCAACGGATTGCCCTAGCACGGACGATTCTGCAACGACCCAATATTCTCGTCTTGGATGAAGCCACCAGTGCATTGGATTACACGACGGAAAAACAAGTTTGTCTCAATTTAGGGGAAGCTTTCCGCGATCGCACCGTATTCTTTATCACGCACCGTCTCAGTTCCATTAAAACCGCTGATGTCATTGTCATGATGGATAGTGGCGCGGTCGTTGAACAGGGAAGCCATGACGAACTAATGGCCCTCAGAGGTCGCTACTTCTACCTTTATCAGCAACAAGGAAATACGGATTTTGACAAAAATTAATCAAAGGCCTGAATTTCATTGTTTTTGGAGAAAAAAAATATTAAGGAGAACACTTTAATACCATGACAAATCATCTTTCCTCAACTGAAAATAATCCCCATAATGCCCACAATGGCAGAGCAGAGACAAACGGTAATGGCTCCCTTGCCCCCATCAAAGGTAATGCCCCTCCTGTGAAATCTCCGAGTTTTCCTGCGCCGAGTTTATTTTCAGGTTCCGAGCAAGGAATTATCTTACGGCAATCCTCTAATCTTTCGCGGGCAATCATTTGGTCAATTATTGGTGTTACAACCCTCTCTGTTGTTTGGGCTTCCTTTGCGACAATGGAGGAAGTAATTCCAGCAACAGGTCAACTCAAACCCCAGGATACTCTCAAAGAAATTCAAGCCCCTATTAATGGGGTCGTCAAAGAAGTATTAGTCAAAGATAACGAGCAAGTTAAAAAGGGCCAAACCTTGGTCATTATGGACTCAGCCGCCACCGTTGCTGACCTCAGTTCCGCGCAAAATATTCGTCAAAAACTGCTTCAAGAAAACCAATTTTACCGCACCCTTTTAAACCAGCAACTCAGTGAATCCCAATTAGAAATGGCCATGATGCAATTAAAATTGCCTTGGGAAGTCGCTGCTTTAGCCAAAAATCGTACTGCCTTGGTTCAGGAAAATGAACTCTTTACCGCGCTGTTAGGCAATGGGGGCAATCTTAATAAGCTGTCTGCTGAACAAACTGCTCGTCTTCGTATGGCCCGTTTTGAATTAAATTCCAGGGTTGTAGCGGCCAATATGGAAATTCAACAACTCCAAAAACAATTGGTACAAGCACAAGATCAGTTGGCATCAGCCCAACGGCAATTGGCAGATGATCAAAAGATTTTCGCTGACCTAAAAGTTCGTAATGACAAGTCGATTGTCGAAGCGGAAAAAAGCTTAAAAATTGAGGAAAAAATTCTCGGCAGTGTTCAACCTCTCTTAGAAGAAGGTGCTCTAGCTAAACTACAAATTGAAAAGCAACAACAAGCCGTTAATGACCGCTATCAGCGCATTATTGAACAAAAAGTTAATGGTTCTGTGGAGTACGATAAACAACGCCAACAAATTCAAACTCGTTTAGCTGAAATTAATCGCCTAACAGAAGAGAAAAAACGCTTAAGCAATCTTATTGATCAAGCTAGAGCGAAATTAGTCAATACCAGTGCCATTACGGAAAAAGAAGTTTATGACCGCATGGCAGATAATACTAAAAAAATTGCTGATATTGACAGTCAATTAACCAAAATTATTGTTGAAAATGAAAAGAAAATTAACGAACTAAATAGCCAAATTAGCCGCTCTCAAGTGACATTGAAATATCAAGAAATCAAATCTCCTGTGAATGGAACTGTCTTTGATTTAAAAGCAACTCCAGGTTACGTTACGCCTCCAACCCAAACTGTTCCCCTCTTAAAAATTGTTCCTACGGATAACTTGATTGCTCAAGTAGATATTACTAATAAAGATATCGGTTTCGTTCGTCCAGGTATGAAAGCCGATGTACGAATTGATTCGTTTCCCTATAGTGAATTTGGAGACGTTAAAGGTAAAGTAATACTGGTTGGTTCCGATGCCTTACCCCCCGATGAAACTCACAAATTTTACCGTTTCCCTACCAAAATTCAGTTAGACCAGCAATATTTAAAAACCGCAGATCGGCAAATTCCTTTACAATCGGGGATGTCAGTAACGGCTAATATCAAAGTTCGGGAAAAACGGACGGTTATAAGCCTCTTTACTGAACTATTTACCAAGAAAATTGAAAGTTTGGAAACGGTACGCTAATCAATTAATAATGAGTAATTAACAATTAATAATTTAATTCTGACCAATTGATTATTAGTTGTAACTATTAACTACTAACTGTTCGTTACTAATGCTGAATCGCTTGGGGAATCCTTTAAGTGTGGCTCCGATGATGGACTACACCGATCGCCATTTTCGTTATTTTTTGCGACAGATGACTCGTCGGACGTTGCTCTATACGGAAATGATCACGACGATGGCCATTATTCACGGTGATCGCCACAAATTATTAGACTTTTCCCCAGAAGAAAGCCCCTTAGTATTACAGCTAGGGGGAGACAACCCCAGTCAATTAGCCGAATGTGCCAAGATCGCAGAAGATTGGGGATATGATGAAGTCAATCTCAATGTCGGTTGTCCCAGCGATCGCGTTCAGAATGGCCACTTTGGAGCCTGTTTAATGGCTCGACCCCAACAGGTAGCCGATTGTATAGCCGCTATGCAGAAAGCCGTATCCATTCCCGTTACGGTAAAACACCGCATTGGCATTGATGAACAAGATAAATATGAAGATTTAGCCGAATTTGTGCGTATTGTCTCAGAAGGCGGTTGTCAACGGTTTACTGTTCATGCTCGCAAAGCCTGGCTCAAAGGCTTAAGCCCTAAAGAAAATCGAACTATTCCGCCTTTACGTTATGAAGATGTCTATCGTTTAAAAGCTGACTTTCCCCATTTGTTCATTGAAATTAATGGCGGAATAACTACCCTAGAGCAAATTCAAACGCAATATCCATACGTCGATGCGGTAATGATCGGTCGGGTTGCCTATGAAAATCCCTATCTGTTGGCAACGGTAGACCGAGACATCTATGGGGAAGCCGTCACTCCCTTACCACGGCAAGAAATTATTGAAAAAATGTTGCCTTATATCGAAAAATGGACACAACAGGGCTTAAAATTACACGCCATCAGTCGTCATTTATTAACGCTGTTCACAGGTCAACCTGGCACAAAAGCTTGGAAACGCTACATTAGCGAAAATGCTCATCTCGAAAATTCAGGTTCCCGAACCATTGAAAAAGCTTTAGAAAAAATCCCTTCCTGAAAAAGCGATGAAGGAACTTTTATCTCGAACCTGTATTAATTCGCGTTGGTTCCATTTCATTTTTCCGAGCAGCCCGCAATTGGCCACAGGCAGCATCGGCTCCTAAGCCCCTCGAATAACGGACGCTGACCGCTGTATGATTCTGTTGCAAAACGTCCACAAAGGTTTGAATGCGCTGCTCATCGGGACGTTGATAGTCTACTTCATTAATGGGGTTGTAGGGAATTAAATTAACGTGGGTTTGAAAGCCTTTTAAAATGCGGGATAACTCTAAAGCGTGTTCCGGTAAATCATTCACCCCTGCTAGGAGGATGTACTCAAAGGTAACTCTACGCCCTGTGATGTTGACATACTCTCGACAATCCGCGAGTAAATTTTTTAAAGGATAATGTTTTGCGCTTGGAATTAACTGTTCCCGTAAGGCTTGATTAGGAGCATGGAGGCTGACAGCAAAAGTAATTTGTAATTGCTCTTGGGCTAACTGTTGGATCTTTTGCGGTAAACCGACGGTCGAGATAGTCAGCGATCGCTGCCCGATCCCCACATCTAAATTGAGAGAATGAATCGCAGGAATGACATTGGATAAATTTAACAACGGCTCACCCATGCCCATAAACACCACATTACTGACCCGTTGCTGAAAATCTTCTTGAACCGTTAACACCTGATCCACAATTTCATGGGTTTGTAGATTGCGTAAAAAGCCGCCTTTGCCTGTCGCGCAGAAATTACAATCCATCGCACAGCCGACCTGGGAAGACACGCAAACCGTTAAGCGTTTTTGGGTCGGAATGCCCACTGCTTCGATAATTAAGCCATCCGCGAGTTTCAATAAATATTTACGGGTTTTATCAGGAGCCACACTCCGATAATGAATGCTAGAGCGACCAATAGGATAATCCTGCATCTGTTCGCGCCACTGTTTGGGAAAAACAGAAATATCCATCAGCGATCGCGCCTGTTTGTCATAAAGCCATTGATGGAGTTGTTTACCCCGATAACTGGGTTGTCCCTGCTGTTTAATCCAATCGGTTAACTCAGTCAGGGATTGCCCTAATAGGGGTTTCTGTTGGGTCTTTTGAACAGGCGCAGATGAGGTCAGCATTGTCTTAGTAAAAATCTCAGGTTGGGTAGAAAATATCCCCACTTCCTAAGCATAACAATGATAGGCGATCGCTAGGGGGGAATTAGCTAATTTCACCATTAAAACTATTGACAAAAAGAAGCTTTTAGTAAATCGCGAAAGTGGAACCGAGCTATTACCGAACTTCAAAAAAAATTGATCAGAGTGCTTGACAGATTATGTACTTTCGGTAACAATTAAGAACATGCGGGTATAGCTCAGTGGTAGAGCGCAACCTTGCCAAGGTTGATGTCGCGCGTTCGAATCGCGTT
>CAYZWO010000082.1:0-19648 GCA_964482215.1 uncultured bacterium
ATCAGCTTTATACCCAAGTTTATCGGGATAATTACAGTATTTTAGTCGCTTTCCAACGGGATGAATTGCCCGTCCCCCAAGAGTTGCAAGTAGCTGCTGAGATCGCGATCGCCCATCGTTGCGTTACCGTGATTGCCAGCCTCGAAGCGTCCATTGATGATAGCCAACAGACGACCCATCATCTCGAAGAATTAAAATCCATCACGGCAGAAGCGGCCTATTTACACTGTCATTTAACGATCCCTGAAGCCAAGAAAACTCTAGAACGCTTAATTTTCCAAAGTTTACAAAAACTGCTCTATCATCCCGATCCCCAACAAATGGAAACGGATATTCGTCATCTGGTACAAATGATTGAAATTGCCGACCAATTACAGTTGGGGATCAGTCTCGCCCCTGCTCAGGAAATTTATTATTATTTTCTGCATGAACACTTAATCCCCGATTGTTTAGAGCATTACTCGGTTGAGCATTGCCCCTGGACAGTGGGACAGTTATATGCTTTGTTGGAATTAGGTCGAATCCTCGCGATCGATGTCAGCCAATGGTTAAGTTAATAATTGATAATTGATAGGTTTTAGCAATTGATTAGGAACCCATCAAAGTCCTAAAGATTGCTCAAACGCTTCGATGACAACATCTGCGACTTCTTTAATGCGATAGCGACAGGCCATTGTTTCTGAACAATTAAAAGTTCCTTTTTCCCAATATTTATTGCTCCCTGCACCACCACCGCATAAACCAAAATAATCGCATGTGTTTCGACAGAGTTCGACTCCTGCTATCATATCTCGATAAATACTCAGAAACTTCTCTGTTTGACACACTGATTCAAAGCTATCAGTTAAAACATTGCCAAAGACAAAATCACCATATTTTTCAGTTTTAACTGATAATAATTCGGGATCAAAAGTAGAGAAATTGCCTTGATTATCAATACTGACAATGGCAAAGGGATGATTCATATCGGTATGATTTAACCGTTCTTCGGTATAAATTGAGCTACAAATCGCTTCAAACTCTCTGACTTGAAACTGCCCTTCGGTTTGAACGGTTAATTCCCATAAGCGTTTAATAAAAACTCGATAACGTTCTAGCGCGCCTGCTTTTTCTAGGGAAGATTTGAGGTGAATTCCTTCCGTTTCTTCCATATTAAAACCGACATCCCGCAATCCTGAATCATAGAAAAATTGGAAAATTTCATCGGGATAATCCAAAGAATCTTCGGTTAGAACCGCGATTGCATTATGACAAATTTGATTATCCTGTAAATATTTCACCCCTCGCATAGCGGCCGAATGACTGCCTAAGCCTGTGCGGGTTTTACGGTGAATGTCATGGAGGAAAGCTGGGCCATCAATGCTCACTCCCACATGGACGTTATATTCTTTAAATAGATCACACCATTCTTGATTAATTAAAATACCGTTAGTTTGAAAAGAATGATTATAGTAAAGTTTTTTGTGATTATATTTTTGGCTACATTCATCAATAAGTTTAAACGCTTGTTGATAAAAATTGATTCCAGAGGCGAGGGGTTCCCCTGCGTGCCAACAAATCGTAAAGTTTTCTGTGGTAAAAGGGCTATTAAATAGGGTTTTGAAAATCGGATCAATGAGGTCTAAAGAAAGCTGATTTTTTAGATGGCGATCGGGCAAATAACAATAATCACAATTGAGATTACAAAAAGAAGTGGGCTGAAGGATTACTAACGTAGTCGGCCCAAAGTTTGAGGTGTCCAAAGAAGCCGATTGGGTTTGCAAAAAAGGAGAGCTTTTGTAATCCGAAGAAGCTAGAGTCATGGTCTTAATCCCCCAATCCAGGGGGACTTTTGATTACTTTTATTTAAACAATTAATAACGGTTCCAAAAGCTGCCATTTGGCCAGCCTCGATTCCAAAAACTGCCGCCATCCCGCCAACCGTTACGCCAGGGGTTCACGTTGACGAAGCCACCGCCACCGTAGCGATCGCCCCAACCGCCACGACGACTATTAACAAATCGGCCACCACTCCCATTAGCCCAGCCCAATGCAATCGGGCCTTCCGTTGGTGTTTCTGATGTTTCCGATAACTGACTTTCTTTTGCTTTCAGGGTTGTTGAAATTCGGCTTAAACGGCTTTCAATAGAAGAAGTTGAAGAAGATTGAGTAGGGGATGTTAAAGATGCGGGAGGCGCGATCGCGGCATCAACGGGTAAATTAAAAGCAGAGAGGGCAACCAAAAAACTGGCCCAACTCATTTGTGTTTGAATGTTCAAAATTTAGTCTCCTGATTGCATTCAATAGTAATTTTCATTGAGCAATTCAATTTAAAGAATAAGAATAAAACAGTCAATAATCAAATCATAATTATCTCATTAATCTTCGATGAAGATGAGTTAGCAATTGGAGTCTAACCCATCTTTAAGTCAGTTGTAAAAGATTAGTAACGATTATAAAAGCTACCGCCATCTCGCCAACCGTTACGCCAGGGATTAATATTGGCAAAACCGCCACCACCGTAGCGATCGCCCCAGCCGCCACCACGAGCATTTACAAAACCGCCACCACCACCGCGTCCATTCGCCCAACCGAGGGCAACAGGGCCTTCCGATGAAGTTTCAACTTCTTTCGGTAATTGGCTTTCTTTCGCTTTAAGGGTTACGGAAATCCGAGTTAAACGGCTCTCAATTGAAGAATGCGATGCGGGTAAGTCCGTAGGCTGCGTAATCGCGGCATCAGCCGGTAAATGAAAGGCTGACAATGCAACTAAAAAGCTGGCCCACCCCATTTGAGTCTTAATATTCACCCAATTTTCTCCTGATTAGATTAACAACCATTGGAATAGACTGATTCCTAAAATTACTTAGCACTCTGAACCGTATCCGTTAGAGGGATTTGTTCATGACTCATGACAGTGTAATTAAAGAATGCACGAACCGCTTCAGGATCAACCCTAGTAATTCCGTTGGGGCCAAACCAGCGATCAACCACTCCATTGGCGGTTTTCTCATTTGCCAAATAACTTTCCATAAATTTGACAATACTGTAGTTAGCCAAGCGTAAAAAACCTGGATTATTTTGAGCCACCATACAAGCCACACCGTAATTAGCATAGGAGGTTTGAGGAACCAATTTGGTATCCAGCAGCCCTGCTTTTTGCCGTAAACCATCCAAAATAATGTTATCGCCTGCTACTGCGTCCACTTTTCCTTCTTTCAGGGCCGTTAAAGCAGCTTCTAGGGTCTCAAAGTTGACTAAGTTTGCTTTGGGTTGGGCCAGTTTAATTGCTTTTTCGCTAACCGTTTTGGGAACAACTCCAATCTTTTTGTCAATTAACGATTCCGGTGCCCCTAAATTACTATTTTTAGGAACTAATAATTTGATTCCCGCAATGCCATAGCTGATTGAAAAGTCAATATATTTGTCGCGCGTCCAAGTAAAAGCGGTATCGCAAGCTAGATCAATTTCTCCCGTTAATAATTTCGTGATTCGCTCCGTAATGCCTTTTGCTTCTACTATTTCCAGAGCAACGGGTCTACCAACCTGCTGTTCAACTTCTTGGCGGATCAGATTAACGATATTGAGGGTATAGCCATCGAGTTCTCCCTTATCATTCACATAGGCATAGGGAACTAAATCCAAATCCGATCCCAGCGTTAAAACCCCTGTACGGGCGACTTTTTCGAGAACAGTTTCCGCTAAGGTGGCTTTCGTTCCGCCTAGAACTAAAAGTAAGCTTAATAACGTAATCGAGAGTTTTTTAAACATTCTGTCTCCTCACGAATATTTCAATCTAGTTTAATGGCAAAGAGCCAAATTACGGTAATATTTTATCTTCCGTTAAGATAAGGCTGATTGTACTCGACAGGAGATTATTTTGGTTACGATTCGTTGCGGTCAACAGATTTTTAAAAATATTGAAGCGGTTATTTTTGATAAGGATGGAACCCTCGAAGATTCGCAAGCTTATTTACGGGAATTAGGCATTAAACGGGCTAGATTAATTGATGCTCAAATCCCTGGTATTGGTGACCCCTTACTTATGGCGTTTGGTATTCACAATAACCACCTCGATCCGACGGGATTAATGGCTGTCGGTAGCCGTCACGAAAATGAAATTGCGGCGGCAGCCTATATTGCGGAAACGGGCAAAAGTTGGTTTGAAGCGTTGGCGATCGCACGCTCAAGTTTTATCGAAGCCGATCAGTATTGTCAGCCAAATGCGAAAACTTCACCTTTGTTTGCAGGAAGTTTAGAAGTCATTAAAAATTTATCGGAAGCAGGCTTAAAATTAGCCATTTTATCGGCGGCTCGAACAGCTAGCATTGAACGATTTGTCGCAGAACACGAATTAGGAACTTATATCCCTTTACGCATGGGAGCCGACCAAGGCTTAAGTAAACCCAACCCTGAATTTTTCCTCAAAGCTTGTCAGTCTTTAGAAGTCCGCCCTGAAGCGACCATCATGGTGGGGGATTCCCAAGGCGATATTGATATGTCTCAAAAAGCAGGAGCCGCGGCCGCGATTGGGATTTGTTGGGGACAAGACCAAGCAACCCATCTTAAAAATGCCGATGTTATTATCAGCCATCTCGAACAAATTCAGGTTGAAGTTAATCCCTAACAGCCCTGAATTGTTGAATAAACTGCTAAATAGACACTAAAAAGGCATCTATCAAAAGATGCCCTATTTTGATCCTTATATTCAATTTATTTGAAGCCAACAGCGGCCTGCCAAACAAAAGCGAGTAATAAAAAGAAAACGGGAATAACGGGCAAAACATCCACAAGGGGATCAAAGATTTGATAAGCTTCGGGCAATTTAGCCAATAATAGAGCGATTTCCATTGTTTGAGTTCCCTTTATAACAGGCTGATATAATACATCGGTTGATTAACAAAGATCCTAGCATGACTTGTCCGCAATACTGATCTTCTTTCTCTGCGCTGCTTTGAACCAGTGAATCAACTTTTTACTTTTTAATTTGAAGCAACCATTGCTCAACGCGATCGCCCCAAGCCTCAAGGGAATACTCATTTTCTGCTTGTTGACGACATTGAGCACGGTCAATTTCTTCAATCCGTTCAACACAAGAAACTAACGCCGCAATATTATCAGGTTCAACTAAAAATCCAGTAATTCCATCTTTGATAATCTCTGCGGGGCCGCCACGAGCATAGGAAATAACAGGAACACCGCAAGCTAAGGCTTCAATAACCACATTACCAAAAGCTTCCGTCCAACGAGGAGTCATCAATAATGCTCGGCACTGACCTAGTTGTTGTTGCAATTCCGGTGTATTTAAAAAGCCTTGATATTCAATAGGAGCATTGGGATAATATTGACGAATTTTTTGCCAGTAAGACTCATCCTGCATTTTTCCAAAAATTTTCAGGGGAATTCCTGTGAGTTCAGCAACAGCAACCGCATCTTCTAGAGCTTTTTCTGGTGCAATACGGCCAACCCAGGCTAAACAATATTTGGGATTAGGAGAAAATTGATAGAGAGATAAATCAAAACCGCCCCCTAAAACATAACAGGCTTCTGCAAAAGGAAAGGTATCGGCTTGAATTTTTGTACAGACTCCAATGGTTCCTGGAAAGTTGTGTGCTACTTTATCAATCGTTTGATCCAATGCAGGATTAATCGATGACATACTGACAAAGTGGGCAATAGGCGTTTCAAAAAAAGGCGTTAGGTAAAAAGGTAGCCAATCATAGGCACAATTGATAATTACATCGTAATGATTTTGAACAGTGCGGGTGTAATCCCACATATTCGCTAAAACAGAATTATAAACTAAAGGAATCTTGTCTTTTTCTGGCTCCAATTGCGCCATTGTTTGGTAGTGCCCAGGAATTTCAACTAAAGAAGACGTTGACAAAACAGAATTTTTTGGTGCGACTACTGTAATTTGATGGCCTCTTTTTTTCATCTCAACTGTGAGATTTTTAATGGTTAATTCAACGCCGCCTCCCGTTCCCGAACCGAGAGGGCCAACTGGTGTTGAAATTAATAATATTTTTAATTTTGTCAAGTATCGTCTCCCTTAATATCGCAGTACCCCAAAAAGTCAACTTAATAGGAATAAAATTTTTAAAATTACGATTAAAATGGCTTTTTTTACCCCAAAATATATCTTTAACTAAAAATTCTCAACATCAGACCTAAGATAATATAAAATAATTCTATTGTTTTAGTCAATTATTTCTGTAGTTTATATCGTGCGTCATTAATCTAAGAAATTATTTTTTGATTTTTGATTCAGTTTGATCTTTTGCTTTGATCTAAACTTAGATTTCTGAATTTTCTAATTCATGGGTATTATAGGAATTATTTTTTAGATGACTTATGGTTTCTCTCACTCCTCCTAGCGTATTAGCTAATTATTGGCAAGATGGTTTTTCTCTTAAACAGCATCTTCAAGCTTTTTTACAAATTGATGCCGATGTTTTAGAGTCTCAATTTGCTCGTGGTCAACAAACATTAGCAGAATTGGGAAACCATTTTGAATGGAATCAAGTAGAGAATTTTTATCAGGAGCAAGTTGGCACAGGATATTTATTTGATCTAGGGGCTTGGCACTTAAGCAGTCAGGAGTATATTGGCGGCACTTTACGACTGATTCATGATTACGGATATGGGCGCGTTTTAGATTTTGGTGGAGGAATTGGAACTCACGCGATCGCGGCTGCCCTTTGTCCTAAGATCACAGAAGTTGTTTATTGTGATATTAATCCTGTTAATCGTAATTTCGTCGCTTTTCGAGCAGAAGCTTTAGGATTAAGCCACAAACTCAAATGTGTTGAAACGCTTCCTGCTGACAGTATTTTTGATACAGTAATCTGTTTTGATGTGTTAGAGCACCTATCTGAACCCGTTAAACAATTACAAGATTTTCACCGACGCTTAGTAGAGGATGGGGCTCTAATCGTTAACTGGTATTTTTTCAAAGGATTTAATCAGGAATATCCATTCCATTTAGATAATCCCGTTATTATTAAACAATTTTTTCAATGCTTACAAACCCACTTTTTAGAAACATTTCATCCTTACTTTATTACTGCTCGATGCTACCAAAAACAAAATATTTCCCATGATGGATAGGGACTTACCTTCAACAGACAGGATGAATAACGGTTATTCTGCTCGATAGTGCCTCTGTGCATCGTCGTAAATTGAGGGTATTGTGTTTCTCATTTTTCTTTTAATTAAGTTGACCTACTTAGAATTTTATTATTTAGACACAAAAAAGTCCTCCAATGAAAACTGGAGGACATAGCAAACTTTACAAAATTAATGCGGATGACGAGACTCGAACTCGTAAGGCAAAGCCACACGCCCCTCAAACGTGCGCGTATACCAATTCCGCCACATCCGCGTTTGAGCAGAATCTAATATAACACGGCAAGAGGCTAACAAACAAGTCAATGTCAAAAATTATCCCACTGGAACGATTGACCTATTGGGCGCGTTTCAGAGCACGTTGGGCAATATCCCGTCGATAATATTTCCCTTCAAATTGAATGGGTTCAACGGCTTGATAAACTTCCGCGATCGCCTGGGTAAAAGTTTCTCCAATGGCCGTTACCCCTAACACCCGTCCGCCATCGGTGAGCAATTGCCCTGATTGCATGGTAGTTCCTGCATGGAAAACAACAGAGGGTTGCTGTTCGGCTTGTTCGATGCCTGTAATTACTTTCCCTTTTTCATAGCTGCCCGGATAACCTTGGGACGCTAAGACCACACAAACGGATTTTCCTGAATTCCATTGCAGGGGAGGAAATTCACCCAAACGCTGTTCGGCACAGGCTAAAAGAACATCTTCTAGGGGCGTTTCCAATAGGGGCAAAATGGCTTGAGTTTCAGGATCACCAAAACGACAGTTATATTCCAATACCTTAACCTGTTCGTCTTCCGTTACCATTAACCCTGCATATAAAACGCCGCGATAATCAATGCCTCGTTTGCGGAGGGTTTCGAGAGTCGGTTGTAAGACTTCTTGTGCAATTTTTTCCATTAACTCAGGTGGCGCGATAGGAGCAGGCGCATAAACGCCCATTCCGCCCGTATTATTGCCCGTATCCCCTTCTCCAATGCGTTTGTGATCCTGAGCAGGTAAGAGCGGACGAACGGTAACGCCATCAGTGATAGCCAAGACCGACACTTCTTCACCCACTAAAAATTCTTCGACGACTAATTTTTCAAAACCTAACTCGAATAATTCGGCGATCGCGGTTTGGGCTTCCTCAACGGTACTGGCAACAATAACCCCTTTGCCTGCCGCTAATCCATCGGCTTTAACCACAATAGGCGCACCTTGTTGGGTAACGTAAGCTTGAGCTTGAACCGAATCGGTAAAAGTTTCCCCTTTGGCTGTGGGAACGCCTGCTTCTTCCATTAAAGCTTTTGCCCAAGATTTACTGGCTTCAATTTGTGCGCCAACTTGATCGGGCCCAAAGACTTTAATATTTCGAGCTTTTAAATAATCAGTAATCCCTAACGATAGGGGCAACTCAGGCCCAACCACGACTAAATCAATTTGATTATCCAAACACAGTTGGCTGATACCTGCAAAATCTTCAACAGATAACGCAATATTTTCACACTTTGTCAGGGTTGCCGTTCCCCCATTCCCAGGCACACAAAGACATTGGCTAACTTGCGGAGATTGCACCAATTTCCAAGCGATCGCGTGTTCTCGCCCCCCATTACCGACCACTAAAACCTTCACGATAACCCCTTATTTTCAATAGATCTGCTTTTTCCAGATTATCAGGATTATTTACCCAAGTCAGTAAATTCAGAGTTTCCCCAGAATCAATCCACTTTTCTGCAAATCTTCTCCAGCAGTGAGATAAATTTTTAGGCTTGGTTTCGACGTTTAATTTGTTGGGGAAAACCAGCAACTAATTGGGATTTTTCTAGGGGTTGCTCAATGTTATAAAAGGTCATATTCCCTTCGCGATCGCATAACCAAACCTCCTTGGCTCCTGCTTGAAAATAGAGGTCACGCTTGAAGGTCATTTCTTCCGATGTATTACTATCCGAAATAATTTCAATGCAAATTTCAGGCGCGATTGAAGCCACGACTTCATCCAAAATCAGGTCTGCCCGTTGCTCAGAAGCCCAAGCGACATCAGCAACTTTTATGCCATCCTCCGTTTTTATGGCGCATTCAGTGATAATTTCGCCTGTAACGGTCAAAGCGTCTAATAAATGGGCAATACGTCCCTGAAAGAAACCATGCTTCACTTTAGCGGGACTCATGACAATTTGCCCCCAACGGTTCAGTTCAATTTTGTAGGGTAAATTCTGGAGTAGAGTATCTTCACAAACGTCTTGCCATTGCATAATAATTTTCGTAAATTCAGAATCAAGAATATCCCTTGATAACAAAAATTTCAAAGCTCGGATGATGGCTTAATTCTAATTCATTACCCAGCAACACTCCCAATGACTAAGTTATCGCGATGAATTACGGTCTCTGCATCAACATAACCTAAAATGTTGGCAATTTCTTCGGAATGATGACCTTTAATTTGCTCAATTTCTATACTGCTGTAATTCACTAATCCTCGCCCAACTTCCTTTCCTTGGCGATCGCAGATCTGTACCGCATCCGTTGCCGAAAAATCCCCCTCAACTTCGGTAATTCCTGCGGCTAACAGTGACTTTCCCCCTTTGCAAAGTGCCTTAATGGCTCCATCATCTAAATACAGTTTTCCTAAAGGCAATAAACCGTAAGCAATCCAACGTTTGCGCGCATTTTCTGTCCGTAGTTGGGGTTCAAATTGCGTTCCTAATTTCTCGCCTGCCAGAATTTTTAGAATATTATGGGGACTTCTGCCGTGAGTGATAACGGTACGAACCCCTGATCCTGTGGCAATGCGGGCGGCAGTTAATTTGGTCATCATGCCCCCTGTTCCCCATTGGCTGCCACTACTCCCTGCATCAACCTGTAATTGAGCTAGTTCACTCGCGGTTACTAAAGAAATGGGTTTAGCATCGGGATTAGAACGCGGATCGGCCGAATACAATCGATCCACATCGGTCAAAATAAAGAGCCAATCCGCTTCGATTAAACTGGCCACTAGAGCCGAGAGGGTATCATTATCCCCAAATTTCAATTCTTCAATGGCAACGGTATCATTCTCGTTAACGATAGGAATTACGCCCAATTCAAACAAAGCTTGAAAGGTATTATTGATATTCACATAACAACTGCGTTCAATCAGTTCCCGTCGCGTCAACAAAATTTGAGCGATGGGTTGTTCGAGGCTACTAAACAGATCATCATAAATTCGCATCAATCGCCCTTGCCCAACCGCCGCGATCGCCTGCTTGGTGGAAATCTTTTTCGGTCGTTCCTGAATACCCAAGCGTACCCGCCCGACCCCGACGGCTCCTGATGAAACTAGGACTACTCGATGGCCTAACTGTTGTAGTTGCGATAGGGTTTCTACCAGTCCCGCGATCGTTGATAAAGCTAACTGACCTGTTTGTCCTTGCGTCAGGCTAGAAGTTCCAATTTTAATAACAATCGTTTGTGGGGTTGTCATAAGTAGTTACATTCAAATTTAAGGTTTGCACAACCCATTTGATGAAATTTTGAGACTAGGCATGGCTTAGATTGACTTCCACATAACAAGATTCTATGTCCTGACTGAGTTCGTGAGCAACTTCTACATAAGACTGAATAGCGTCTTGAATATTCTCAAGAGCCTCTTCTTTGGTTGTTCCTTGGGAAGCGCAACCAGGCGGACACCAAACGGTATAGCCTTCCTCGGTTTGCTTGAGATTAACTGAATATTGCATATTTTAAGGAATTTTGTCGTTTAATCCAGATTTAAAACCTAAGCTTATCCTAACATTTCTAGCGTCTCGTATTTAGTAGGCTTGAAGCTTAAAATAAAAAGAAAACGTTTGAATTATCAACACAAACTATGACAGTACGACATTGTACGGATGGAATGCTGGATAATTTAGCTTTCAGTGTGCCTGAGCGACGAGAAGGTTTTGCAGAGATGAGAGAAAACATTGGGAAAATCAAGGTTAATAGGTGATTTGATTATTGCTTGAATGTCTGATTATGTTTGTAAGCAATTGTTTAAGGCTCTTGAGGAGTTTCGGGATAGTTTAGATAAGTAGATTTTTAAGGGATGAGTTATTCACCTCTTTCTTTATCCGTCATAAAACACATTAGAGTAAATAGAACACTAAGGCCCTTGCTCAAAATTCAATGATGACCCAGACTCCTCTTAAATTGCTTGTCAGCAACGATGACGGTATTTTTGCCCTTGGGGTGCGTACCCTTGCCAATACTTTAGCCGAAGCCGGCCATCACGTAACCGTTGTTTGTCCTGACCGTGAAATGTCGGCCACAGGGCACGGTTTAACCCTACATCGTCCCATCCGTGCAGAAGTCGTAGAAGACGTGTTTCACCCGCAAGTTAACGCCTGGTCATGTTCGGGAACCCCTGCCGATTGCGTTAAATTTGCCCTGTCTGCGGTGATGTCGCAGCGACCGGATTTCGTCTTAGCAGGGATTAATCATGGAGCCAATTTAGGAACGGATATCCTCTATTCGGGAACGGTTTCGGCCGCAATGGAAGGATTAATTGAAGGCATTCCCAGTATTGCCGTGAGCCTAACCAGTTTTACGTTTAAAAATTTTCAGCCGGCTGCCAATTTTGCCAAAAGCTTAGTGTCTCATCTGACAGTACACCCCTTACCCCAACCGACTTTACTCAGTGTCAATGTTCCTGCGGTGAGTGAGGACGCGATCGCCGGAGTGATTTTGACCCGTCAAGGACTACGCCGTTACATAGAAACCTTTGAAAAACGCCTTGATCCGAGGGGGAAAAGCTATTACTGGTTAGCTGGGGAAATTGCCAGGGAAATTGAACAACCTTATCACAGCCATCTTTCTCCTGCCATTCCGACCGACGTTCAGGCCATTCAATCCAATTACATTACCATTACCCCGCTACAGTACAACTTGACCGATGTGAAAGGGTTTGAAGCTCTAGAAAAAGCTCCCTGGTTGAATTCCTAAATCAGGAAAAAGGGCAGGACAGGAACCTCAAATATGATATTCTAATTACTCACAGTATCCCTGAGTTCTATGTCTTCCTACCTAATTAACCCAGAAAACGAGCCAGACGAATCTGATAGCGTGACCCTCGTCGATGAGAAGGGACGGACGTTAGACTGCTATATCGAAAACTCCATTGAAGTTGACGATATCACTTATTTATTGCTGATGCCCGTCGATATTCCCGTTGTTATTATCGCCTGGGATGACGATGACGAAGAGGATGACGAATTTTCCGACGCGGTGCTCCTAGAAGACGAAGAAGAAATCGAACAAATTTTTCCCGATGCTAAAGCGGTTTTAGCCGAACTCGATCTGAGCCTCAAATATACGGCCTACAGCTTAACGGTCAGCGGCGAATTACCCCCCATTGAAGACGACGATATTTTAACCTTAGAGTTGGAAAACGAAGACCAACCCTTAGAGCCTGAAGAGCTACAATTTCTCGTTAGTTTCTACCACAAAGAACAGCGTTACTCTATCTATACTCCCTTAGCTCCTTTGCTCTTTTTGGCCAAATCCACTGATGGGGACAAGGTAGAGCTAGTTTCTCCCGAAGACGAAAGGATGCAAATGATTTTAGAAGAATTATTATTTGAAGAAGTAGAATAAACCAAGCAATTAAATTCAGCGACTAGAAGGCTTTAACGCTTGATCGTTAAAGCCTTTTTAATACTGGTTAAATTTTTAATGACGATGGTTCATTGTTGTTAATTTACCCGCTTTAATTATTTTGATACAGCAACTTGCTTTAAGATCAAAAGCAACTTTTTGCAAGGATGCCATATATTATTTTCTTCTGCGTACAAAGTATTGCTGTAAAAGGTTATAATTGATCATATCATTCGCAAATTATTTTATTCATTACATCAGTATTTTAGAGATAAACACTAGACTTTTAGATGGAAACAGTAGACAAAGTTTGTCTGAGTGAACGAATTAAAAAACAGATTTATCATCAATTGTTCAGCAAAAAAAATATCAATTAGTTTTGGCAAAACAACATTTAATGATGTTAAAGGCATTAGTTTTTTTCCAAAAAAGCTGACATTCGAGATATTTAAAAAAATATCTCGACTTAAAGTCGAGTAAATTGCCAATAAATTAATTTAGTTAATCGTTAATGCAAAAAACAAGTCTTATTGATTCCTATCTATCAAAATGTGCTCAAGAATACAGTTTTGTCTATTTCGATATGGTGAGTTATCTGCTAAGCTTTTCATACATCCCTTGTTATGGAAATCTTAAAGCATCTTAAGTCATTTATATCCAAAAAATTTTTGGTAGCCATCGTTTTTCAATCTTTTTGATTCAAAGATATTTATTGAATGTATTAAAAATAGATTAATCAATTAAAGCGACTATGAGTGCTTCGCCCTTTGGCCCCGTTTTGGATCTGTCTGATGAACTTGTGCAAGAAGTCCCCTATAACTTTTTGCAAAAGCTGGTTCAGCATCAAGTTTCTGGTAAATTAATTGTTCAAAATCCTTTTGACGAATATGTTAATTGGCAAATTTATTTGGGGAATGGCAAGATTCATGTCGCTAATAGTCGGGTGGGGTCTTCGGAACGATTAGCCTATTTATTGGGCCAGTATTTAAAAGATAGAAATATTCAACTTCCGACTGACTTAATAGACGATTACGAATTTATTTGCAGATTGCGGAAACAAGAGATATTTTCGTTTCAAGAAACCCGAACCATTCTTACCCAATGTACTCAAGAGGCATTAGTTCAAATCCTCTCTTTACCCAAATCCAATTGTTATTTAGATTCAAAAAGTCGCTTAGAACAGCTTTTTTTAAATCTCGATTTTGAGCAGATAGCCGCCTTGATCAAACCTAAAATTCGCTACTGGTGGCAATTACGTTCAGAAATTAATTCTCCCTTTCAACGGCCATTAGTCGAAGATTGGCAGAAATTACATTTTGTTTTAGCAAAAACGACCTGGAATGAGAAAAACCAATTACAGAAATTAAATCAATCCTTAAAAAATCTTAATTCTCTCTATAAAATTGGCAATTTGACCAAAATCAGCACGCTTCAGTTAGCCCTCTTGCTACATCCGCTCATTAAATCGGGTGATATTATGATGCTTTCCTATCAGGAAATTCAAGAGGATTATCGGCCGTCTATTGCCTATATCGGCGATCGCCCAGCTAACCAAAGAATGGCCCAATTCACTCTAGAAAACAGTGGATTCAAAGCGACCCTTATCGACAATCCCTTCAAAGCCTTAGCAGTATTACTGAGCCAAAAATTTGATTTAGTTTTGATTGATACGAATATGGTTGATATGGATGGTTATCAACTGTGTTCCCTCTGTCGTCAATCGGATTCGCTTAAAAAATTACCCATCATTCTTTTAACCGATGAAAATAATTTGACCTGCCGTATTAAAGCGAAATTATCAGGAGCAACTAGCCATCTCGGTAAACCCTTTTTGCCCCAGGAGTTAGTCACAATGATTAATACTCATTTAGTCAAGTCCCAAAACGTCACTCGGTAAACAATTAAAATTTTCAGCGATCGCGTAATTTATTTATTTCAACTAATCTCATTGCGAACCCCTTGTAACCCTGCTAAAGCAATTCCAATGGCATCCACGCTGTCATCAATGGGGAGTTTTTCCAGCCCAAAAAAATGTTGAAGAATTTCGGCGACTTCATCCTTAGTTGATTGGCCATGGCCGAGATGACATTTCCAACTCGATTGATGGAGAAAAATCGGTAAACACTTTAATTCTTTATAAATTACTAAATTAATCACCCCCAATGCTTGAATCACTCCCCCTGCTGCTTTAATTTGTCGACTAAAAAAAGGCATTTCAATGGCAATCTGGGACGGTTTAAACTCTTGCACTAAGGCGGTCATGTCCTGTTCAATTTCCAGCAATCGGGCAGGCGTGGGTAAAGTTTTATCGGTTTCAATCGTGCCGTAGTCGATTAATAAGGGATCTTTAGGACTGTAATCTTCTAAAATCGCCCAGCCGATAATTGCTAAGCCTGGATCAATGCCTAACCAACGCTCTGTCATCTTATATTTAACGCTTAAGGTTGAGTTGCCTCTGAATCATCGACGGCTAATTGCAAACGTTGTTGCAACTTGAGGCGGATCTCTCCATGTACTTCACGGGTAATGGGATAGAGATAGGCTAAGCCTAATCCTAGTATTAAAAAGAAAGCAGGTAAGGGGCCAACGGCAAAACGAATAGCGGATAGGGCACTTTCGGGCTGGGTTGGAACGGGTTGACCTGGGATTTGGGGAACAAAACCTGCGGCTTCTAGGGTGATACCAACCAGAAATAGGCCCAAAGCTAAACCTATTTTTTGTAATAACACCATAAAGGCGTAAAAAATCCCTTCCCTACGTTTACCTGTGTTTAATTCATCCAAATCCACTACATCGGGAATCATTGACCAGGGAATGAGATAGGCAACGGAAACGCCAACCCCTGCCAAAATCGCTAAGACATACATCAAAACTACTTGCCCTGGTTGCAGTAACCACAGCCCAATTTCTGCAATGATCCAGATAATCATGCCTAGAAAATAGACAACTTTTTTATCTAAGCGTTTACTGACGGCTTGCCAGAAAAAAAGCATGACTAGGGCCGTTCCCTGAACTGCGAGGGCTAATAAACCCGATTGATTTTCGGGTAACCCCATCCAACTAACCACGTAATAGACCAAAATCGAAGCCGTCAGTTGAACCGCTAACCAGGAACAGAGATAAATTCCAATTACAAACAAAAACGGGCGATTGGTAAAGGCAATTTTTAATTGTTCTAGGATAGGAACGCTGACTTCCGTATGGCTGGCTTCTCGCTGGGCAAGTTCACTGACTAAATGGGGTTCGGGTTCAGGCGATCGCAGGGTAAAGCCAAAGGCCAAAATAAACAGACTGAGCAATAACAGGAAAAAACTAATATAGTCAAAACTTCCTGATCCGTTTAACCAAGTTGCAGTAAAGGGCAATAAGCGCAAAATATTAATTACAAAAATACTGCCGCCTAGAAATAGTAAAAAGGGCCCCCATTGTCGTTTTTGATTGGGACTCAGAATAGGAGCTTTTCCTTTTTCCTGTAACCGTAGCGAACACCACAACAACGCGATCGCCGACAAGACAGTACACATAATCCCTAATTGGAAAAACTGCTCATAGGGACGATTGGGTAAGGCATTACTGATAAAAATATAAAGAACCAGAGAAAGAATACTACCCCCGATGGAAAAGGTGAAGCGAAAACTATTGAGGCTAGTTCTTTCATTGTAATCTTGGGTTAATTCAGGCGTTAAGGCAGTATAGGGCAAATTAACCGCAGTATAGGCAATATTGAAAACAATACCGATAAAAACGTAATAGGCGAATAACAACCACTGGTTAAGCTGGGCATTCTCACTAAAACGCGGAATGATCCATTGCAATTGATAGGTAATGGCAAAGGGCAAAATTCCCCCTAACATCCAAGGTAACCGACGACCCCAACGGCTACGGGTGCGATCGCTGAGAACCCCCACAAAGGGATCATTAATGGCATCAAAAATTTTGCCAATCATCAACACACTACCCGCTAAACTTGCAGGCATTCCCACCACGTTGGTTAAGAAAAATAATAAATAAAAAACTAAAATATTGGCAGTAACGGCAGGCCCAAAATCTCCCGCCCCATAGGCCAGCTTCGTACTAAATTTCAGTTTTTCTGAAGACAATTGCACCATAAAAATTTTTTTAAATTCAAAAAATATTAATAAATACTATAAAACGATAAAAACCAGAGGCTACTCAACGTAATCATTTGTGACCTCTGGCATTCAAAAAAATTGATACTCGATAATTAATCGTTAACCAACGACATAGGCAACTTTTAACGCCCAAAGAATTAATGCGGCAATAGCACCGAGGACAACAACAGAGGAAATTGCGACGACCACAGGTTTGTCGGCTCCATCGAATTTCATAATGCCACGATTTAAGTCTGACATGGAAGCTTAGCTCCTTACTTCAGGTTCAAAGCGCGATCGCGGAAGATCTGCTCTTTCATAGTCTACCGCCATCAGGCAAAGGATCAGGGTTTAAATTAGTAATTTAAATATTGAAAATTATTAAGAAAAAACACTTTTTTTAAGCTTTTATCTATCAACTACTGCTGGTTTTAATCCGTAAAAACTTAAGATTTTGCTTGAATACCAACGGCTTCAGCAATATGAGAAAAATTATTTTCACTTAACTTAGTTGCTAATCCTTGCAAAATTTCTTTGACAATCCAGGGGCCGCCATAAATCCAACCTGTATAAAATTGCAATAAACTCGCGCCTGCTGTGACTTTTTCCCAAGCATCTTCTGCGCTAAAGATTCCACCCACGCCAATAATCGGAATTGTCCCTTGGGTTTGCTGATAAATAAAACGAATGATTTCCGTAGACCGTTGACGTAAAGGATAGCCGCTAATCCCCCCTGCTTCGTCTTTCAGGTCATTTCCCGTTTGCAACAACATC
This sequence comes from uncultured bacterium, assembly GCA_964482215.1. GTDB lineage: Bacteria > Cyanobacteriota > Cyanobacteriia > Cyanobacteriales > Microcystaceae > Snowella. The sequence continues at coordinate 17,578 of CAYZWO010000082.1, forward strand.
TGAGTTTTTAAGCCTTCCCGTTGAATCGTCGTATTAGTAGCCACGATGCCCGCTAATTGATAGGTTTTGATGAGTTCAATAATGGTAATAATGGCTTCATTTTCCAGATCAGGGGAGATTTTTACCAAAATCGGGACTTGCTCAGGATTAGCCGACTGTAATCGATCAAAGATTTTTTGTAATGCGTCGGCATCTTGCAGCGATCGCAGCCCAGGGGTATTAGGAGAACTGACATTAATCACAAAATAATCAGCAAAAGCTTTTAAATACTGAAAACTTCCTAAATAATCCTCGGCGGCTTCTTCTAGGGGCGTAACTTTGGACTTAATCAAATTAATGCCGATGGGAATTTTGCGCTCATAATATTGCCAAGTTTGGTCTAATCTGGCGGCCACGACTTCCGCGCCGTCATTATTGCCCCCCAAACGGTTTAAAAAGGCCTGATCTGAGCTTAAACGGAATAAACGGGGTTGAGGATTGCCAGGTTGAGCGTGAAGCGTTACCCCCCCTAATTCCACAAATCCAAATCCTAAATAGGGCCAAATAGCAGTGGCTTCTGCATCCTTATCGCACCCTGCGGCCAATCCCAAAATATTGGGAAAATTAAAACCCCACAAGGATTGGGAAAGCCGTGAATCTTCATAGTTAAAAGATGCAGCTAATTGATTTAACAGCCATTTTCCCTGACCAGCACGATTGATTTGATCAAAACCCTGCAAAGCATTGATCATTTGACGATGACCCCACTCAGGATTGGATTTGGTCAGTCCTAAAACGAGGGGATAAAACGGACGGGCAAAAGTAAACATCGGATTGATTAACTAGCGGAATGGCTTCTGGCTTGTCTCACCATTGTAATTAAGGTTTGATGGGCATCTTCGGAATCGGTCAGGACATGATCAAATTCAATGCGGAGGGGTTCGGTTTGCGCTTGCACTTGAATCGATAAATTCATGCCTTGGGGGTCAATGGAAATCATTTGGGCTGATTCGGTGTCGGGTCGATTGCCATAGGCTTTGGCATAGAGCGCGATCGCGTCCGCGTGGTCTTCGTTCATGTGTTTACAAATGCGATCGCTAATTGCAGGGGTGATGGGATCAGCCATAGGAATTAAGGTAATAAATACAAAAACTGCTTGTTTACTGTCTATTTAACTATATCAGTCCTCTGAAAGCCCAGAGAATGGAGCAAAGGGAAACCGAAAGTGCAAGGAATCTCAGATTAGATTAGGATAGAGTTTGGGCGTTTATGGGTTTTCTGTTTCAAACATTAAACGTAAATCTGTTTCTCAACGCTTCTGTCAACTTGCACCTGGTCTAAAATCGATGCAAAAACGATCTCCTTTTGACTCTTCCCAAATTATGTACCGTGCCGAAGAACTTCTACGGGCGGCTTCTAACCGATATCTTATTACTGTGCAAGTCGCAACCCGTGCCAAGCGTCGTCGTTACGAAGATTTTGATAATATCGATGATCCGATGATGAAACCTGCTATCCGCGCCATTATCGAAATGTCGGATGAATTGACTCAACCTGAAATTATTAGCGATTAATTTTATTGTGCCGTAGAAATCCTTACAGCAGTTGAAACCTTATGAGTATTGCATCTAAAATTGCTCATAGCTTAGTTTCCCTATTCCAAAACCGAAACAATCGAGTGGGGAAAACTTTCTCGTTTTTGCTGCTGGTTTTTCTCGGCTTTAGTTTTGCCCTCTTGGGACACCTTACCCCTACCCCCAACGCGATCGCGCAAGATTCCCCGCCTGTCGTTTCGAGTGTTTCCTCCCTACGAGTTGAAGAAGCCGCCGCGATCGTTTATCAGCAATTACCCTATATACCCAAAGAAAACCAATATCGTCGTTTGGATACAGGAGAAATCGATCCCAACCACACTTTAATGAGTCGATTAATCCGTTACCATCAAGATCTAAAAAAACGCCAAACCCGTTACCGTTTAGACTGGAAAATTACGCTTGCTGATTATCTCGGTGTCAATGAACTGATTGATCCAGATAAATATCCAGGCAAACTTTCACTACAAACTAACCACGCCCCAACAGATATTAAAGCA
>CAYZWO010000083.1:0-4290 GCA_964482215.1 uncultured bacterium
AGAACACGGTGCGCCCAGTGTGGAAAATGTCCTTGTGGTTCAACGCACCAAAGAAGAGATTAACTGGGTTGAAGGTCGTGATCATTGGTGGCATGACCTCAAAAAACAAGTGTCGGCCGATTGCCCTGCTGAAGCGATGGACAGTGAGGATATGCTCTTTATTCTCTACACCTCTGGCAGTACAGGCAAACCAAAAGGCGTTGTCCACACCACAGGCGGCTATAACCTCTATACCCACATGACGACTAAATGGATCTTTGACCTAAAAGATACCGATGTTTATTGGTGTACTGCCGATGTGGGCTGGATTACGGGCCATAGCTATATCGTTTATGGGCCCCTATCCAATGGCGCAACAACGGTTATGTATGAAGGCGTTCCCCGTCCCTCGAATCCTGGCTGCTTTTGGGATGTGATCGAAAAATACGGGGTCAACATTTTCTACACTGCACCGACTGCGATTCGGGCCTTTATTCGCATGGGCGATGAGATTCCTAACGCCCGTAATTTGTCTTCGTTGCGGCTCTTGGGAACTGTCGGAGAACCGATTAACCCAGAAGCTTGGATGTGGTATCACCGTGTTATTGGTAAGGAAAAATGCCCCATTGTCGATACCTGGTGGCAAACGGAAACGGGCGGCGTGATGATTACCCCCTTACCTGGTGCTATTTCGACTAAGCCAGGCTCTTGTACCCGTCCTTTCCCTGGCATTATTGCCGATATTGTCGATCTCGATGGTAATCCTGTGGGTGAGGATCAAGGGGGATATCTGGTGATCAAACATCCTTGGCCGAGCATGATCCGCAATGTTTACGGCGATCCTGACCGTTTCCGTCGCACCTATTGGGAACATATTCCCCCGAAAGAGGGCCAGTATGTTTACTTTGCAGGCGATGGGGCACGACGCGATCGCGATGGTTACTATTGGGTCATGGGTCGAGTCGATGATGTGATCAGTGTGTCGGGTCATCGTTTAGGCACGATGGAAGTGGAATCGGCTCTGGTTTCTCACCGTGCTGTGGCAGAAGCAGCCGTTGTCGGTAAGCCTGATGATCTCACTGGGGAAGCCATTTTTGCTTTTGTGGTACTTGAAGGCAAACAGGAACCGAGTGAAGCTCTAGCAAAAGAACTCAAGCAACACGTCGTGGAAGAAATTGGCGCGATCGCCCGTCCGAGCGAAATTCGTTTTACTGATGTTCTACCCAAGACGCGATCGGGAAAAATTATGCGGCGTTTATTGCGGAATCTAGCGGCAGGTCAGGAGATTGCTGGCGATACTTCGACCCTAGAAGACCGATCTGTTCTCGATAAATTACGGGAAGGAGCTTAAATGCTTAATTTTTAAGCTTATGTGTAGAAATCCTCTGTCTAAAACGGGGGATTTTTTGATTTATTCCTCATTAATTCGATCTTTCTACAATTTTTACATTTGCCGATTGTTTGACTAAGGCAATGGAGTCTAAACATTCTTGGTGAGTCATATATACGTTGCCTGAAACCGCAATGATTTCATAATTATCCTTTCTCAAAACCCAAAGCCACTGCCCCGACTGATTTTGCCAGATATAAAACCCCATATCATTACCAAATTGTGCAAAACTCTTAGTATAGAATGTTTCGATTTAAAAATGTTCCAAGCAGGGGTTGTCAAGTTGTTTTCTGCATAAAATCATCCTTACGGTTTTATGCTTATTGTTGAAATTTAAATTAAGTCATTATTATCAGCCTAAAGGCTATTTCTAAAGATAAATAAAAAAGGAATTTTTCGTATTTACTAAACCTGAAATCAAACCAAAGAATTATAAATAATTAATTTTACTAAGCCTTAATAGATTTTTAAACAATTTATACAATAAAACTTGATGATTAAACCGCATTTCAAACACGGTTGAGCTAAGTTAAAAAAATCCATAGAAATTGGTTAAACTTTACCCCATAAGCTTATGATTAATCATCAAGAAACGGCGGTTATGCCCGTTAATTTTGGCATCGACCAACAAAACCGTGAACAAATCGCAGAAGGCCTATCTCGCCTGTTAGCTGATACTTATACGCTGTATCTCAAAACCCATAATTTCCACTGGAATGTTAAAGGGGTAATGTTCTATAGCTTACATATGCTTTTTGAAACCCAATATCAAGAATTAGCGGAAGCTGTGGATATCATTGCAGAACGTATTAGAAGTTTAGGTTTTCCTGCTCCTGGAACCTATGGAGATTTTATACGGCTCAGTTCTATTCCAGAAACACCTGGAGTTCCTGTGGCTCAAGAAATGATTCGTTTACTGGTGGAAGCTCAAGAAACCGTTGTTCACACCATTCAATCTATTTTACCGATCGCTGAACAGGATGATGCCACTGTTGATCTGTTAACGGAGCGATTACAGATTCATGAAAAAAGTGCTTGGATGTTACGGAGTTTATTGGAATAAATCCAGTTCTTTTTCTTGTTCATAAACTTTATTCCAAACCCTGTTTTAACTTTTTTCAACAGAATCTTTGATTTTTTGTATCGTCCTCACTCATTTTTTCAGATTTTTGATTTATTATTGCGTTTTTTTAACATTCAACCTTTAAGAGTATACTATGACCCATTCAACTCATCACTCCCACTCTGGTACGTCCGATACTTACGATCCCCATATTGTTCCTGCCGAAACTGCCGCCCGTAAAGAACGTGAAGGCTCAGACTATAAACATCCTCCCCATGTACCCGAAGAGTCTCAAACCTTACACACTGATACAGGCTATACCGTTGATAAAGAAGGGTTAACCAATAATTATGCGGTTGAACCTGAAATGTATATCGAAACGCAGGATCATCACATTATGAGTCCTGAAGCTTATCAACGTAGCCAATATACAATTATCGATAGTTTTCCCGCTCAACAGGAAGCCGAAACCGCCCTTCAAGATCTGCTCACAGCAGGTTTACCCCAACAAAACATTTCCATGATTGGTAATAACTATCAACAAGGTGTGTTGAACTGGCAAGATATTAATAAAGAGGGAGGATTAGGCCGCTTTTTAAATGAACAATTAGGGATTGATAAGGCAGATTCTCTACTTTATGAAGCCTACGTTGCTAAAGGACAGTTTTTAGTGATTGTCATGGGTAGCAATGAAAATATTTTGCAGGCTCAGCGAGTGTTTAAAAGTAAAGGTCATAAGCTGAGTGAACATCAACCAAGTTTATAGTTTAGATAAAGATTTTAATTCAATTTTTATCATTTTAATAATTTTCATTTACACAGTAGGGGCGTATTGAGTGCGCCCTTTTTTAATGCTGAGTAATTGGCTACCAAATTAGGAATAGATTTGTTTAATTGACTCAGATTATACATTTCAAAAATTTTTCTATACGTGATTTTCAACATTTACCTGTCATGCTTAGAAAAATGTGAGTTTCCTAACTAGCACGATCACTGTCAATCAATTTTAATCGTCAGCGATCGCGGTCAATCAGTTGTTTAAAGAAGTGGTCAGTAGACGGAGTGAATGGGTTACTTCCTTGAGAAATAACCAGTTTAATTTCTCCAGACTGCTTATAAAAATACTAATTTGAAAAACATTGGAGAATTAATGATGAAATTTCTTATTTGGTCAGCCGTCGGTTTGAGTATGGCAATGATGATACCCCTACGTTCCCATGCTGCTGATAATCAAGCAAAGCAAATAACCGCTAACTCAACACCTGAAACTTTAATGGCTCAAAGAATGCGCCCAGGGGGAGCATACCAATTGTATAACAGTGTAACTGATTCTTCCAATCGCAATACCAGTGATACAACCTCGCCAATGAACAGCGATCGCTTGGATAATGACAGCACCTCTCCCAGCAATATAAATGACTCAACGGTTTCGCCCGTTCCTTCTAATCGAGTCAATACGCCTAACCGTGTTCCCAACACAACTACTGATCGCTTTACGCCTGGCTCATCCGACAACAATACGATAGACCGAATCGACGAAAATACGACTTCACCCAGCACGGATATTACCAATCCTCGTAACCGTAGCACTTCGCCCAGTTCGACCGATCAGGACAATAATCAAAATCGGATCAATCGTAATCCAGTTAGCGTTCCTAATACCACCACTGAACGGGTAACGCCTAATTCTCCTAACAATATGACAACGGATCAAATTAACGAAGATAGCACTTCGCCCAGTAGTATTCCGACGAATCGTTATCCTGGAACCGATTCCCCAAGCCAGTTCAATAATAGCCCCAGTTCTAGCCCTAGCAACAACCCTGGGACTTATAACAATCAACCAACCACAGGAACC
>CAYZWO010000083.1:4300-18604 GCA_964482215.1 uncultured bacterium
TCAAGGTATGTGGTAATCACAATCTAAATTTTCTCTCTTACTAAAAAAAGTCTCACAGGCATTGGTTACTAGGTCTTACTAACAACCGATACCGTGAGACTTTGTTTTCTTTCATTCAATTGGTTACTGAGCGAAGACTTGGGCTGCTGCTGCAACGCCTGCCCCTGGTGTCGCATCGCTGTAACCTAAGCTTTGTAATGTCGATTCTAAAGCTCCAACACAACTTAAGATGTCGCGATCGCAGACAAAACCGAGATGACCAACACGGAAGATTTTGCCTTTGAGGTGATCCTGACCGCCCGCTAAAGCCACATCAAATTTTTTCCGCATGGTGGAGCGAATTTGTTCTGCGTCAACGGTTGCAGGAGCAACGGCTGTAATGGCGGGGCTGGCCGCATCATCGGGGGCGAATAAGGGCATGTTGAGAGCCTTCATCGCTGCACGGGTCGCTAGGGTATGGCGTTTGTGACGAGCAAAGATATTATCTAACCCTTCTGCTTGCATCATTTGTAAGGCAACTTGCAGCCCATACATTAAGTTGATGGGGGGCGTGAAGGGAGAGCTATTGTCATCCGTTGCTTTTTTGTATTTTTTCAAATCCAAGTAGAAGCGGGGGCATTTTGCAGATTCATAGGCTTTCCAGGCTTTCGGGCTAACGGCAACAAAAGCGAGTCCAGGCGGAATCATGTAACCCTTTTGGGAACCCGATCCCACGACATCCAGCCCCCACTCATCAATGGGAATGGAAACTGCCCCTAAACTGGTAACAGCATCCACGATAATTAACGCTTCTCCGTGTTCTTTCACGGCTTTGTTAATGGCTTCTAAATCGTTGATAACTCCGGTTGACGTTTCGGAATGGGTTAAGATGACCGCTTTAATGGTTTTATCTTTGTCGGCGGTTAATTTTTCACGGAATGCTTCGGGATCTAAGGCTTTGCCCCATTCGGCAGTAACTTCTTCTACCGCTAATCCGTAGGCTTTACTGACTTTTGCCCAGCGATCGCCGAATTTTCCATTGTTCCCCACCAAAACGTGATCGCCAGGGCTGAGGAAATTAATAATTCCCGCTTCCATTGCGCCAGTGCCACTTGCAGTCAGCATCAGCACATCGTTTTGGGTTTGATGGAGCCATTTTAAATTGGCCGTTAGTTCCGCAATAACTTTGCTGAAATCTCCACTGCGATGGCCGATGGGGTGCTTAGCCATTGCCAGTAGAACTTTTTCCGGTACGGGTGTTGGCCCCGGAATCATTAACATTTGCTTATTGTCCACGTCCTCGTAATCCTCCCGTTGGTTAGGTTGACCGATGCTATCAAATCAGGTGCTTTCCTTCAATCAAGTGTCTATCGGCTTAAATGTTATTAATCAACCGATCATAGTAGCATTCCTGGCTAGGGTTTCACACCCCATACAAGTCGGCGATCGCTTGAGTCGGATCGGCTTGTTTGACGAGAGATTCTCCCACCAAAATGGCACTAGCTCCCGCTTTTTGCACTGTAGCCACATCTTCAGGGGTATGTAATCCCGACTCGCTGACGATTAAAATGTCTCGTTCTGCTAATATTTCGGCCCGTGCTGTTAACAATTCCGCCGTCGTTTGTAAACTAACTGTAAAGTTTTCGAGATTGCGATTATTGATGCCGATGAGATTTACTCCATCTAAAGCTAAGACCCGATCCATTTCTTCAAGGGTATGAACTTCAATCAGAGCCGTCATTCCCAGCAGTTGAATAATTTTGAGAAAATACTGCAAATCGCGATCGGATAAAATGGCTGCAATCAATAAAACCGCATCAGCCCCCTTAGAACGGGCCAAATACATTTGGTAAGGATAGATAATAAATTCCTTACACAATAGGGGTAAATCAACCGCTTGGCGAACCAAAGCTAAATTTTCAAAACTTCCTTGAAAGAATTTTTCATCTGTTAACACCGATAAACAATTTGCTCCACCTTTTTCATAGGATTGGGCAATTTTTACGGGATTAAAATCAGCACAAATAACCCCTTTACTGGGAGAAGCTTTTTTCACTTCCGCAATTAAGGCCGGTTTGCGATCGCTGTTTTTTAATGCACCGAAAAAATCACGGGGCGGTTCACTATTTTTAACAGCTTTTTGTAAGTCTAGTAAAGGCAGTAATTCCCGTCTTTTTTCAACTTCCTGTTCCTTATGCCAAACAATTTCTTCTAAAATATGACGCGGTTCCGATTCTGCGTGACTAATTTTGTAGCTTAAATTATCAACTTTAACTGAAGGATTTGGCGGACGACGACGAATTTGCATAGAAACAGGGAATAAAAACTTAATCTATTTTTCAAAACTCAGTAATATAGTATAACTTGTTTTAAGCCAATCACTTGTTATCACATTTTTTGGGCAATTTAACGGGTTAATTGAGTCTGATCTAATATTTATTGCTCGCTAGATTCTACTTGCTGAAAATTGCGGTTGAAGCTTAATGATAAATTTCTAAATGTAAAACATAATGCCCTAAACAAACTTTTCCCGTCCACAGTTCATATTCAACTCGTAGAAATTCAGGTAGGGGATGCCCAGTTAGAGTTAAATCGCGGGTAAAATTGCGTAAACGGAAGGAATTACTAAAATGCTGGTTTTCTTCATTGAGCCAATAGCGACTGATGCCATAAACCCCTTTCTCCCAAAAGTGACGATAGGAAAATTGATGATTGCCCTGTAGGGTCAAAATCACGCGAGACGAGGATAATTCTAACCACAGTAGTTGTCGAGAATGGGGTGAATCCAGCAACGGGTCGGTTTTCGGTGCTTCCTCTTTTGCAGGATTAAATAACAAATGAAAGCGTCCCTGGTCTTTTTCGTAGAGTGTGGCCGCCGTTTCAATCGTGGAGAGGATGGGCAAGTCCGTTGAGATCAACGATAAACAAACTGGCCGTTGGTGGTGAGTCAGCATGGTGTGTGAGGAATAAACGTCCTATTAACTAAGATAGAACTCGATGGCGATCGCAGCCAATAACTTAACATTTGAGAAGTTCAAAATTTTTTTTAGAAAAGACTTGCAAAGAAGATCATAGTGTTGCTAAGATTAACAATTGTGATGAGCAATCCTCGATAGCTCAGCGGTAGAGCGGTCGGCTGTTAACCGATTGGTCGTAGGTTCGAATCCTACTCGGGGAGTTTAAAGAAAATCAATCAAGATTCCAGAAAATGGCTATAATCTTGTAAAGATTCTGTTGTCTTGAACTATTTCTCGATTATGTTAACTAAATCCACAACTCGTCATGTTCGTATCTTTACTGCGGAAGTTAATGGCAGTGAACTGGTTCCGAGTAATAACGTGCTTACGCTCGATGTTGACCCTGATAACGAGTTCAATTGGACGGAAGATACTCTACAGAAAGTTTATCGCCAGTTTGACGATTTAGTGGAATCCTATAGCGGTCAAGAGTTAAGCGAATACAATTTACGCCGTATTGGTTCGGATTTAGAGCATTTTATTCAAAATCTTTTACAAAAAGGTGAAATTAGCTATAACCTCAATAGTCGTGTTCTCAATTACAGTATGGGATTACCGAAAATTGAGAATCCTGAAACAGACGGCAAATTTCAACTTGCTTAATTTAGAGGCTGATAGTTAACACCGTTTCAGTAATTAAGTAATCAAGCGATCGCTTTAGGGACTTAACCATTTACGGAAACTTGGATCACAAAAGTAAAGAATTTTAGATAATTGGGATTACTCAAAGCTTTAAAGTTTTTTGTTTTTAATAAAGTTCTATTTTCTCTATTTATCTAGTTCTTACTTTGGTAAAATCACTTTTTTGTTTAGATATTGATCCTAAGAAAGAAAGCGATCGCGCCAAAAGTCTTCTTTAGAAAAGAGCCAGAATGCGCGCATCAGGAATTAAGGTTATAATTACTTTCTTTAAATCCTGTTTGCAAAGTCTAAGCATCGAGCTAACCCATTAACTCAAATCGATTCAGCCGTCAGGAAATCTAAGGATTTTCTTTGAGGAATAAACTGAACGAGCTTAGACTAAAACCCTTATTCTCGAACCGAATGGACAGTTTGCTTTGGCAATTATTGTTAGTTTTCTTTTTAATTGCTATTAATGCGTTTTTTGTTACGGCAGAATTTTCAATCGTAACGGTACGGCGATCGCGAATTAATCAGTTAGCAGAAGCAGGTGATCTTCCTGCCCAACGAGTCAAATCGCTCAAACGACGATTAGATAAATTATTAGCGACGACTCAGTTAGGAATTTCGTTAGCAGTCTTAAGCTTGGGCTGGCTAGGGGAAAAGACCCTTTTCGAGATCATTCAATCTTTCTTTGCCACCTTTGCCTTGAATCCCATTTACCACGACTGGATCGCGCATGGTGTTGCCCTTCCCCTAACGTTTATCCTGATTGCCTATCTACAAATTGTTCTCGGAGAGTTAGTTCCTAAGTCTTTTGCTTTTCTTTACTCAGAACAGTTATCTCGCAGTTTAACTCCTGTTATCAACGCGATCGCTAAAGTTTTCTATCCCCTCATTTGGTTATTGGATCACTCGACCAAAACCTTATTACAGTTAGGAGGCGTGAAAATGGATCGCAATAATTGGTATGAGCGTGTCACCTCAGAAGAATTGCAATTAATGATTTCTACCGATGTGGAATCCAGCGGTTTAGACACATCAGAGCGCACCATTCTCAATAATATCTTTGAATTTGGGGATGTCACCGCCGCCGAAATCATGGTTCCCCGTCATCAAGTGGCTTCCCTGTCTGAAGATGCAACCTTTGCAGATTTACTAGAAGCCATTAACCGCCACAAGTATTCTCGTTATCCTGTTAAGGGCGACTCCCTAGACGATATCCTTGGCATTATTGATTTTAAAGAATTAGCCATTCCCTTGAGTCAAGGTAAGCTTAATCCTCATACTCCCATTAAACCTTGGGTTAAACCAATTCGTTTTGTTCCCGAAAGTGCATCTCTCAGCGATCTCTTAACCATGATGCAGCGATCGCAGCTAAAAACCGTTATGGTCGTTGATGAATTCGGCGGAACCTGTGGTCTGATTACCCTAGAAGATCTGATTGAGGAAATTTTAGGCGATTCTACTTCAGAGGAACATGAAGACAATGAAGATGCCGTTATTCTGGAAATGATCGACGATAATACGTTTTTAGTTGAAGCCCAAATTAATGTCGAAGAACTCAACGAAGTTCTGAATTTAAACCTACCTCTATTGGATGATTATCAAACATTAGGTGGTTTTCTTTTGTATGAATGGCAGAAAATCCCTACCCAAGGTGAAAGCTTAGCTTATGAGAATTTAACCTTTACTGTAGAAACCGTTCAAGGGCCACGCCTAGAGATCATTCGTATTCACCGTAACTCGTCAGTTCTGACAAAATCTGCTCAATCAAAACATGAAACCAACGAATTAAGCCCCGCTCTGTAACTTCCTCAACATCATTGTTAATTAATGAAAATTTCCGTAAAGATGAAACCCAACGCCAAACAGCAACAGATAGCAGAGATTAGACCAAATTATTATTTAATTCACTTAAATAAAAGCTTAACTCTTCAATAGAAAAGAAATGAAGAATTAAAAAATTATTATCTAAAACATTTCAAATATATCAATCACAAATTTCAATCAAATTAGGCGCAAGTTTTCGACGCAAAGTGATTGAAATTAACGGTTAAGCTTGTTCCAGCTGATTATAAAACGATTTGAAATATTTGGAATATTAGGTAGGACATTTTACATAGTGCCCAGTTAACCGTAGAAGTATTGCTAACGAATGAGGATAGGAACTTAGATGCTCGTAATACTGTAAATATAATCGTTTTATAAATTTGGAAAACTCTATGCGCCTAAGAAGCATTGTTTTAATGACCGGATTTTTAATATCTGGCGGAATCTTTGCGGAAACCTTATCACCGGCTCAGGCTGCCACCATTGGTCAGTTATCATTAGGAGATAACAATACAATTATTGATAGCGACCAAAATTTAGTCTGGCTCAGATTAACCGAATCCGTTAATAAATCCATTCAGGAAATTGCTGCTAACCCTATCGACGGTTATCGTATAGCCACAGGTGCTGAGGTCGAGAGATTATTTAGTGGGCTGGTGAATAATGATGCTCCAGAATTCAGCGAATTATTTGGTAAAACCCTTGATTTAGGTATTGCCTCACTTTCACTGGGTCTTTATTCTCCCGATAATTCTCCAACAACAACCGCCCTAGCGGGAGCCTATAGTTTTTCATTAGGAGGTATTGAACTTAATAGTTTAGTGGAGCCGAGGACTTTGGGGGCATTTAATAATCAAGCCTTACCCTTTGCGGGCGTTTTCCAAGTTCGCAATATGCAACCCGTTCCTGAACCGCTCACAATTATTGGCTCAGGTATTGCTTTAGGGTTTGGTGCTACCTTAAAACGAAAGTTAGCTCGAAAAAAATCAAGCTAACCTAAAAGAGCTTAAAAATCACTAAAAATAGCCATAAATTAAAGATGCAGTCAACCTAGCTTGCCGTAAAAATGTACTCCAAGCCAAGGAGATTGTATCTTTTCATTACTTCTAGCACATTTAAACGCCACTGCTAAAAAAGATCTTTAAGTAATCCTCTTCCATTTTTGCGCCAGCTGGTTTGAGGGCGGCTAAGGCTTGAGGTAGGACTAAATTACGGCGATGGTTGCCAATGCGTACATTTAATTCATCTCCCGTTTTATTTAATTGCACCTGTTCCTTGGGAATACCTGGTAGATACAGTTCTAGGCTGTAATTTTGGCCCTGTTGCACGATATTAATCGTATCTTCTTTGTAATAGACCTGGGACGGATCTTCATCGGCATAAAGGGTGTCTTTGAGTCGTTCTAAGGCCGCTAGACCACACATTTCCTCAGAATATAAGGGAACTTCCTTAATCGGTAGGGGATGGAAATTATCGTAAATTTCTTGCTTGTAAACCTGTTGATTACTCTTCCAACGTTGGAAAAAGGGATCGTGAACTTCTTCGGGTAAGATGCGATTAGCAATGACTAAATCTGTGGAAACATTGTATAGACTCAGATAGGCATGGGCCCGCAAGGATTCTTTAATGACCATCTTTTCAGGATTGGTGACTAAGCGAACCGAGGTTTGGGTGTTATCAGTTAAAACTTTCTCTAGGGCTTCGATCTGTTCATAAAATTCGTAGGGTGCATCCATCACTTCTTTATCGGGTAGGGAGAATCCCGCGATCGGCCGAAACAACGGCTCTACCAATGGGCGTAAGGCTACCGACATACTTTGTAACGGCTTGTAAAATTTTCTCATATACCAGCCTCCCACTTCAGGCAGACTTAATAGCCGTAGGGCTGTACCCGTTGGCGCAGAGTCAATAATTAATACCTCGTAATCAGCCTCATCATAGTGGCGTTTCATACGGACTAAACCAAAGATTTCGTCCATACCTGGCAGGATGGCTAATTCTTCTGCTTGAATGCCTTCTAAGCCGCGTGCCTGTAGGACTTGGGTGATATAGCGTTTGACGGCTCCCCAATTACCTTCGAGTTCCATCAGCGCATCTAATTCTGCACCCCAGAGGTTTGATTTGACTTCACGGGGTTCATGGCCTAATTCCATGTCAAAGCTGTCAGCCAGAGAATGGGCGGGATCCGTGCTGAGAACTAGCGTTTTGTAGCCTAATTCTGCACAACGAAGTCCTGTAGCTGCTGCGACGGAGGTTTTGCCGACTCCTCCCTTACCAGTCATGAGAATTACGCGCATGGGTTAAGTTATCTGAGAAAAATTTACATTACTTATTTTTATTATGGGGCGTAATCTTAATTTTTGTAAAATTTGGCAGAAAAATGTTGTTGCAAAACGTTCCAACGAGAGCAATTCCAATAATCAATGTGGGAACAGATTAAATTATTTTCATTAAGCTTCAGTTCGCTTCGTCCTGATACGGCAATACGGGGTTTCCAAGGTAAGGGAGTTGTCCAACTTAATGTCCATTGGGTATCGATGCGATCGCCGACTTGGGTAATGTCATGCAAGTCCATTTGCATATTCTGAAACCAACGGTTCATTAAACCAATCATGGCTTTATATTGCTTGATGCCGCGAAATTCGGTCATGGGATCTTTGAAATAAACATCCTCAGCATAAATTTCGTAGGTTTGGTCAACAGGAAAGCGTTGGTAATCGGCTTTGAGAATTTCGATAATTTCCATAATTCAGCTTTATTTTTTGACCTATGTTGAGAATCTAAGGGCGATCGCAATTTTGGGGAAGTTAAGGGCGAACGCAATTCGCCCCTACAGATAACGTAGGTTTAAAAATTTAAATATATCGGGTTAATTGCACTCGGTAGCGTTCTTTTTTAGTTACAGCGATATCACCGACTTCTAAGCGACCTTTACCCCGAAAGGTGATTAAATCCCCCGATTTGACGTTATGGCTAGCTTGGGTGATTTCTTTCCAATTTACGCGCACATCTCCCCCGTTAATGGCATCGCTCATTTTACTGCGAGAAAGTCCAAACCCAGCAGACGCGATCGCATCCAATCGTAGGGAAGCTTCGACGGTGGTTATTTCTTTTTTCTGGGGAGGGCGAACTTTGAGTTCACTCAGGTCAATGGCTTGGGTTTTAACAGGAACTGAACGAACTTGTACCAAAGCCGTTTGGAAAAATTCCACCATTTCAGGCACAACAATAATCTGCGCCCCCCGTTCTCCTAAAGGTAAGATATCACCCACTTTTTCTCGAACGATACCTGTATTGAGAATTGCCCCTAAAAAATCCCGATGGCTAGCTGGATCAAAGAGAAAATTACCTGCCACTTCAATGGCGGCCAAACTAATTTGGGATTGGTCTAACGGTAAATCTGATCGAGCAATGCCGACCCGTTGCCGTTCTGCTTGAGGATATCCTCCCCAAACAATTAGGCTGAGTTCCGTTAATCGCCCAAAATTGCTTTGTACTTCTGCTAAAACAGGTGGGGATAAAAAGTCGGTACAAACCACTTCCCAGGTTTTTAAAGCTTGTTCAGCCAAGTCAATGACTCGAACCATTTCATCTCGGTTTTCAACGCCTTTTAATAAGTCTTCTCTCGGCAACATGAATTTAAAAAATGTTTTTCTTAATTATTAATTAACGGTTTGCAATCAACAAAAGGATAATAAATCGCTGAAACGACTATTGGATAGGATTTTTAGCAAGTCATCTCCTATATTTCATTACACTTTCTGGCTTAAATTATTAATTATTAATTGTTAATTATTAATTAACTATAGTCGCTATCAGGGGGAGCGTAGGATTGCAGATATTCGGGCTTTAAAGGTTTGAGGAGTTGGGTTGCTTTAGCTTTTAAGTTTTCCGAACCTTCTACCACAACTAAGTATTTTCCTTGTTGTAGTAATTGACGGTAGGCTAAGTCCTCCTTATTCCCAAAGCTCAGACCAACGCCACCGCCGACAAAGTAGCTGCCCATTGCGCCACCGATCGCGCCTAAAAGACCACCCACAATATGATTACCTGGATCTCCTGCCCAGTCTAAAGTATCCAGCCCTGTGATCACGTTGAAAGCATAACCCCCGATAAAACCAAAGGGAACAAGCCAGACCGCCATTAATTTTGCGCGTTTCATTCCTTCTTGTTTGCGATCAACTAAGCCCACCTCGTCGGCAGTTTTGTAGCCCGATCCTACGATAGTGAGTTGTTTTGCATTAAAATTGGCTTTTTCTAATACCGTATAGGCTTCTTCGGCTTTGATTCGGTCGGAGACAACAGCAATAAGATAGGTCATGGGTTCGTTAACTGTAAATTTTCGGCAGTTATATATAAATCATCGAAATAATTAAATTAATGAGCATTGCTAAATAGAGATAAGCTCTTTGTTTCGTTAATTGTATTTGCCCCCTAAATCCCCCAATACTGGGGGATTTTCGAGCATTGTACTTATTGAGTTCCCCCCAAATTTGGGGGGATAGGGGGGCGAAACCATTATGCAATGCCAATTAATGTAATTCTTTATTTCCATCCTACAGAATTTTGCAGCGTAGGCAGATGTTGAAAAAGAGGAGACTAATAGCCCCCTCTTCTTCGTTAGGTAAAACGTATTTGATAGGTTTTGGATAATGGCGTGTTGTAATCCAAGAATTTATTAGTATGCAAGGCCCATGCTGCGGGTGGTTTCCGCACCGAGGTAAACCCGAATACTTAAGAAATCCGTAGGACAAGCCGTTTCGCAACGTTTGCAACCAACACAATCTTCAGTACGAGGAGAGGAGGCAATCTGAGCAGCTTTACAACCATCCCAGGGAACCATCTCCAGAACGTCCAGAGGGCAAGCCCGAACGCATTGGGTACAACCGATGCAGGTATCGTAGATTTTTACGCTATGAGACATTGAGTATCGGCTCCTTAACCGTGAGTTCTCCGTCCAATAAATTATATTAAAGTCAGGATTATGGGCTAGTTTACCTTAGCCTAGAGTCATCTTTGCTAAAAATACTTATAACTTTAAATTCTGTAACACTTTGTGCTGCGTCTTTATTCAGACCCTTGACCAGGCTCTATATCACTTAGCTGAAACGATTTTCCCTAGACCAGCTTGGTTGATTTTCAAAAACAGAAACCTACTCTCAATTAGAGGACTAACAAGAGTTCACGCGCTCTATAGATAGAAGCAACTTTAAAAGTATAGGGCATTTTGGAAACCCGCGATCGCCAAACTCATCACGACTTAACTGGATAACACTTAATATTTAAAACTGCATTTTTGTCAATAGAATCTCAGAAAAATAATTGTAAAGAAAAATAAACATTTTGCCATAGCAATCACTCATGTATTTTGTTAAAATTTGTTACAAAATAATTTACTTTCTTTAACAAATTGTGTCAGTTCACTCTCAAAAACCCCACTGAGAGACTTTTTTCTGATACAACCACATAAAGACCTAAAAATTCCCAGTGATCAACAATAGGAGAACCGAAGTACTATGTTCACTCACGTCAAGTCCACCATCCGCCGCATCGTTCCTGACGACACTAACGGGCGTTCCATACTTAAGGTGGTCTATGTCGTGTTGGAGTCTCAGTATCAAAGTGCCTTATCGGCTGCTGTTCGTAACATCAACAGCCATAACCCTAACCTAGCGATTCAGATTAGTGGTTATCTGATTGAGGAACTGAGAGATCCTGAGAACTACGCAGAATTTAAACGCGAGATTGCCGAAGCCAATTTATTTATTGCTTCTCTAATTTTTATTGAAGATTTAGCCGATAAGGTGGTGGATGCGGTTCAGCCCTACCGAGACCAATTAGATGCGGTAGTTATCTTCCCGTCCATGCCCCAGGTCATGCGCCTCAATAAGATGGGCACGTTCTCGATGGCTCAGTTAGGCCAATCCAAGAGTGCGATCGCGCAGTTCATGAAGAAACGGAAAGAAAACTCAGGAGCAGGTTTTCAAGATGCCATGCTCAAACTGCTGAGAACCTTACCCCAGGTGTTGAAATATTTACCGATGGATAAGGCGCAGGATGCCCGTAACTTCATGTTGAGTTTCCAGTATTGGCTAGGCGGCTCTTCGGAAAACTTAGAGAATTTCTTGTTGATGTTGGCGGATAAATACGTTTTTGATGACCTGAATAAAGGTAAAGTCGCAAGTTATCAAGAACCTGTCGTTTATCCTGATATGGGAATTTGGCATCCGCTTTCTATGAAGATGTTTGAGGATGTGAAGTCTTACCTCACTTGGTACAATTCCCGAGACGATATTTCTGATGATCTCAAAGATCCCCTTGCCCCTTGTGTGGGTTTAATTCTGCAACGTACCCACTTGGTCACGGGAGATGATGCCCATTATGTGGCGATGGTTCAGGAATTAGAATGCATGGGCGCGAGAGTCATTCCTGTTTTTGCGGGTGGACTGGACTTCTCGAAGCCTGTGGATGAATTTTTCTGGGATAAAACGGTTAAAGGCGTTGAATCTCTCCCCATTGTTGATGCAGTCATTTCCTTAACGGGTTTTGCCCTCGTTGGTGGCCCTGCTCGCCAAGATCATCCCAAGGCGATCGACTCCTTAAAACGGTTAAACCGTCCCTATATGTGTGCGTTGCCCCTGGTATTCCAAACCACAGAAGAGTGGGAAGAAAGCGATTTAGGTCTGCACCCCATTCAGGTCGCTCTACAAATTGCCATTCCTGAGTTAGACGGAGCCATTGAACCGATTATTCTGTCAGGTCGGGATGCTTCTACAGGGAAAGCCATTGCCTTACAGGATCGGATCGAAGCGATCGCGCAACGGGCCTTAAAATGGGTCAACCTCCGCAAGAAACCCAAATTAGATAAGAAAGTTGCCATTACCGTTTTCAGTTTTCCGCCCGATAAAGGAAACGTGGGAACTGCTGCTTATTTAGACGTATTTGGTTCTATCTACGAAGTCATGAAAGCTCTTAAAGGCAATGGCTACGACGTGGAAGAACTTCCTGGTTCTGCAAAAGAATTAATGGAAGCCGTTATCCATGATGCTCAAGCCCAATACAGCAGCCCTGAGTTGAACATTGCCTATCGCATGTCGGTAGAAGAGTACGAACGCTTAACGCCCTATTCTGTTCGTTTAGAGGAAAACTGGGGCAAACCCCCTGGGCATTTAAACAGTGACGGACAAAATTTACTGGTGTACGGTAAATCCTTCGGTAACGTCTTCATTGGTGTACAACCCACCTTTGGTTATGAAGGCGACCCCATGCGTTTACTGTTCTCCCGTTCCGCCAGTCCCCATCATGGCTTTGCTGCTTACTATACTTACCTAAACCAAATTTGGAAAGCGGATGCGGTATTGCACTTTGGAACTCATGGGTCTTTAGAGTTTATGCCAGGAAAGCAAATGGGGATGTCTGGCGAATGTTACCCTGATAATCTCATCGGCAATATTCCTAACCTCTATTACTATGCTGCCAATAACCCTTCCGAGGCCACGATCGCGAAACGTCGGAGCTATGCCGAAACCATTTCCTATTTAACCCCCCCTGCGGAAAATGCGGGACTTTATAAAGGCTTACAGGAACTGAGCGAGTTAATTGGTTCTTACCAAACCCTAAAAGATACAGGTCGCGGTATCCCCATTGTCAACACCATTATGGACAAAGCTCGGCTCTGTAACTTGGATCAGGATATTGCCTTACCTGATACGGATGCCAAGGATCTCAGTAGTGAGGAACGGGATAATATCGTTGGTTCGGTCTATCGTAAATTGATGGAAATTGAATCGCGTTTACTGCCTTGCGGTCTGCACGTTATTGGTAAGCCCCCAACCCAAGAGGAAGCCGTTGCCACCCTGGTTAACATTGCTAACTTAGACCGCGAAGAAGACGGGTTACAATCCTTGAGCCGTATTATTGCCAGTAGCGTTGGCCGTAATATTGATGAGATCTACAAAAACAGCGATCGCGGTGTTTTGGCTGATGTGGAATTATTGCAACAAATCACCCTAGCTTCCCGTGCTGCCGTGAGTGCCTTAGTCCAAGCCCAATTGGATACGGAAGGCCGCGTGTCCATGATTACCAAGTTGAACTTCTTCAATTTAGGTAAAAAAGCCCCTTGGGTTGAAGCCTTACATAACTTGGGCTACACCAAAGTTGATGCGGATCTGCTCAAGCCCCTATTTGAATACTTGGAATTCTGTTTAGAGCAAGTCTGTGCGGATAACGAGTTGGGCGGATTACTGAAAGCCTTAGAAGGGGAATATGTTCTTCCTGGCCCTGGTGGTGATCCCATCCGTAATCCTGATGTTTTACCCACAGGTAAAAATATTCACGCCCTCGATCCCCAATCCATCCCAACCGCAGCCGCCGTTCAATCTGCCAAAATCGTGGTGGATCGCCTCTTAGACCGTCAAAAAATTGACAATGGTGGCAACTATCCTGAAACCATTGCCTGTGTCCTCTGGGGAACGGATAACATCAAAACCTATGGGGAATCCTTGGCTCAAATCATGTGGATGGTCGGGGTTAAACCTGTGCCTGATGCCTTGGGTCGGGTGAATAAATTAGAGTTAATTCCCCTCGAAGAATTGGGCCGTCCCCGTGTTGATGTGGGCGTTAACTGTTCGGGGGTTTTCCGCGACCTGTTCATTAACCAAATGAATCTGCTAGACCAAGCGGTGAAAATGGCAGCCGAAGCGGATGAGCCGATTGAAATGAACTTTGTCCGTAAACACGCCCTAGAACAAGCCGCCGAGATGGGCATTAATGTTCGTCAAGCTGCTACTCGGATTTTCTCGAATGCGTCGGGTTCCTACTCGTCTAACATCAACTTAGCGGTAGAAAATAGCAC
>CAYZWO010000083.1:18630-19405 GCA_964482215.1 uncultured bacterium
GTTACAGGAAATGTATCTCAAACGGAAATCTTTCGCCTTTGATTCGGATAATCCAGGCATGATGGCCGAAAGTCGTAATCTCTTTGAGCGTGCCCTGAAAACGGCGGATGCAACGTTCCAAAACCTCGATTCTTCCGAAATTAGCTTAACGGACGTTTCCCACTATTTCGACTCCGATCCCACTAAGTTAGTCGCAACCCTACGGGAAGATGGCAAAAAACCTGCGGCTTATATTGCCGATACTACCACGGCCAATGCTCAGGTACGGACATTATCAGAAACGGTACGTTTGGATGCCCGCACCAAAATGCTCAATCCTAAGTGGTATGAAGGCATGTTGTCCCACGGTTACGAAGGCGTGCGGGAACTCTCGAAACGTCTAGTTAATACGATGGGCTGGAGTGCGACTGCGGGAGCCGTTGATAACTGGGTTTATGAGGATGTAAACACCACCTTTATCCAAGATGAGGAAATGTGTAAGCGTCTAATGGATCTCAACCCCAATTCTTTCCGCAAGATGGTTGGAACGCTTTTAGAAGTTAATGGTCGCGGTTATTGGGAAACGTCTCAAGAAAACTTAGACCGCTTACAGGAGTTATATCAGGAAGTTGAAGATCGGATCGAAGGAGTTGAGTAACACCTAACAAGATTGAATTTAAGGGGAGAGAGCGATTATTCTGTCTTTCTCCTCTTAAACTTTTTTCAACCTCTAACTTTTACAATAGACCTCTTGCGTGAATCAGGCAGCCTGAGACCGAAGCAGTTCAATGTTAAC
>CAYZWO010000084.1:0-19200 GCA_964482215.1 uncultured bacterium
TAATGGGCAATGCATTCAAGGGCCTGCCCCGCCCTGCCGATTCTGCGAGACGGGCGCTGTCCCTCACCTCAGTAACCTTGACTATCTGTTTTAACTCTTTTTGCAAACCCTATGCGGACTCACTACTGCGGCGACCTACGCACCACCCATCTCGGTCAAACCGTTACACTTTTTGGTTGGGTTGATCGCCGTCGAGACCACGGCGGGGTCATTTTTATTGATCTGCGGGACCGGAGTGGCACAGTGCAAATTGCCAGCAATCCCAGCCAAACGCCTGCCTCCTATCCCGTAGCCGAGGGCCTCCGCAATGAATACGTCATCAGAGTGACGGGAACAGTGAGTCAACGCCCCCCGGAATCCCTTAATCCGAAATTAGCGACGGGGGAAATCGAAATCTACGCCGATGCCATTGAACTCCTCAACGGGGTCAGCAAGCAACTCCCCTTTGTGGTCTCCAGCAGTGAAGCGGATCAAGTGCGCGAAGATGTCCGCCTCAAGTACCGTTACTTAGACCTGCGTCGTGACCGTCTCAGTCAGAATCTACAACTCCGGCACCAAGTGGTGAAGGCCCTGCGCCGTTTCCTGGAAGACCAGGAGCAGTTCATTGAGATTGAAACCCCCGTCCTAACCCGTTCCACCCCAGAAGGAGCCAGGGACTACCTGGTTCCCTCCCGCGTCAATCCAGGGGAATGGTATGCCCTGCCCCAATCGCCCCAATTGTTTAAACAGTTACTAATGGTGTCGGGCTTTGACCGCTACTATCAAATTGCTCGCTGTTTTCGGGATGAAGATTTGCGGGCCGACCGTCAACCCGAATTTACCCAACTCGATATGGAAATGAGTTTCTTGAGCCAGGAAGAAATTCTCAATCTCAATGAAGCGTTAGTCTGCCATATCTTCAAAACTGTTAAAAATATTGACTTACCCCGACCCTTTCCCCGCTTAACCTACGCTGAATCAATGGCCCGTTATGGTTGCGATCGCCCCGATACCCGCTTTGGTTTGGAATTGGTTGATGTGTCCGACCTGTTTAAAGATTCAGAATTTAAAGTCTTTTCAGGCGCAGTCAAAAGCGGTGGCTCGGTTAAAGTGTTGCCAATTCCAGGAGGCAATGAAAAATTCTCTAATGTTCGCATCAAGCCAGGCGGGGATATCTTCAAAGAAGCTACGGACGCAGGCGCAAAAGGGGTTGCCTATATTCGGGTACGAGACAATTATGAAATCGATACTATCGGAGCTATCAAGGATAATTTAACACTGGAACAAGTCAAAGAATTATTAACCCTGACAGGTGCAACCAGCGGCGATTTATTACTATTCGGGGCAGGGGATACGGAAACGGTGAATAAATCCCTAGCCCGTTTACGGTTAGTCATTGGGGCTGAACTGGGCTTAATTGATGAGAATCAAGTGAATCTGGTGTGGGTAACGGATTTCCCCATGTTTGAATGGAATGCCGATGAAAAACGCTTTGAAGCCTTGCATCATCCCTTTACAGCTCCCAATCCTGAAGATTTAGCCGATCTAAAAACAGCTAGAGCGCAGGCTTATGATTTGGTTTATAACGGTATTGAAATCGGAGGAGGAAGTTTACGGATCTATCAACGCGATATTCAAGAAAAAGTCTTTGAAACCATTGGTTTATCATTAGAAGAAGCCTATAGTAAATTCGGCTTTTTATTAGAAGCCTTTGAATATGGAACTCCACCGCATGGCGGAATTGCCTACGGTTTAGACCGTTTGGTGATGCTACTAGCAGGGGAAAACTCTATCCGAGATGTCATTGCTTTCCCGAAAACCCAACAGGCCCGTTGTTTACTCACCGATGCGCCAGCACAAGTAGAAGCGAAACAATTAAAAGAACTACAAGTCGCGTCAACCTATAAGCCAAAATCCTAGAATGGGTTGAGCTAATACGTGAATAATGCCTATGACTGCTCGTTTCCAAAAGTTCCGATTGCCGAACCTTCCGGGTAGACGCTTCGATCAAGTTGCACTGAGTGTTATTGTACTTCTCAGTCTTCTGATTAGTCTTATTCTTTGGCGGGGAGATCAAAGCCGTTTACGGGTGACGCGCTTCAGTTGGGAAGGGGAAAAAGTCGGGGTACAAGATAAGGTTTTAGCCGTCAGTTTTAATCAACCTGTTGATCATGATAGTGTCGAAACCAATTTATCCATCTCTCCGCCTTTATTGGGCCGCAAGAGTTGGCAAGGAAACACGTTTGTCTTTACGGTATCGGAAAAACCCGTTTATGGCACAAATTACCAGGTAAAGCTGGAAAAAATCCTGCGTGCTGATCAACAGGGACAAATGGAGCCCTACGTCAATTTGTTTAGTACTCGCGATCGCACTCTGGCCTATGTAGGCGTGAATGAGGAAGAACGGGGACGGCTAATTCTCTACAATATTACCGACCCTAAAAAGCCGAAAAAAACGATTTTAACACCGAAAGATCTGGTGGTGACTCAATTTCGAGTCGATCCATCGGGAGAAAAAATCTTTTTCCTCGGTTTTGATCCTCGAATCGGTGTTTCTTCTCAACAATTATTTACGGTGACAACGGGTATTAAAAACTCCCTATCTAAGCCCGATGTTACCCCTGGCCGATTGGAACGGGTGATTGATAACAAGGATTATGATAATTTAACCTTTGATTTATCTAAAGATGGTAAAACACTAGCGATTATTCGAGAAAATCGACAAAATAAAGCAGATTCAGGAATTTGGGTATCTCAAGGGGGAGAAGTTCCCAGACCGCTGGGAGTTCCTGCTAAAGATTTTATTATTGCGCCCAATGGAACTAAGTTGGCTGTTTCCCAGCAAAGCGGTGTAAGCCTTATTCCTTTAACCCTAGATGCCGGTGCGTCCCAACTGTTGAGCGGTTATTCCAAAGCCTTGGCTTTTTCAGCCGATAGCAAAAAACTGTTGTTAACGAAAGAAAATGGCGATTACACGCGATCGCTGATTTTGCGGGAAGCCGATGGACGAACTCAGGAAGTCTTACGGAATATGTATCCCATTTTGGATTGCCAATTTGAACCTCGATTGGAAAAAGTTCTTTATTGCTTACGAACTGATGTGGTTAAACGGACTGATGGCAATTACCATGAAGAGCCTTTCCTTTCGGCTGTCCAATTAGACACCTGGCAAGATCAACCTCTCTTAGCGTTACCTAATTATAAAGATGTCAAAATGAATATTGCCCCAGATGGCACGTCTTTGGTGTTTGATCAGGTGGCAACAACGGTTCCGTTAAGCTCTAACGATTTACTGACTCCCTCTAAACAAGCAATTACCGATGCCCGTGTCTGGCTATTAATGTTACCCGACAGCAAATCTCCTAGTTTAGCCCCAAGTAGCTTACCCCAGGAAGTCGCTGCCGGATTTTATCCCCAATGGATGCCTTAGTTTCGTCCCAGAGAGCGCGATCGCTGATTTATTTCATTGTTTAATCATTGGATGGGGTTTCGGCCGTAGAGGCCACATTATTAGTGGATTGGGCTTGCTTCTCTCGTTTTTTGCGTTCAGCTTCGATCGCTTCGTCTAAGACCTTGAGAAACTGATCCGCTTTTTCTAAATTACTACGATATAAATCGAGATCCTTTTGAACTTTTTCACTCGATAAATTTAAAGCATCCGCAACTTGGGATAAAACTTGATTACGCTTTTCTTCATCTTTCGTTAATTCAGGGTCAAGAATACTGAGAATGGTGTAAAGTCCAATCGCGAAAAGGCGGCTGTACTTAAAGTTAGGATTCTGTTTAATATGGGCTAAGGTTTGGAGAAAGTAATTATCTCCTGCGGATTCGGGGGTAATAGCCGTAATTTTAGAAAGTAAATCCGAGATCTCGATAGTCTGAGCAGCAGCCAGAACATCCGATGCGTTTTGTTTATATTGCTGAAAATCTGCGCCAACAGCTTTACAAATCGCGTTTAAAATTGATTCCTTATCCGTTTCGGGACGATATCCTTGCATAAACTGCTCAAAGGAAGTCATAACTCCCAATGCGTAAATGGGATCATAGCGAAAATCCCCATTCACCATAAGCAAATGCATTTCGATCATTAATTCTTCCACAAACCGCCGATAAATGGAGTTAATCGGACGATGATGGTGGATATGGAACTCACGCTTGGTCTCAGAAACGGTACGAATATTAACCACAATCCCAACTGAATGAATCGTAATGGATAAAGAATTGACAGGACACAGAACCCTTGAGCAAGCAATTCTGGTCAGTGAAACTATTATACTTCCTTGAGTGGTCTTCTCTTGGGACAATTGAGCGGCGGGATCATCTACCCATCAGCACACAAAAAAGGGCCGAAATTACTTCAGCCCCAGAGATTAAATTATGCTAACCAACAATTGATAACTATTTTTTATTAATTATCCATTAACAATTAGCCTTCAGAGAATTCGGCATCAATGACTTCATCGCCACCGCCTGTTGCACCACCCGTTGGGCCTGCACCGCCATCACTGGGGCCGCCATCAGTTCCGCCACCGGCTTGTTGATACATTTGCGTACCAATGGTGTAGAGGGTTTGTTGCAGTTCGGGTAAAAGGGTTTGGATTTTCTCGTCGTTGTCGGCCGCGATCGCCTCCTTAAGATCTTTGATTAAGGTTTCAGCCTTGGTCTTATCCGCACCAGAGACCTTATCGCCTAACTCACTGAGTTGTTTTTCAGCTTGGTAAACGAGTGAGTCTGCTTGGTTCTTACGGTCGATTTTTTCACGACGTTCTTTATCAGCTGCCGCATTAGCTTCGGCTTCTTTAACCATGCGGTCTACTTCGGTATCAGGTAAGGTCGATGCGCCCGTAATACTGATGGACTGCTCTTTGCCTGTGCCTCGGTCTTTAGCGGTTACATTGAGAATACCGTTAGCGTCGATATCAAAGGTAACTTCGATTTGAGGTACACCACGAGGAGCCGCAGGAATACCATCTAAACGGAAGGTTCCTAAGCTCTTGTTATCGCGAGACATTTCCCGTTCCCCTTGGAGAACATGGATCTCTACGTTGGTTTGACCATCAACGGCGGTAGAGAAAGTTTCCGACTTTTTAGTAGGAATGGTGGTGTTACGAGGAATAATCTTCGTCATCACGCCACCCAAGGTTTCTACACCGAGAGAGAGTGGAGTTACATCGAGTAAAAGAATATCTTTAACTTCACCCGCTAAGACCCCACCTTGAATCGCAGCACCAACGGCGACCACTTCATCCGGGTTAACGCTTTGGTTTGGATCTTTGCCCAGAACTTTTTTAACTAATTCATGAACGGCAGGAATACGGGTAGAACCACCGACTAAGACCACTTCGTCTAAAGCACTCTTGTCAATTTTGGCATCACGGATGGCGTTTTCAACGGGAATACGACAACGATCAATCAGATCAGCACAAATTTCCTCAAACTTAGCACGGGTTAAAACCGTATCAAGGTGTTTGGGCCCGTCTTGGGTTGCCGTGATAAAGGGTAAGTTAATTTCAGTTTGAGTTACGCCCGAAAGTTCAATTTTTGCTTTTTCTGCTGCTTCCGTTAAGCGTTGTAAAGCTTGTTTATCTTGACGGAGATCAATTCCTTCAACTTTTCTGAATTCTTCCGCTAAATAATCAACGATCTTTTTATCGAAGTCATCACCGCCTAAGTGAGTATCTCCAGAGGTGGCTAATACTTCAAATACGCCATCGCCCACTTCCAGAACGGATACGTCAAAGGTTCCGCCCCCTAAGTCAAACACCAGGATGGTTTCATTGCTCTTTTTATCTAAACCATAGGCTAGGGATGCTGCCGTAGGTTCGTTGATGATCCGTAAAACTTCAATCCCTGCAATTTTTCCCGCGTCTTTAGTCGCTTGACGTTGGGAGTCGTTAAAGTAAGCAGGAACGGTAATAACAGCTTGGGTAACGGTTTCCCCTAAATATTTGCTGGCATCATCCACCAATTTACGGAGTACTTGGGCAGAAATTTCTTCCGGTGCAAATTGTTTGGATTGGGCAGGGCAATCTAATTTAACGTTGCCATTGCTATCTCTTAAAACTTTGTAGGCAACTTCGGTTGCTTCGTTTGTAATTTCGTCGAATTTCCGTCCAATGAAGCGTTTAACGGAGTAAAAAGTGTTGCCAGGATTCATTACCGCCTGACGTTTGGCAATTTGTCCAACTAAGCGATCGCCGTTTTTCGCATAAGCTACTACAGAGGGGGTTGTCCGAAATCCTTCTGCATTAGCAATAACGGTGGGTTTGCCCCCTTCCATTACGGCTACACAAGAGTTAGTGGTTCCTAAGTCAATTCCAACAACTTTTCCCATAAGGATTCATTACTCCAACAGAATTTAATTTATAAGGACTACTAGAATCTAAACGGTATAATTATCAATAACGCGATTCGGGTATAGGCTGCTTTAAGAGCCTTATTTATAGTTTGACGGGAAGGCGTGTCTTTCTGGGAGTGTAGGTTTCCGAACCTCAATGGGGGGTTAATCAAACACTTAAGCAATGGCTTGGAATAACTCTTTAATTTGTCGAAAACGATCAGAATAACTCCGCATCACTTCGATGGCGAACATGGGGGTTTGTTGAACGGCAAAAAGAAAATGCTCCTGATCCATTGGTGCTAAAGTGCAAGGGGTTTTCGCGATCGCGGTTGAAGTACGACGATGATCGGGATGCAACAATGCGCCTTCTCCAAAAACGTCTTCCGCTTTTAGCGTTTCCATCAGCTTCCCGTTGAGGTACATTTCAACTTCACCCTCAACAATGCCGTACATAACACTTTCTTGCGCTCCCGTCTGAAAAATCACCTCACCCGCTTCAAATTTCAATTCGGGGCCGCTTTTGAATAATTTAACCGTATCAACGGGGGTCAACATATTGTGATCCTAATGATTAAGAAATAAACCCAAAAACCTAAGACTTAAATTCAGCAATCATTTTTTCCGTATGGACAACGGTATCAACGGTCGAGATCGCATTATTAATCACATGGAAAAAGGTTATTTTTTCATTAACGGCTTTTAATTCTTCCTGTAAAGCGTTTTCTGTCGCAGGATCACTATTAGCTTCTAATTGGCTTAACACCTGACCATGCTGAATTTGATAATAGGACTGCATATCTCTGAAATAATTATGCAATTCGGTCACTAGGGACAACACCGATTGATCCGCGATCGCCAATTCAGGCTTTTTGTTCTCCATATTTTTAATAATGAGGGGTCAAAATAAAAATTAAGCTTCTCAAATTATCCTATAGGGTTTTGAGACAGTTGCACTAATTCTGAGAATTAAGTTAAATTTAGTTAAGATATCCTTTACGGTAGCCCAAAACTCAGCTAAAGGGCTTGACAAATAGAGTAAATTGCGTTAGCGAAAACTCTTTAAATTTAAACGTCAACGGTTTCAAACTTATTTTGGTGAAACCAACCCTATACAAACGTCTTAATCGACCTAACATTAGAAAAAAACTCATGAAAATTTCTTGGAAAACCATTGCGCTGTGGCTAGTGCCAGCCCTTGTCGTCGGCTTCTTTCTTTGGCAAGGGACAGTTGGCAATGCGGGAGGAAATATGGGCAGTAATACTGCCAATACTCGCATGACCTACGGGCGATTTTTAGAATATCTCAACTCCGGTCGGGTTGTTAGTGTGGATCTCTATGAAGGAGGACGAACCGCGATCGTGCAAGTCAGTGATGCGGATCTAGAAAATCGCCTCATTCGGTCACGGGTTGATTTACCATCTAATGCGCCTGATCTAATCACTCAACTCCGCAATTCTAATGTGATTTTAGAGTCGCATCCCGTTCGGAATGATGGAATGCTCTGGGGCTTATTAGGAAATTTAATCTTTCCCGTTTTATTAATTGGTTCTCTTTTCTTCTTGTTCCGCCGTTCCAACAACTTACCCGGTGGGCCCGGCCAAGCCATGAACTTTGGGAAATCCAGGGCGCGTTTCCAAATGGAAGCAAAAACAGGGGTCATGTTCGATGACGTAGCTGGAATCGATGAAGCCAAGGAAGAATTACAAGAAGTTGTCACGTTTTTAAAACAACCTGAACGTTTTACGGCCGTTGGAGCCAAAATTCCAAAAGGCGTTCTCTTAGTTGGCCCGCCTGGAACGGGAAAAACTTTATTAGCTAAAGCGATCGCCGGAGAAGCAGGGGTTCCTTTTTTCAGTATTTCAGGCTCAGAGTTTGTCGAAATGTTTGTCGGGGTTGGTGCATCTCGTGTTCGTGACCTCTTCAAAAAAGCCAAAGAAAATGCCCCATGTTTGATCTTTATTGATGAAATTGATGCTGTTGGTCGTCAACGGGGTGCAGGTATTGGCGGGGGTAATGATGAACGGGAACAAACCCTTAATCAATTGCTGACTGAAATGGATGGTTTTGAGGGAAATACGGGCATTATCATTATCGCCGCAACCAACCGTCCTGATGTCTTAGATTCTGCTTTAATGCGTCCGGGTCGTTTTGACCGTCAAGTGATTGTTGATGCACCTGATTTTAAAGGTCGTCAAGAAATCCTCGATGTTCATGCCCGTAACAAAAAACTCGCCCCTGAAGTTTCCTTAGAAGCGATCGCCCGCCGTACCCCTGGATTCAGTGGGGCTGATTTAGCCAACTTACTCAATGAAGCCGCTATTTTAACGGCTCGTCGTCGTAAAGAAGCCATTACTTTATTAGAAATCGATGATGCGGTGGATCGGGTTGTGGCCGGAATGGAAGGAACGCCCTTAGTTGATAGCAAGAGCAAACGGTTAATTGCCTATCACGAAGTCGGCCACGCGATCGTTGGGACTTTATTAAAAGATCACGATCCCGTTCAAAAAGTTACCCTCATTCCTCGTGGTCAGGCTCAAGGCTTAACCTGGTTTATGCCGAATGAAGAGCAAGGGTTAACCACAAAAGCCCAACTGATGGCGCGGATTGCGGGTGCAATGGGCGGTCGGGCCGCTGAAGAAGAGGTCTTTGGTTATGACGAAGTAACCACAGGTGCAGGCGGAGATCTCCAACAAGTCACGGAAATGGCTCGCCAAATGGTTACTCGTTTCGGGATGAGTGATCTTGGGCCTCTTTCTTTGGAAAGTTCTAGTGGTGAAGTGTTCCTTGGTGGTGGCTTAATGAATCGGGCGGAGTATTCCGAGAAAGTCGCCTCTCGCATTGATGACCAAGTTCGCGCTCTAGCAGAACAAGGCCACCAAATTGCCCGCAGTATCATTCGGCAACATCGAGAAGTGGTAGACCGCCTTGTAGATCTTCTGATCGAAAAAGAAACGATTGATGGAGATGAATTCCGAGGAATTGTCGCTGAATATGCCGAAGTTCCTGAAAAAGAGCGTTTCGTCCCCCAATTGCAAGATTAAGTCAGGATGGATCAGAGCAAATCCCTTGTAATGCAATCCTGAACTTATCTCAACCATTTTTAATAGTCAAACTTCTGCTAGGTTGTAATGCTTTATTTAAGTAAACCTAGCTTTTTTTTGACAACAATTTTGGCATATTGCCATAGATTCGCTTTTCTAAATTTTTTCACAAAAATTGCCTGTAAACTTAGAGTTTAGCTGCCTTGCTGGGTGAACAGTCAAATTACTCTTTTTACTCAACGCTTAAATTTTTTACGTCAGCAACAAATTAAATCCATAGAAAGCGTATTTTGTCAATCAAAAATGAGTGCAAAGGGAAAATATATTACTTTAGGTCATTTCATTTCCAAAAAGTGTTCCCAAATAGCTTAATTATAGTAGTCTGAATGAAATAAAAAAGACAATAGTTGAAAACGTTAACAGCAAACCAATCACCTATTGGCTTTATAACAGATTCGGTTACTGATCACCTTAAGGCTTTACTGATGACTACTCACGAAAAAATTGATCTTATTGTTTCGACTCAACTTGATCATGAAAAGTTAAAAGAACTCGCCCGTGAAAAAAAGAATATACTTCGTGAGGGTGCAGAGCCAATTAATAAAAACTTACAGAAGAAATATAATACGTTTATTCCTCGCAACGAAACTAAAGACGCGATTAACCTAGTGGAGTCTAACCGACTGATTGAATATTTTGAAAAACACGGTAATTTTGATAAAGCCTTTGATCCTTCTTTCCGCTCTCAAATCTCGACTAAAAAACCTGTTCAGAGTCTAGGACTGCTCAGCGAAACGCAAAATTCTTGGGCCAATACTGTAAATACCGTAGTCAATTACAGTCCACTAATGGGAGCACTCCTGTTAGGCGTTGGGCTGTGGTGGCTCAAAACCGATGAACGTTATAAAAAATTATATGAAGGAATTGTGGGAGAAGAGGGACTTTATCAAAAATTTCTTGAAAAAATTGGCAAAGCCAAACCGAAAGTATCTGATAGTAGTCTTTTTTTACATAATAAAGCTTTAAAAGAAATCAGAAATTTTGCAACGACAGCTTTTAAGATTGATAGCGAAAAATTTGGTCAAGAAGCCTTTTTACTATTTGCTAAAATTCAATTTTGCCTAAGTAATCATGTTGATGAGTATGCCGGGCTTCAAGAAAATATCGAACTGTTACAAGCGGCTCTCCAAGCTCAACAAAGTTATAGTACGATTCATCAAATTGAACTGAGTGCTCATGGCAGTAAGCAACAAGAGTTTTATCAATATGTTTATAACTTACTGAAACAATCTGATGATTATAGCCAATTGTCTCAAAATATTTATAATAAATTGACAGAACTTTTACCGCAAATTAAAACAGATGAAGGAAAAGCTGTTTTAGAACGTTATAGTAAGGCCATTAACGAATTAGCAGAATCGCCCTTTGCTCTTAAACTCTTTGTTAAATTTAAGGATTATCATTTAGATGATTTCTCGACCCTCAGAACAGTTTCTGAACTGATCAGTAGTTTAAAAGGCAGTGAGGTTGAAAATTTAAAAACATTAACCTATTTAGTTATGGCTCACTATGATGATTTTGAAGCAATTGGTCAAATTATCGGAATCACTGGAAGACACAGCAGTCCGGATACCTATGCACGAATGTTTCAGTATATTGGGTTAAGTCATCGCTACCAAGTTTCTTTTATTAAATTTCAGCAATTGGTTGGTGTTTTAAAACAATGGTATAAACCTTACAAATTGATTGTCGATATTCGGGAAGAACATCCCCCCGAAAGCTATCGCCAGCCGAAAGATTTTCAGCGTGATATCCCAGGTTTACCTTTATACGTTAAGTATAAAAATTATCTAACCGATCAAAAAACAGGTTATACCTATATTGACTTTGGAGAAGCAATCGAAGAAACCGCTCATTCAACCGCCGAATTATTAACCACCGTTGCCGGATAAGCTTAACGCTTAATAAGGTAAATTTTTGTCGAACATAGTAGCAAAGTAGATTATTTTGGAGCATTGATTTGAAACATCATGCCTAGTTAAAAATTCGCATTGATGTTTTATGAACAAGATTTGAAGAAATCTAAAGAAAGTTGCATTTTACAAACCTTGAAGTAGAATAGTATCGCTTACTAATGATTAGATGAATACCGCGAATCCCAACTAGAAGGTATAAGATGGACAAATCTTCCCGAACAACCCTTACTCCAGAGATAACTAATCAAACCCAACCCGCTTGGTGGCAACGAGGCATATTCAGTCCAAAGGGAATGATCGGGAAATGGATTTCTAAAATTCTGGGATTATTTAAAAAACGAGAAGAAGTTTCAGAAAGCTCTTTGTTTTTACATAATCGCGCCATGACCGATTTGCGTATTTTCGGGAAAAATGCTCGAATCATTGATAGTGAAAAGTTTAGTAACGAAGAATTTTTAATATTCGTCAAAATTAAGTATCTTTTAAGTAAAAATATGGGCGAATATGCAGATTTACTGCATAGTATCCGACTACTTCAGGTTGCCATTGAAGCAAAAGATAGTTTTATTGCCATTTATCAAACAGAGCTACTATATCGAAGTTCTACCCAGCAGGAATTCTATCAATATACTGAAAATTTATTGAAAAGCTACGAAGATATTGAGGCGTTTCGCAGTGATGTTCAAGTTCATTTATCTGAGGCTTTAACCCAAACTAAAACAGACGAAGGCAAAACAGCTTTAAATGCTTATTCTAAACACTTAGACAAACTATCAGAAGATGCTTTGGGTTTGAAATTATTGTCTTTGTTTAAAGCCTATCAGTTAGCTGACTATTCTGTTTTACGACAAATTTCCGATCTGATTCAAGGTTTAGATAAATACGATCTTCAAGATTATAAATCTTTAGTTTCTTTGGTTATTGCCAACTATACGCCTTTTGAAAAACTGCGTAAAATTATTCGGGTGGCAGATAGAAATCATAATCCTGAAACCTATGCCCGCATGGTTCAATATATCGGTCTTAACTATCGGCACGGTTTGTCCTATATTAAATTCGATGAGTTGATGGGTATTCTTAAGCGTTGGTATCGACCCTATCAAACCGTTATTGGCATTCGTTCTGAGCATCCGCCCCATCAATACAAGCAACCTCGTGAATTTTCTGAAGAGTTAATCGGGGAAGAAGTTTATTTAAAATACGTTAAATGGTTGACGGATAAGAAATCGGGTATTACCTATGTAGATTTTGACACTGAGGAAAGCTAAGTTTGATTAGCGTCCGAATGAATACCAAGGTTTACTTAAGTATTGTCAAATTGACTTGACTTTTATTAAGAAAAATTGACTTTTAGAGCCAGATTTGTCTATTTTAACGCGTAACGTGCTAAACATTAGGATTACATTCTAAATGTTGTTTCTTGAGAATCGAAAATAATCAGATTCATGGGAAGGTTATGCAGCACTTTATTGTAGGCTTATCGCTTCTATACAAATTTGGGCAAGAACAATTGCATTTTTTGCGATCGCGGCTAATCAGATTTTTGACCTTAGTGGCCATCGGAGGAATCCTGGCTTTTTCCTTAGCTAATTGCAGTAGCCAACCTACAACACCATTAAGAATTGCGACTAATCTCTGGCCCGGCTATGAAACGTTGTATTTAGCGCGGAGTTTAGGCTATTACGACAATAAACCCATTCAATTAGTTGATTATCCTTCAGGAACAGAGGAAGTTCGAGCCTATCGCAACGGAGAAATCGAAGGGGCGGGACTCTCAATTGACCAGGCGTTGGTTTTAGCGGCAACCCAAGAAGATTTACGCATTATTGCGGTCATGGATTTTTCTAATGGGGCAGATGTGATTTTAGGCAAACCCGAAATTAAAGATATCAAAGCCTTAAAAGGCAAACGGGTCGGGGTCGAATCCACGGCATTAGGGGCGTTTTTTATTGCGCGAGCATTAGAAAAAAATGGCATGACTCCCAAAGATATTGAAATTGTCTCCTTGGAATTAACGGAACATGAACGGGCTTATAAGGAAAATAAGGTGGATGCGGTTGTAACCTTTGGCCCTGCTAGAGTCAAGTTATTAGAGGCAGGCGCAAAGTTATTGTTTGATAGTAGTCAAATTCCTGGCGAAATTGTAGATACTCTGGTAGTGCGGACTGACGCGATCGCCAATTCGCCTGATACCATTCAAGACTTAGTAAACGGTCGTTTTCGTGCCTTAACCTATTTAGAAAAAAATCCTCAAGATGCAGCCCAAAGGATTGCTCCGCGAACAAAAGTTAGTCCTGAACAAATTTTGAACGCATTTAAGGGTATGGTGCAACCTGATTTAGAGGAAAACATAAAACTCCTCGATCAGAGCGATCCCGCATTGGTGAATGGCATGAAAAAGCTAGTTGATGTGATGGTTGAAAATAAATTACTCCCTAAAAAAATTGATCCTGCAACCATTTTAGATGCCCGCTTTCTTAAGAATGCTAAACTTTAACTGAAAAATACCTTTCATGGAACGGTTTCCCTTCCCGCTTAAATATTCAATCCCCACTATCTTAATTGTTTACGGGACGGTATTGGGATTAATTTCAGTTAATAACGAACTTTCCGAAACTTATCAAAAAGTCGAAGCTAATACTAAAAATTATGTCCGCATTTCTGCCAGTCGTACCGCAGGGATTTTAGATTATTTATTTCGTCGTTCTGATAATGAGCAGGCAGAGATTGCCATTAGTCAGTTGGGCAGTGATCCCAATTTAGATAGCGTTCTCCTGTTTGACAATACCAACCGCGTTCGTTTATCGAGCCGTTATGAACTCCGCGATCGCCGCATTGAACAAACTGAAGCGGCAAAATATCGTGATCGCTTTGATAAAGTACGTCAAACAATGGCCGGAGAAATTATTCTCTCGGAAAATCGACAAAAATTAATTGCTATTTATCCAGTTTTATTGCAATCCCTACCAGGAGAATTGCGTCCTTCCCGTGTGGGAATTCTTTTTTTGGAACACGATTTAACCCAAGAAAAACAAGAAGCCCAACAAACAGCCTTTAGGCGATCGCTGCTTTTTAGTCTAACGCTGATGCTCTTTTGTTTAGGACTCTGGTTCTTTTTTGACCGCACCCTGACCCGACGAGTAGCCCGTTTAGTTGCAGCCAGTAATAATGTTGCCGATGGAAACTTAAGCGATCGCGCCGGATTATTGGGTTCCGATGAATTAGCACAAATTTCTGTGGCTTTTGACCGCATGGCAACCAACATTCAAGAAAACACCAAAGATTTAAAACGCAGTAAAGAAGCCGCTGAAATCGCCAACCGCACTAAAAGCGAATTTTTAGCCAATATGAGCCACGAAATTCGTACCCCCATGAACGCCATTCTCGGATTTTCGGATTTACTGCAAAGTAGCACTACCGATCCCCGTTCCCAAGGTTATCTAGAAGCAATTCGTTCTAGCGGCAAAACCTTAATGTCTTTAATTAACGATATTTTAGATTTATCGAAAATCGAAGCAGGAAAGCTGCAACTCAGCTATGAAGGAGTTAATATTCGCCAACTTATTCATGAAATTCGCCAAATTTTTATTGAAAAAGCCAACGAAAAAGGCATTGAATTTTTAACTTCCGTCGATCCCTCCGTTCCTAACGTCATTGCGTTTGATGAAGTCCGTTTACGGCAAATTTTGTTCAATATGGTGGGAAATGCTATTAAATTTACCGAAAAGGGCTATGTTAATATCAATGTCACCAGTGAAGTTGTTACCGATCGTAAAATTCAACTGATTTTAAGCATTGAAGATACAGGAATTGGCATTGCCTCTGAAGATCAAACCCGCATTTTTGATATTTTTACTCAGAGTGAAGGACAAAGTACTCGAAAATACGGGGGAACAGGTTTAGGATTAACAATTACTCGTCGTTTAACGGAAATGCTCGGTGGACAGATTGAATTAATGAGTCAGCTAGGAAAAGGCAGTACATTTACCTGTATTTTTCCTGGCGTTATGGTTGAGAACACAGCCATTCAGCACCATAAGTCCAATCGGGATAGTAATCTGAATCAGTTTGTCCCCGCAACCATTCTCATTGTCGATGATGTGGAATCTAACCGCCATTTAATGCGGAGTTTTTTTCAATCGACGGATCACCAACTATTAGAAGCAACAGACGGTTTTGAGGGGATTACGTTAGCAAAACAGCACCATCCCGATCTCATTATTATGGATATTTTGATGCCAAATTTAGATGGTCAAGAAGCAACCTACTGGTTACGCAATGATCCTGATACCGCTTCTATTCCCATTCTCATTTTGACAGCTTCTTTAATGAACGAGACGCGATCGCAGTTAGAAGGCTATTGCCAAGGATTTTTAACTAAACCATTAATAAAAGCAGATTTGGTTGAAGCATTGAAAGCCATCTTACCCATCCGCTCCGATTACCCCCCAGAGCAACAGGCGGAAACCTCGGTGCCAATTGATTCAGAAGCGACTTCAGAAGTAGCGATCGCGCCTTTAGAGCACACAGAAGACTTAAGCCGTTTACCTGAATTAATCAATGAATTAAAAAAAGAAGAAGAAACCGACTGGCCAAGATTGCAAAAAACGATGATTATGAAGGATCTACGTCAGTTCGCCAAACGATTACGAACTTTGTCCGAAAATTATCCCGTTAAACTTTTGATTGATTACGTGAATCAATTAGAATCCCAAATTCAAGCCTTTGATGGTGATAATTTAACCCAAACCGTCTCCAATTTCCCTGAAATTCGGCGATCGCTGGAAAAATATCAGAATCAATAAAAACAATATTTTTTCTTTCCAACAAACTAATCAATGCCAATAACATACTTACGCCATTCTTGATTATGGTCGCCTCTAGTATGTTTAACCAGTTCAAAATGTAAACTACTGTAGGGCCGACGAGGCTGCACGGCCAATGGCATATCCGCTTCTTTGGGGGTGCGATTGCCTTTGTTGACATTACATCGCACACAAGCCGTCACCAAATTTTCCCAGGTATCTCCGCCGCCTCTGGATTTGGGAATGACATGATCAATCGTGAGTTGTTCACCCCGATAGTTGCAATACTGGCAGGTATGGCGATCGCGTTCTAAAAGATTGCGTCGAGTTAGGGGAATTTCCTTATAGGGAACCTTAACAAAATGACGTAAACGAATAACACTGGGAAAGGGCAAATCCGACAGTAAAAAATGGCCATTATGTTCAAGTTGCTCGGCTTTTCCTTTTAGCAACAACACAACCGCCCTTCGCCAACTGGTGATATTAAGCGGTTCATAGGAGGCATTAAGCACCAGAACCTTGCTCATAAAACTCGAATTTTGGACTAAATTTTTTTGATGGTAACATATACATCCTATTTTGTCCGCATCCAGTTGACCGTTTTTCTTTCTACTTTTTTCCACTTAAAACACACGTGAAAAGCCTGAAAACCTTTGAAAATTCTACCTGGAATGGGACTGACATCCCCCGTTGCGAAACCTAAGCTAGAGATATCGGTCAAGACAACACGACCGATATCCTAAATTTACGGAGAGGAGTTTTCAATGTTGAATTTACATTACGCAAAATCTGGAAAAGCGGCGATCGCTGCCTTGTTAGTTAGTACTACTGTGTTTGGTTCTTTTGTTCCGGTCTCTGCAAAACCGACTCGCCAACAACTGACATCAGGCAATAGTGTTTTTCGTTCTGCTCCTTCTAACCGTAGCCAAAGCCAATATCCGGCTAATACCAGTCAGCGCACAATTCCTGCGGGTACGCTCATTCCCCTGACTTATAATGAAGCTGAAACCATTCAAATTAGCCCCAATCAATCCCGCACTTTAAGCTTAAACGTTGCATCCAATATCCGTGAAGCGAATGGAAATGTTCTAATCCCCGCAGGTAGTCAAGTAACGGGACAATTGCGTGCCTCTAATACCGGCGTTCAATTCATTGCTCAACAACTGACCCTCACTAATGGTCAACGTTATTCCCTCAACGCAAGATCCCGTGAGTTGGTCGGTTTCCAAACGGAAAATGTAGGAGCCTCTACTGAAGATGTTATTAAAGGAACCTTAGCCGGAGCAGGAACAGCCACCATTATTGCGGGAACCACCGGCGATCGCAAAATTACCCCGTTAAAAGTCCTCGGTGGAGCAGCAGCAGGAGCTTTAGCAGGATGGGCCTTACCCCAAGCCGGAATTGTTGGAGGTGGAACGAGAGAAGTTATGACAATTGATCCCAGCCAAGATTTAGACCTCACCTTACAGGCTCCCTTATCTCTGAATGGGACTTCTTCCCAATCCCAATGGAATAGCCGCTCTTCCTCTTGGTAGGACTGGATAATACCGCTTTTCTTTCTATCCCCTACTGTCAGGGGATTTTTTTTGAGTAACATTAGTGTCTGAAGATTGATGATAGCTTGACCAGACTAATCTATATTCGGTAGCAAAGGTAACGGTCATAATCAGAAAAAGCCGTTATTGTTGCACAAAACCTATTTCATAGGAATAAATACTTATGATTGAACCTGCAATTGAAACCTGTCCCGTTTGTGGTGTTACGATTGAAAATGGCGCAAAAGTCATCTTTTCCGTTGGCGCACCAGGCACCAGGGCAAAACTGTGGGCAAGAGTATGCAACTTTGCCAAAAATCCTGATTGCATTAACCAAGACGAATCAGCAATTGGAGCGGTTCAAAATAATGATTATTATGCCTAGTTTATAAATAAAGGTTGGACTTGAAGCATTTCCTCGCTCAAGTCTTCAACTCGTTCTTTGATCAATCCATCAAATTATTTAATAGGCCGATAAACCCACAAAGTTCCAGACTGTAAGGTTGCTAAATCGAGTGAACTCTTTTGAACCCTTTTTTTGGTAGCGGGATCATTGCCAAAATTTTGATGGATGAGTACTAAACGTGTGCCATCAACCTCCGCAATAATTGAAGTGTGGTGAGTATACTGGACTCGGCGAGCTTTCCATGAACCATTAGGATAGGTTGTTTTTTCGTAGGTCGAAGCATCCCGAAACTGAATGATATCACCTACTTTTAAAGATTGGTAATTAATTTGATTCGGGGTAATGGTAGCAATTAATTGTCCCCAAACATAATCAGAATATAAATCCGTTGGCCCTAGTTGATCAAAGGTTCTAGCTCCTGCGGCAACTAAGGCGTTATGGATCAGAAACGCACATTCTCCATTCCCAATTTGTCCGCCCAAATTCGCGATCGCATATTCATAAACCTTACGATTTAGCAGATCATTAGATGTGTGGTTGTTAGGATACAGGGTTGCTGATAAGGAAGAAGATGGAACCTCATTTGA
Source organism: uncultured bacterium (assembly GCA_964482215.1). GTDB lineage: Bacteria > Cyanobacteriota > Cyanobacteriia > Cyanobacteriales > Microcystaceae > Snowella. Next base: position 18,671 of record CAYZWO010000084.1, read on the forward strand.
AGCAACAGTCGTAGAACACGCACTTTTGCCGGAAGCACCTTGAGGCAAAACTTGACAATCCTTAACTTGCGCTAACAGAGACGTTTGATTGAAACTCAATAACGTAGCGACACTACAGGTTAATAAAACGGATTGAGGAAGGAATGCGGTAAACTTCATAAACTTTAGCCAACTGCTACGGAAAAACGGAATGATTAATCGATAACTTTAGTTTTGGCAACCCTAAGTTTACAAAAAAAAATCAAAAGAAAATACCAGAGAAATACTTAATCTGATAACTCAATTAAAAATTATTAATTTATGTACAAATACGGAAAAATTAAAGCAAAACGATCTGAAAAATTACTTTATAACTAATAAAAAAGACCTCAGCTTCACAAAAAACAAGGTCTCATTAAGCTTGTTAAGGCTATTCATTTATTTTTTGATAGATTGATTACGTCTCCGTTTAAACACAATCCCTATCCCTGTTGCCAAAGCGGTTCCTAAAATTGTGCCCGGTTCAGGGACAGCTTCTTCAGGGGGATCAG
>CAYZWO010000085.1:0-19109 GCA_964482215.1 uncultured bacterium
GATGTGCTGATGCTCGCATTTTGGACATTGGTTCATCTTTCTTTTTCTTCACTTTGACTCTTTACTACAGACTAGCATTATCTGCTTGATACTATCCGCTATTTTATAATCTCTTTGGGGATTACACAACAATACAAACAATAACGGAGATATTTTTTACTCATCATACACGATAAATCGCTAAAGGTGATTTTTTATGGGGGGTAAATGAAGCAATACAAAGACAAATAACAAACCAAAAAAAAGAACTTTTGACAGAACTTGCATAACCAACGTAATGAGAGCTAAATGAGACACCAAAAAGCCAAGCAATGTAAACAAACCCACACTGAGGGAACGACTTTGTTAATCTAACAATTAATGAATTAATTTGTAAAAGCAGAACAAAACCAAGAGGCGTAAAAAACGCAGCAATTGGCCAAAAGAAGTCATTTAAGAATGGTAGGAGTGGGACTTCAACCATATCACCAAATGTACCTAAGGAGGTGAAAATCAAATACTCAGTCCTTGTTCTAAATATTTCAGGCACAATATCCTTCATAAAAGTTGGCAATCCACCTAGAAATTCAAATAAAAATTGAAACCCGAATTGAGATGTCAGCAAACCGCGCAATTGAAGAAAAATTGCTACAGAAATAGCTCCCAAACCAGCACTAGTAGAAGAGGTATCTCGAACACCTTTCTCAACTAATGCATCACCTGTAATAGCCGAACTCAAATAAGTTTGTAAATCAAATGAGTCTGTTAAAGATTGGGCTGCTCCTAACCTAAGACTTGTAACGATTCCATAAGTAATTATCATTAGTGGAATTGAAGCAAAAAAGAAAGTGCGACGACCAGTTTTATTTTTTAATAAAGGAATAAACATGAATAGCGAAGATAAAATTGCCCATGACCGCATACGAAATAAAGAGAAAGAGATAAGTGATAAAACACCAGCCGCAATACTCAGAGTTAATCCTCGTTTAGAAGAATTAAGTTTAGGATTAAATAGTGCACAAAGGCTTACCACTAAAGATGGAGCAGATGGAAATGACATTAGGGTAATGTAAAATATTCTTTCTATCGGAGAAACCACATCAAAAGCTGATTCTTCAGCACCTGCTAGTAGTTGTGAGTTATAATAAGGACCTACTCGTATTCCAGCAGCAAAAATCGCTAAAGTCGCTAGAAGGGCAACTCGGATAGTGACAGGATGACAAAAAATTTTATAGATGCCAGATTGGAAAAATGAAAGTTTTTTATGGAATTTTGAGACAGGATAAAGGAAAATAATAGTAAAATAGTAAGTCCACACATATGATAACAAAACAAATAAACTAGACTGCCATAAATGACTAGGTGCGAGTGCATAAGGATTGTGAAAATAAAAAGTTGATGAAGGATCGATAACTATCGCTAGATTACCAATTGTGTAAAGCCTGAAATAATTTAAACTATGAGCTATCCACAGTAAAGTACGGGGATGATAAAAAGCATAACTTGAAGTCAGTTTACTGCACGAATAGACCATGAAGAATGCCAATAAACCTTGATTCAATACCACTATGATGAAAGTGTTAGGATCATATATCTGTTTAGATTGCAATGCACTTAATAGCCAAATTAAAATCATGAAAATGGCTGAAATAGATCCCAATATACTCGGAGAGATCTTTTTAAGAATTTTCATTAAACTTGCTTTGTATATTTATTTTTTTGTGAACACGAAAAAAATTAACCAAAGAATTTGTCACAATCAAAATATATTTCTCGATATTTTATAAAAATGTTCACTTATGAGAATACGCTCATTTTTTGAAAAAACGACTATTCCTCCCATAACAAAAACAATCAAAAGAAAAATACTTAAAATAAATATTCTTAAATGTTCGAGAGTAGGAACAAAAAATAAGCAAAAGTTACCTAAAGCAATAATAATACTTAAGCCTACTAAAAATAAAACTCTTTTTATATCCTGCTCTGTCATATCAGTTAAAATTAACTTCATATAAATAACGGTAGTAAAAATCACAGCTATCGCTTGAGAAGAAAGAAAACCAATAGAACTATAAATAGGGATCAGGAGAAAAGCACATAAAACATTGATTACTAATCCTAATACTTGAATAATACCGATAGTTTTTGTTTGGCCTTTACTTATTATGTATTGACTAAACATTGACGATAAAGTTATTACTCCAGTAATCCAAACGGTCAAATGAGAAAGCAATATGGCATCTGAATAACTTTGTCCAAAGACTGCGGGAATAAGATAATCTAAACTTCCAGAAATAACTATAATAACAATTAAGATAAATAACCATAAGCTTCTTAGATGTAAGGATTTAGTTTTCTGATAATCATTGAAATTATTAGAAAAGCTTGCTGAGAGACTAGAAATAATGACAGGTGCAACTACGCCAGGAAGAAAGCTAACAAATTGAGATAAAGATTGGGCAACTCGTAGATAGCCTAATTGTTCTACCCCACCAACACGACTCACATATCCAAGGAGGGGAAGTCCAACGAAACTGGATAAGAAATTACTAGCAAAAAAAGGCAATCCAAAACTCAAAATTGAGCGAGTCTCAGAAATAAAGTGATCAAAACGCAATACTATCCCCTTTTCTTTCAAAATAGGTAAGGTCAACCACCATCCCAAAATAAAGTGTACTAAAGCGCCGAAGAATAAACTCCAAATCGCTCCTTTTAATCCAAGATACCAAGCTAAAACAACACTGGATACGGCACTAACAACAACAATAACGGACGTTCTTAATGAATATTGACGAAAAGCCTGCAAAGCAACCATGTAGAACCAGGGAGGATTGCCTAGAACACTTAAGATAATCAAAAAAGCAGTCAGCCCTAACCAAGGCTCAATGGTTGATTGTCCTAGTAAATCTGTTGCGGCATTTGAGCGAAATATCCATAGGAGCAGAGCCAATACGAGACCAGTAACAATGGTTAGACATGCACCAACTCCAAACAATCGCCCTATAGCTTTGGTGCCAATTGTTTCATATTTGGCTCCATTGCAATGGATAGCAGCATCTGCCCCAATACGAGATAAATTATCTCCAGTTTGAATAGTGTTCTGAACTAAGTTATATATCCCTAAATCAGCAGGACCAAGGACTTTAGCAAGAAAAGCAATAACAATAAATCCTGAGAGTCGAACTATAACTGACGAAATAGAAACCCAAAAACTTCCCTTAATAACTGTGGTAATTGACAAAACTATTCCATTCCCGTATCCAGAATTTTGTTTATATTAAAGCAAGCTGATTAATCACGGCGTACAAATAATAAAGCTAAAATGCTTACTAAGCAAAAGCAAAGCATGGCTTCAAAAAAAGTACGTCAAGATCCTGATAAGTGATCTATCAAGTTGGAGGTTAATCTTAAATGGTTAATTCTTCGACAAAACTTACGCATTAAGGTTACTTTTTTACGCCTTTTAAATAAATTAATCGATTTGCTTTGCAAAAAGCTGACATTTCACTGTCTAAGGTTAGCCACTCAATATGATTTTCTAAAAATTCTTCTATCTCTGGCTTAAACGTAATATAAACAGCGTCAACATCAGGAAGAAAGGGATCACAAAAACAGACAGGTCGAGTATTAATATAAAACTTGGGATGTGCTAATGCTCTCTTTCTGTAAAAACGACAAAAGAAAGGGATTCTTATCTTTGCATCAAAACTTGAAATAATTGCGTCAAAAAATTTACCCTTCTTCAATTTTTGTGTGCCTGTACCTGAAGAAAATCCATTTCGTTGAGAAGTCATACGCCCAACGCCTAAAAAGTCAGGACAAATTAAACAAAATGTTCCACCAGACTTTAGAACACGAATTTGTTCTAAAAGGAGCTTATGAGGAAAAACACTATGTTCGATGACAAACAACGAAAATACAAAGTCAAAGAAATTGTCATTGAACGGAAGAGAAACTGGATTCTGTGACTGAATAAAAGTAGCATCGGGAAACAAGTGTTTGTTTGACTTGATAAGTGACTCCGAAAAATCCAATCCATAATAAAAGTGCGGATTAATCTTATTTGTTGTAAGGATACCTGCTTGACCACATCCCACTTCTAGTATTTTGTTTTTGCTAATAGTATTATTTAAAATGTCTTGATACAAAATGTGTCCATTTCTCCAGCAATCTTGGCCAAATTCAATTTCTTCATAATACTGAACAAAATTTGAATAGTAAAATTTCATCTGTTCTTGCAAAGTGTTCAGACCTTTCAAGTCATCACCTGCTGCATCAAAAGAAGAAAGCCACCGCAAAGCTCTATCAGGTTTTGAGAATTCAATGTTTTCCATAATCATCACTTATTTGAATATTGATTGGCAGAAAATTATATGCTTAAATACTTTGTATTAAATTTTTTTTAAAATTTTTCAAAGACAAAATTGCATAACTCTTAAAATCTTCAAGCTGATCCCAAACTATATCAAGAAAAGATGGCTCCACTGTGATTGAAATTGGTAATTTTAATTCCATAATTTCTTTAGGTAGTGGTTCAAAGCTATAAGGAACTGCTTTCTTCCAATGGCTAGGAGTAAGAGGATGAAGATTCTTTGTTTGTGGTGTCCATCTTAACCATTTTCGATAGTACCAAGAATCTCGATTAAATTGGTGGGAATGTCCCCAAGTGCTTATTTTGCGATACATGCTCTCATTGTCCATGACATAAGCTAAATGGTGACAAACTCCGTCTAGATGGTATATTTTGTCAGTAATAGACCTACGGCCTGAATCAAATTTAGCATTTGTTTGGCAATTAATAGCAAAAGCAGGATTTACGCCTAAGACTCCGTAAAAAGGTTCTACTAAGACGTAATCTAAACTTTTCCAAAAAACATACCAGTTTGTAGTGTAGAGATCAAATCCAGGATTTTGATTAATTCCCATGATATTTTTTTGATAAGCTTCCTTGGAATAAAATTCATCTGCATCTTGAATAATTAGATAATCAAATTTATCATTTTTGGCTCTTTTAAGGCATTCATTTCGTTGAGCTATTTCAGTTTCCCATGTTCCTTCAATTAGCTCTATTTTATCCCTAAAAATAGATTCCTTAAGAATGTTTTTGTCAGAAGAATTACGATACACATCTCGTGCAGAAGAATTGTAAGTCCACGGAAGTTCGCTATAAGCTACATATATCTTTTCTACAAATGGAGCACAATTCTCAATCATTTTAAGAATTTTATTTTCACAATCAAACATTAAGACGTGTGCTGCAAAACGTTTCACTTAAGTCAATCTCCTTGAATGAATATAAATATTATTTAATCTGAATAATATTTTTAGTTGAAAAGTCAGTTTATTTATCAACTAAAATTATATATTAATAATCCATTAAACTAAATTTATAACTATCATTCATTTATAGTAGTCCTAAACCGTTTGTAAATATCGATCTACTTTGAGAATAGAGTTTAGAGCCTCTCAACAACACGAATCATTTAAAATTAAGAGACAGGAAAGCATGAGTTTAATTAGGGGGTAGAGCAAATTGTTTAGTTTTGTATAACTGATATCTTTTAGGAAGCCATGTTATTAATTGCTTAAAAGTCGGCCAAAAACCAGTTGTTTGATTTACCTCTCGGATAATTATTATAAACTTATTCCAATAGCCTTTTATTACAAACTTGATTGCAAGCCAGAGGTGAAATTGCATGATATGTCTTGCCCAAATCTTGGACGAGGGATGATCAATTAGATGCGGATCTTTTAAGAGAGATCGTATAACTTCAGCAACTTCTATAGTTGATCTAAGATTTATATGATTATCAGCCGATAGTTGCTTATTATGGCTTCTGATTGCTGCGACATTTGTTCTAGAAATTAAAACTGGATAGCGACAGACGACTCTATAAATCCATTCCCAATCACCAGCGTGTCTCCAATCATCCCGAAATCCTCCTACCAAATCAATCAATTCTTTTTTAAACCATATACCGGTTAAATTACCATTAATGCTCCCATATTTAAGTAAAATAGGAACTAAATCTTTGGGAAACCATAATTGCGTATTTGGTGAGAACTGATCATAATAAAAATTATGTGAACTAGGCAAATCTTTTCCTGCTGAATCAAGACAATCAAAGGAAGATAAAATCAACTTAGCCTCTTTGTATTTGTCATTCAATTCAAGAAGAACTTCTAAACAGGAGGAAGAAAGCACATCGTCACTACATAGAAAAATAACATAATCACCTTTAACTCTTCTAAAAGCTTGATTAAGGTTTGCAAAAAGTCCTAAATTTACTGGATTAAAACTGACAATAATACGTGGATCTGTTTTATATTGTCTAAGAAAAGCTTGAGTCTCTTCTTCTGAATTATCATCAGTGACAAGTAACTCCCAATTAGCATAGGTTTGGTTTAAAACACTATCTATTGCTTGACCTAAATATTCTTTACGATTGTAAACAGGAAGAATAATGGAAATTAAAGGTTGCTCTGACATTAGTGTTATTTGTTTTTTTGATTATGTAAAACTTCGTAAGCCTTGATCGCCCGCTTAGCATAATTACTCCAATCTAATCCCGTACTAGCATTTCGAAAACTAAGTGCAGATCTTCGTTTAGCTTCGAGAATTTTTGGATTATCAGCTAAAATTCGTAAACAAGTAGCTATTGCTTGACTATCTTGGACTGGGACAAGGAAACCTGCTGGATACTCCTCTATATTGTTCTCTAATTTTTTAGGTTCCTCTCCAGACATTCTTAATAAATCCTCACCACCCGTGTTAGTTGTGCAAATGAGAGGTAGACCACAACCTAGTGCTTGTAATTGAACCATTGCCATCCCTTCTTCAATACTGGGCATAACAAACACATCGCTTTGGTGATAAAAATTGACTAAATCCGCTTGTGGAACGTGATCAATTAACTTAATTCCTGTCATACTTCCCTGAAGTAATCTTGATGTTTCATCGGAAAACCCGCCAACAAGCCATAGCTCACTATTTGTAATAGAGGACTGTTGGAACGCAGAAACTAAATAATGAATTCCTTTACGGACAGTTTTCCCGCCAGCAAAAATAACTCTAAAGGTATCATCTTTTTTATCTTCACTAGGAAAAAATTTTTTAAGATTAGTCCCCAATGTATTATAAATTAAGTGATGTTCAGGGAAATGTTGATCTAGGAAAGTTCGTTTTACAAAAAGGCTAGGAACAGCAACGCGATCCGCGAGATCATATTCTCTTAATTCTTGGGCGAAAATCTTTGGATGAGTTTGATTCCAAGTTAAGCCAAGATTAGTGTATTCTTCTCTTAATAATTGACATTGAACAGTCATGTGAGCTGAACTTCTTTCTAAGACAAAAGGAATATTTCTCTTTTTTGCCCAGAGAATAGAAGGTTCCGAAACCCCTGACCAACCATGTATGAGGGTGCTTCCTTCCAGATGACGTGCTGCTTCGATAGCAAATAAGTTATGAAGAAAAAATTGCTGCTTCCTAAGCAACGATTCCCCACCAATTTTGTAAATTAATTTTGATAAAATCAAGCTTAATGGAAGGCTAACAACTTTCTCATTGGGAATTCCCCACTGTCGTGTTTTGAATTTTGGGTAATTAGTGATTAATCGATGTAAATGACCTGTCGTGTGGAGTTCTCGTGCAAGATCAAAAGCGTGCCATCTGCCACCAACAACTATTGAAATTTTCATATTCGACACTTCTTTCTAGAAGGAGCTTTTTACAAGCAAATGTTTGTTGCTTGCCTCTTGGAGTTGCCTTAGGTTGATGACAATCAACATTGTAATATCCTAAATTTTTTTGTTTGGATAGGCAATCAATAATAACTCGGACGAATTAACGGATAATTTAACTTGAGTGTTTTGTTTATTCCAGCTTTGAATATGATCAAAATGATCAAATGAATTGTCTATTGATGAAATTAGGTATGGATTATCAATGAATTGACTCTCATAAAAAGTATCGTTAATATGATTGGGATGGTCTTTCCCCCACAAAGAATGCCAGCCATTATAATCAAAATCACGATAGCTATCAGAGCCATTAGGGGTAATACATACGAATATGCCATCATCATTGAGAATTTTTCTTGCTAAGGAGATGGTTTTAGATGGCTCGGGAACGTGTTCAAGAACATGGTTACTGAAGAAGATATCAATCCCTGTTGGAGGAGAATTTAAGTCTATTAAATCTATACCTAGATTTTGTCTTGCATATTTTGCGCGAGGCTCGGATATTTCATATGAAAATACGTGGAATCCCGCCTTTTGTAGTTGCCATGAACCATATCCCCATGAACAACCAAAATCTAACAATTTGACACCATCTTGAGGATAAAGAGTTCTTAGTAATTGAATAATTCTGCTATAGGATTTCTCATGTCCTTCAAATCTGGAAGATAATAACTTCTCCAAGTGCTCTTTTTTAGGCATATCGGTTGTAAATCCGAAAGAATAACCTTCTTGATAATATTCGTAGTTATCTGAAGGGAAATCTATTGGAGTTCTAAATCTTAGATTACAGATAGAGCATTCTCTCAGTTGGGAGACAAGTAATTTCTGGTCAATTTTAACTGATTCACTACTTTTACAATTAGGACAAATAAATCTTTCTTTATCAGTTGATCTTTTTAAACAGGTAAAAAACCAATTACTTCTTTCTTGGAGCATTTTAATTTGAATTAGCATAAGTTTGCGAAAATAACTGTATTGAATTAAAGACAAAAGGGCTTTTTTGTTCGATTATCTCGTTTTTTCTATAGAATTATGTTGGCTTTAAAAGCCTTATTAGATTTGCATTAATCAAAAAATCTTCTTCTTTGCATTTATTAGACCATTTTTCTAGTAAGCTCCTGAATTGCGTTGGAAACTTTTTCTTAAAAAGTAAGCTTGTAGGGCTAACTTCCAAAATTAGGCTATTAACAAGAAAGCCAGTGGTTTTAAAACAATGTATATATTCTTGGGTTGTTAGTTTAGAAAATAAATCAAGCTCTACGTACCTGCCACCACTTTGAAAGTCTTCATTAGGTTCTAGGAATTTTCTAAAATACTTTTCATATTCTTGTTGATTTAGTTGTACATGGTTGAATGCATTCTCTAAGCCGCCCCGTCCAGAAAAATGATCGCCACCCGCGGCAAACCATAGAGGGCCATAGCCAGCGTATAAACTTCCACCTGGCTTTAGTACACGAAATGATTCTCGAAGAACTGCTGATAAATCAGTACAGTGCTCAAATACTGCATCGGAAACACAAAGATCAATGGAAGAGGAGGCAATAAAGGAATGATCTTCTAGGGAAGCTTGATGAAAATCAACTTTAACCCCAAAAGTCTCAAGGCAATAACTCGAAATTGCTTTCCATGAATCTTGAAACTCAAATAAATCCGTAGCAATAATTTTTTTGGGTCTTAATTTTGCCCAAGAAATAACATCCCAACCTGTACCCGTACCTTGAACTAAAATCACTGATTCACGAATTTTACAGAGAGCAGAACCCCATTTTCTTCTAGTTTCTAGGGGCATTCCTCGACCTGGTAAAACTATGCTTGGTTTGAGTTTAGTCAGCGTTTCTTTGTCAAGGAAAGATTTTCCATAAAAAGATAATAGAGGTCGGGTCAATAGATAAATTGCACGTTTAAAAATACTTGTTCGGTGGGCTTTATCTTGTTCTAACCAAGGAGTTTTATAGAAATTAGACATAAAACATAAGTATTAGTAGAATTTATTTTTATTGAAAGATTATTAAGTTTTCAGAAAAAGTATCAAATACTTAAGGTAAAGCCCATTCCAGAATAGTTTTTAAGCGTGTTGTGTAAGTATTCGATTCATTGACAACTAGCTGAATTCCTAACTGTCGCATAGCTTCTCGCTCTAGAGGATTTTCTAATAACCATTGGCACTTTTCAGCTAAGTCTTGGGGGGAAGTAAAAAAGCCGTAGTCGGGATAGCCATTAAATATTTCACGATGCTCTTGAGTATCTTCATATATACCACTGCCTCCGCAGGCAGCAATTTCAAATGTTCTTGATGTAGATTGATCCTTATTTTTCTTCCGAACAATTCCTAAGCATAGTTTGGAATAATAGGTCGCAAAACTCAAGTCATCACCAAATATTGCTGGCTGTGCTTTTATGCCTTGAAGAGGAATCTTATTCCATGCTGAACCATATACTTTCAAGATGATTCCATCTATTTTTCTAATAGCCTTAAAATAAGGCAAACGCTCTTGGTCTCCAGTGCCGATAAAAGTAATATCAGATGAAAATCTTTGCTTGATTAACTCATCTGTGACTGTAGGGGGATAATGCAGAAATGGATCATAGGCAAAAGGCAAAAATTCTACTCGCCTAACCCCAAAATCAATTAATTCATTAAGAATTCTTTTTTTTGTACTAATAATTAGGGAGTATTCCTTTAAATTTTTCAAAAATACAGAACTGATATGATTAGGATTCCAAGGATAGTCGGTCAAATAATTAACAATTGGTATATGGAGTGAATGACAAACTTCAAACACTCTGTAGGTTAAAGGAAAAATACCAGTTACTAAAATTAGATTTGGTCTAGATTCATCAATTTGAGTAATTAACTGTTGGTTAAATGACCACCATTCAAGAGTGCGTTTACCTGAAAGCTTAAAAAAAACTTTTCCCAAAATAGAAGACATAGATGGAGCATAGTTTTTGGGATTAGTGTCAGCTGCTAAGCATTCAATGTTAATTTCTTTAGCAGACCGAACAAGAATACTCCCTAAGTGATAAGTCTCTGAAACATTACCAACAATGAGTATTTTAGTCATAAAAATTCTAAGTACAAGACAAAAAATATAAGGAGTCGAGAAAAAGAGAAAAGTTGGGCAGAGAAGGATGAAGGACAAGATGACAAAAATGATCAAAACTCAGACGAAAAAAATTCTGAGAGCGGCGATTATGTGTCTTGATAGAAATAGAATGAAGGCGATGAATTTCCAAACCTATTTTGAGAGACCAAGTCAAAGCTAAAGTCAACAGTTTACGAAGAAGTTTGGGCTTAGTAAAGTGAGTTGATGTATTTTAACATAAAAAAATTATAATGCCTTACATTTACACCAACATTAACAAAGATCAAAGATAGGGATACTTAACTTTTCAGTAATATCTTTTAATAAAAATAGAATTTGTTTTCATTAAGACCCGTAAAAATAAACTGCCTAGTCCAAACATATTTTATGGGATAGACAACTAAATTCTAAAGCCGCTTTAAGTCCTTGGATATCTTCCTGAAAACCCCAATTTTGGATCTTTTTTAGGCTATCATCACCTGCTATTTTAGAATTAGTAATCGCCCATCGTATTGCGTTTGCTAAAGCCGCCACATTACCTACTGGAAAAATAGCACCATTCTGATTCTCTAAAACTAAGTCAGGAACACAGCCAACTTGATCGCTTACCACAACAGCTTTGCCAGCATTCATTACCTCATTAATTGCCAAGCCCCAAGGCTCAAAGCTAGAAGGCAAAACAAAGATATCACACAAATCGTACATAGCAGGCATTTCTGATTGATTTTTAAAGCCCAAGAATCTAATAGAATGCCAACCTGTTTCTTGGGCGGTATTTTCAAGGGATGCTCGTAAAATCCCATCTCCAACAAACACTAAATAAGGCTCTGGCTCTTGAATGCCATCGGATGAAAGTAATCGATACGCTGCCAATAAATCCTGTGGACGCTTGACCTCCGTTAGTTTGGCAGCATACAAAATTATTGGTCTCTCTGGCTCTAAATTAAGTGCTCTCTTCAATTTTTCTCGATTTTCCGCAGCCAATCTTGCTTGGGACTGAAAAAAATCGTTATCAACCGCATAAGGCATAGAAAACAAACAATTTTCACTAATTCCATAATTTGCATAAAATCCACGGTTTAAGGTTCCAACACAAAGAAAACTAGATATTTTTTTGAAAAAAAATTTTAGAAATATTTTTTTCGCATTTTTCTTAAAAAAATTATCTGTTTCTGACAAAGCATTAGACTCACCTCTCATTAGAATAGGTATATTTAGTTTGCTTGCAGCCCAAATAACCTGTAAACTGCAAAACCAAAACCAGCCATGTACCCAAACAGCATCAAATTTCCCCATCTCCAATTGTTTAGAGATATCTTTGGCAACAGGCTGGTTAAAAAAATTTTTCCGTTGTTTACTTCCCCAGCAATTTAAAAATTGATAGTCATATCCTTCAGTTAATGGTGTATCCCACTTAACTAATTTTCCAAAACCAGGATCTTTATATGCATTTAGAGAGAAATCACTGTAGAAAAATACTTTGAGTTCAATATCAGGATCAGACGCTATCATTCTCAGTAAAGGCGCTTGATACTGGATTGGATGAGAAACAAAGTAGGCTAATTTGAACATTTTTTACTTTTAAAACTTGATAAACCATTAAAAAAAATTCCGCCCCTTGGGTCGGAGGATTATACCCAAATTATTAAAAATTAATCCCCAAAGCTTGGTATTTAGGAGAAAATTGACAACGTTCTACTACCCAGTCAAGATTCTTAACCCATAAATAGTTATGACTTACATAATTCACACTAGATGTCGATACCTTTCTGGTAAAAGGATCATAGTAAACAGATATAAACCCATTTTTTTTTAAAGTATTTTCAATTTCAGGATTTACAGTTTCTATCAAAACAGCCAACAGGGAATCACTTTTTAGGGTTTCTTGAGCACCCTCAATTACTTTAAGCTCATATCCTTCAACATCAATCTTAATAAGCGTTGGCTTTAAAGTTTGCAAAATTTTATCTAGAGGTAAAACAGGAACCTCAATCCATGCACCTTTGTATTCATCACCAATAACTTGGTTCTTCGTATCACGATTACTTGAAAATTTAGTTACAGTGCTAGTTGCACCGACAGCACAGCAACGAGCATCAACTAAAGGCTTAATGTCATTAATATTAATATTTTGCTTTAGTTTTTCAAAAGTTTGAGGTACAGGCTCTAAGGTTACACTATTCGCTCCAGTGACCTTAGAAGCAAGCACCGTATAAGAGCCAACATTTGCACCTACATCCACAAATAGATCTCCCGACCGTAAAAGATGCAGACAAAATGCCATATCAACAAATTCATGCAATCCAGCATAAATATTACCTGTTGCTCCAGTCATTCCCCTTTCTACTACTAGCTTGGAATGACTAATCCAAGGGAATATCACTGGCAGTTTGAGAATCCTAGAACTAATTTGCCACTTTAACCAATTAGCGATCACTAGAGATCGATTTTTTGATGCAAGAGGGTGATTATTTATAAATTGCCAAGTCTGTAAAAATAATTTAATCATTCAATTATTTATGTTTATATTTATTTGTGATTGTAATTGTGTCGATAGCTCTTTCAACTCAAAAAAAACGCTCCTTAGGGTGGGATATGGAAATTGTTTTGCTCGCAACCCCTTGGTTTTCATTGCATTCCTACATTTTCCGCCCCAAGGGGAGGGAATTATACCCCAAATTATTATTAACGAAAAAAGGCTTGTCTCAAAAAAGACGCTAAATTCCCTACTAACTAAAACTTTAGAGCGCACTCAAATGGTGTCTTCTCTTTCAGTTTACAGCAAGCAATTTGCTGGAATAAAAATTATATTTGTTTAATTGAATTTAGGGAATTCATCTAGAATTCATCTAAATTATGAAGATTGATTTCACATAACTAGGGGTCTATCCTACACGGCTTTATCAAAATCGGCAAGTTATTTTCTAAAATAAATTTAAACTTGTTTGTTTTATTTCATTCGCGGCTTATTTAATCGCATCACTAATCATTTAGACTGTCATTTTAGCTATAAAAATGAATAATATGAGCTATAGACCCTTTTCGTTGATTAACGTTTTTTTTTGATTTTTATTTCAAGCAGTAGAGGCAGTAGAGTTCGTTATGTTGCAGTAGCAACACCGTTTGGCACCGAATAGACCTAACCAATAAAAAACCTCCCTGACTAGGAGGAAGGCCAAATTACAGCAACCAAGAAACGGGAGCCGTGCTTTTAGAGGTCGCCGCCGCGAAATGCCAACAAGAAGATGACGACGGGGCCAGCAATCATAATGAGGGAGACAAAAGTAAGCTGAAAAATAGGTTCTAGATTAAGGGCTGCTATTAAATCCATATTTTCTCCTGAAAATCACCAGTGGTATTAACGTGATAAAACAAAACACCAAGAAAACCACTGTCTATAATACCTTGGGATGGTTTCGCTCTTTTTCAAAAATGACACAAATGTACATAAAGTTTTGTTAAGGGCTGTAAATTGAGATATGGGAGGACTTTCACATGGCAACTTGGCAATGTATTAAGGGTTGTGGGGCTTGTTGTAATCTTGATCCCAGCGATCGCCCCGATTTAGGAGATTATCTTTCACCAGAGGAACTGAGCCTGTATATGAGCTTGGTGGGAGAAGGAGGCTGGTGTATTAACTTTGATCAGGAAACACGGGAATGTCAGATTTACGATGAGCGTCCTCGTTTTTGTCGGGTTTTACCTGAAACCTTTGAGCGGATGTTTAACGTGCCTTTGGAAGAGTTTAATGATTTTGCGATAGATTGCTGTGAGCAACAAATTGAGGGGGTCTACGGGGTAGATAGCGTTGAGCTAGAGCGTTATCAACAGGCGATTGGTTAGCTACAGGCATGGCGGATTCTCAGAAACGATTGTGGTTAATTGGGGGAACGAGTGAAAGTGCTGTTTTAGCTCAGGCGATCGCGGCTCAAAATTTCTTTTGTACGATCACGGTTACGACTCCCGAAGCAGTTAAGCTTTATCCTGCGTCACCCTATTTGCGGGTTAGGGTAGGCCAATTAACCGAAACTCAGATCGAAGCCTTTATCGCTCAGGAGCAAATTATTGCGATTATTGATGCGTCCCATCCCTACGCGATCGCGATTTCTCAGACGGTTATTCAAATTGCGGAACGGCTACAAATTCCCTATTTACGGTACGAGCGGGCAGAAGTACGGCCAAAGACTAACGTTATTGAGCTAGATAGCTTTGAAACGCTATTAAGGGGGAATTATTTAGCAGATCAACGAGTTTTATTAACGGTCGGTTGTAAGGCTTTACCACAATTTAATCAATGGCAGTCACAAGCTACCTTATTTGCTCGAATTTTGCCCAATTTGGACTCGCTTAAAATTGCATTGGAATCGGGTTTTACCCCAGATCGATTAATTGCTATTCGTCCGCCGATTAGTGTCGAATTAGAAACCGCTTTATGGCAGCAATGGAATATTTCCTTAGTCGTGAGTAAAGCCTCTGGTCAAGCAGGGGGAGAAGAGATTAAACAACTGGTTTCTCACCAATTAGGAATTCCTTTAATATTGATTACTCGACCCAAGATTAATTATCCTCAACAAACCAATAATCTTGATGAAATCTTAAATTTCTGTTGTGTATATTATTCACATTAATTTATTCTAATAACCAATTAAAGACATCTCCTAACGTTAATTGTAAATTATTGGCAAAATTGGGTACAGGAAGTAATTGTTCAGGTTGATCAATCCAGTCAAGCGATTGATTAGGATAGAAAATAAAGATTGCTTTTTCTTTGGGATCAATTAACCAACCCAATTGGGTTCCGTGTTTGAGGCTATGGAGAATTTTTGCAATAACTTTAGTTGAACTTTGTTCAGGAGAAAGAATTTCAATTATCCAATCAGGTGCAGTTTCAAAATTATTTGCGATACTTCCTTCTTCATTACGAGGAATTCTATTCCAACAAAAAACAGCAACGTCAGGCACAATCGCTCTATTATCAAAAACGCATCGTAACTCTGGAAAAGCCCGTGCAATTTTTTGAGGTTTGGTAATCGCATTAATAGCAATAATTAATTCACCTTGAATCGTGCTATGTTCACCTTGAGGCATGGGTTTTTGAATTATTTTACCGTCAATATATTCGCTGGCAGGTTTAGTTTCAGGAGTCGCTAGAAAAGCTGTTAGGGTTAATGCTTTAGATGGAGTTTGTACCATGAGAGATTAAAAGTAGTAGAAAAAGTATTGCATTAAATTAAATTAATTTAAGATTTAAAAAAACTTAGTATATTTAATCAACAATTAATCACGAAATTATAAAATATTTTGACCAATCCGTTGCTGATTAAGTATTTCAATTTCTTGTTTCGATTTTAGAAATTCTTGATAATAATATTGAGTGCGTTCCAAATCATTGATTTTCAAACATTCTTTCCATTTTATTAAACAATGCTGGGAGTATTGATCTAAAGCAATTTTTTCGATAGTCGCGATCGCCTCGTTTATTTGTAAGGAAGAACGAAAAATATCTTCATTAGTTTTTTCATCTAAATGAAACAAAAATTGAACAGTTTCCATTTGCTCAGGAGAGTCTAAATAAGTATCCTGTAGCAAACTAATCAAACGATTATTTGGATCATTACCGAGTGAAATAGTGTCTTGAATTTCTAAGATTTTTTGCCATAGAAAGCGATAGTGAGCGTAATTAAAAACTAAATCTTTTTCCTCTAATTTTTCAATTATTTCCTTTCGGGCTTCAGGGCAGTGAATGTAAATTCGTAAGATTAAGGTTTCGGCTGCTTTTAAACCGCCATTAGTATCGAAACTTAAAATTTCTTGATTACTAACGTGTTGTTCTGCTATAATTCTAGGTTTATTAACAATTCCTTTACTGCTTATTTGACTGGATAAATTATTGAGTTGAATCGATAATAAACGAGTATCTCCTTGGCTTAAAATCTCAGCACAATGTTGTAAATAATAGGAACGTTGATTATTATCCTTTAATTGATTTAATAGCTGAATCATTCCTTTGGCAACTTGTTCAAAATGATCCGCTTGTTTGAGATTTTTGTCTTTTAATAATTGTTGAATTTGCCAATCAAACCACAGGGGAGCTTTTTCTACTAATTGATAATATTTTTGAAGATTGTCAGGACTAGCTTTTAAAAATTCATCCGCATCTTTTCCTTCAGGAAGATTGAGAATTTTTAGATTAACTTGTCCGCTATAAATCAATGGTTCAATCTCACCAATTGCCCGTTGAGTGGCTTTAACTCCTGCTTTATCGGCATCAAAGTTAAAAATGATCTGTTTAGATTCTGTATAGCGGAGTAATAAGGTTAACTGTTCTTTACTAAATGCTGTTCCTAATGCCGCGATCGCCTGGGTAATTCCTGCTGCATGGAGGGCAATCACATCAAAATAACCTTCAACAACAATGGCTTGATCCTGTTTTTGAATCGCATTTTTTGCCTTATCTAAACCAAAAAGGGTTTTACCTTTATCAAATAAAGGCGTTTCGGGAGAATTTAAATATTTCGGTTCGTCATTTCCCAAGGTGCGACTACCAAAGCCAATCACTCGCCCTTGAATATCACAAATAGGAATCATCAGGCGATCGCGGAATTGATCATAATGCCCGTTACTATTTTTGCGGGGTTTAATCAGACCGACTTCTTCAACCAATGCGAGAGGATAGCGTTTTTGCTCGACTAAATAGCGGTAAAGAGTTTCCCAACCTTCTGGGGCGTAACCGAGTTGAAACTGATGGATAACCTCGTTTCGTAATCCCCGTTTTTCAGTTAGATAATGCAGTGCTTTTTGCCCTTCAGGTTGCTGGAGAACGTGCTGATAAAAATTGGTTGCCACCGCTAAAATTTCGTAGAGTTGTTCGCGGTGAGATAACTGCCGTTGGAATTCTTTCTTTTGTTCAGGTTCTAGGGTTTTAATGGGAATTTGATAGTGTTTTGCTAAATCTAAGGCAACATCGGCAAAAGACCGCTTACCTAATTCCATTAAAAATTTAAAAGCATTTCCCCCCTGCCCACAGCCAAAGCAATAATACATTTGCTTAGTTGGGCTAACGGTAAAACTAGGGGATTTTTCGTCATGAAAGGGACAAAGCCCTGAGTAATCTTTTCCTCGTTTTTTGAGTACAACATGTTCGGAGATGATATCAACAATATCAACCCGTTGTTTTATTTCTTCAATCGTATCGGGATGAAGCCGAGGAATTTCCATTATTCTATGTTAGCCGACGGTTCCTGAGAATTTTCTTTAACCGTTGAGCTAGTTGAGCTATCAGCCGTTAACACAAGGGGATCAGGTTCAACAATTACGGCTGTTTGGACTAAATTCTCATTGGAAGCGGTGCGTAAATTGAGTAATAAGCCCATGCCTTTATCGTAATTAGACGCGATCGCTAAAAAAGACCCTGCCAAAACATAGATAGGTAAGGGTAACATAACGCCCTTTAGCCATTGGAACAACTCAACCGCTCCGAATAACACAAAAACTGTCAGGATTAAAAATTGCAACATGATTTTACTTTTCCTTTAATCAGAGCGATTAAAATACCACGATTGGTAAACTCTTGATTTTCTAGTGTTTACCGAATCCTGTCACTTTTTCATCTAGAACATTTATTTGTCCCGAGAGTTTTTCTTCCATCCGAACTTGATTGATCTTTAAATCGGTTATATCGGAATCAATCTTATCCAATCGTTGCTCTAAGCGATCAAAACGTTGATCCAATCTAGCGAGAACGTCTTTCAAGTCGTTTTCAATCGTCGTTGCCATAATTTATCATTTTTTTAGGTTTTTAAGAATTTGGCAAGGAGAAGTTAGCCGCTTCTCTTTTCTGTTTTTAGGGTAATCTATAAAAAATCGTGAGAGCCAATTAACTCCCACGACCTAAGACGATCAAAAGTATATTTTAGTTTTAAACAGCCGTAGCCACTTTAGCTTCAGCTGTCAAATGTTCATAAACTTCGCGCATTTTCAAACCAACCAAAACTTGGAATAAGCCCGTACCGTTGTCAGAGCCAGGATATTCCTTGTGTTTAATCAATAATTCGGTCATTTCACCGTAATATTTCGTTCCTGTCTTGCTCAGATGGCTTTCAACGTAGATCATTTCCTCTAAATTATCGAATTTACCATCGACTTCTAAAATAGAAACCTCATTGCCCATGAAATTGTCGGGGCCGTAGTACATCTTGAGACCAGGATAGGTACAGGTCAACTTACGACCACAGGGCCGCCAATCAATGGTGGAACCTTCATCGAAGAGGTAAGCAGGCTCGAAAAATTCAACCCCATCTTTTT
>CAYZWO010000086.1:0-18252 GCA_964482215.1 uncultured bacterium
CTATTTCACTATTCTCTCAGATTGGACAACCTTTAACCTTCCAAGTCGTGTAATTTTAATGTAACCAAACTTTAAGTCAATGAACATAGCTAATTAATACAATATGTTTGAGAACGTTGTATTTTTGTTGGCGATCGCCATCGATTTTATTGAGGAAGAAAAATGAAACTTGATCGTATTACTATCAATCCCAATCAAATGAATGGTCAGCCCTGTATTCGTGGCCAACGCCTCAGGGTTCGCAGAGTTTTAGAACTCCTTGCAATCTATCCAGACCGTAATGAACTTTACCAAGAATTTCCTGAATTAGAAGAAGAAGACATTCAACAAGTCTTAAGCTATGCCTCTGCTTGTTTAGAAGATCGAATTATCGAATTAACACCGACCTATGAAACTGTTGCTTGATCAAGGTTTACCGCGTTCTGCTGCCTTATTGCTCAGTCAAATTGGTATTACCCAATTCTTTAAGTTGTCAATCAGTTTCCTTGAGCCGTTGGTTAAACTTCTGGCTGCTTTCTTTAAGCTGCCAATCCGTTTCCTGTTGTCGTCGCTAAGTTTCCTGAAGTTATCGGTCAGTTTCTTTTTGCGCTGTGGCTAATTCCGCTAAGATCCTCCAGACATCCTCTGCGGTGGTTGTCATAGGCTTTCTCGCAAATAATTATTTCTACTGTATCGAAAATATTTGGCGATTATTGATCCCTTAATTATTAGCATTTGCTAATTCTGCTAATCGTTCCTGTTGATCTTGGGAAATGCAGGATTGAATGATTTCTTCCACATCACCTTCTAAGACGGGAGCTAAGGAAAAGTTACGACCTAAACGATGATCTGTCACACGGTTGTCTTTATAGTTATAGGTGCGGATTTTTTCGGAGCGTGAACCTGTCCCTACCTGCGATCGCCGCATAGAACTCACGGCTTCTTGTTGTTCCTGTAGCTTCATATCGTAGAGTTTAGCCCGTAGGATCTGCATGGCACGTTCTCGATTTTGAAGTTGCGATCGCTCCTCTGTACAGAAGATCCGAATTCCTGTGGGTTTATGGAATAGATCAACGGCGGTTTCAACTTTGTTAACGTTTTGTCCCCCTGCTCCACCTGATCGCGCAGTAGTCAACTCAATATCTTTGGGATCGATATGAACTTCTACTTCGTCCACTTCGGGCATAATCGCCACTGTTGCGGTTGAAGTATGAACCCGTCCGCCTGATTCGGTTACAGGAACCCGTTGAACCCGATGAACTCCTGCTTCAAATTTCAATTTGCTGTAAACTTGATCCCCTTTAATTTCTAAAATAGCTTCCTTAAAACCACCCATTTCAGCTAAGGATTCACTCAACAAGCTAACTTTCCAGCCTAAACTTTCGGCATAACGGGAATACATTCGCACTAAATCCCCTGCCCAAATACTGGCTTCATCGCCGCCTGTGCCAGCTCGAATTTCTAACATGATGTTTTTGTCATCATTCGGATCACGGGGTAATAACAGGATAGTTAATTGACGCTCTAGGTCTTCTAATTTTTGGTCTAATTCTTCGACTTCTAAGCTGGCCATTTCCCGCAATTCGGGGTCGTTACCCGCTTCTTTTAAAATGGCGCGCGCGCCCGCCAAGTCTTCCTTGGTTTTTTTCCAAAGTTCGTAGGTTGTTACCGTTTCTTCGAGAGAGGATCTGGCTTTAGCGACTCTCTGGAATTCCTCTGGATTGGTCGCAACATCTGGGTCGGCCAATAAACGGGTTAATTCTTCAAATGTTTGCTCAACCGATTGCAATTTATCCAGCAGGTAACTTTCAGCCATATTTTCACGTATCTTAAACTCTCAGCCTTTTATTATAACCTGAGTTAAGCTTATGCTTGGAGAGTGAATGGCAGACTCAGAATGATTAAATAGTTAATAACAGTTAATCTAAGTTGTTGAATTTTCTGCGATCGCGCCTTAGCCGATTTTTTCGTGAGAACAAAAGCAATTCCATTAAACTGGCTAAAGTAATGGTTAAAATTCTTTACTCTGATCAATTTTTGACCCATGAAACGGGCACTTTTCATCCTGAATGTCCTGCCCGTTTGACGGCGATTGTTAATGGTCTAAAAAAAGCACCTTGGCATGATCAATTAACTTGGCAATTACCGACTGAAACTTCAGAACGGGATGTCTTACCCTTTATCCAAAAACTCCATACCCAAACCTACATTAATCGAGTCAAAGCGATCGCCGAACGGGGTGGGGGTTCCTTGGATATGGATACACCGATTTCTGCCCAAAGTTATGAGGTTGCGCTGTTGGCCGTGAGTGCTTGGTTAGATGGTGTGGATCAGGTTTTAAGCAGTAACAATCCTGCTTTTGTGTTGGCTCGTCCTCCTGGACATCATGCGGTAAGTAATACGGGTATGGGATTTTGCCTATTTTCTAATGCCGCGATCGCTGCCAATTATGCGTTGCAAAAACCAGATATTAACCGAGTTGCCATTCTCGATTGGGATGTTCATCATGGAAATGGTACAGAAGCCTTGATTGAAGATAATCCCCAGATTGCCTACTGTTCTCTGCATCAATCCCCTTGTTACCCTGGTACTGGTCGAGACAGCGATCGCGGACAACATAATAATGTTTTAAATATTTCCATCAAAGCAGGTAGCACCTTAAAGGACTATCAGCCTGCCTTTAAAACTCAAGTGATGCCCTTTCTGGAAAATTTTCAACCAGATTTATTAATTGTTAGTGCAGGTTATGATGCTAACCGTGATGATCCTCTAGCGGAAGTGAACCTATTACCCTCAGATTACGGCATTTTTACCCAATATTTATTAAAATTAACTCGCCGCATCGTTTTTGGTTTAGAGGGGGGTTACGATTTAGATGCTTTGGCGAATTCGGTCATGGCAACCGTTGAAGCTTGTTTAGAAATTATTTAGCGGTTTGGGCTTCTAATAAAGATAATAAAGTACATTCCCAGACTAAACGAGGCTGGACGTAAGCCAGTAAGTATTGTCGCGCTTTTTCTAAGATTTTGAGACGGGCTGAATTAATTTCCGCTTGCCAGTAGCTATATTGCAAATAATCCACTAACCAGAGTTGCACTTGGGTATCGAGTTCTTTATCAATCGTTTTGGCCATTTCTAACGCTTGACGAGCATTCACAGGCGGTTTGGCTAATTTTTGTCTGAGATTATCAGGAATAGCCTGTAATTGTTCTAGAGCTGAAATGGCTTCTCCTGGACTGCCTTGCGCGATCGCGAGTAATTGGGGATGCTCTAAAACTTCATGACGATAGGTTTGTTTTAATACCTGTTCCATTGCGTCCAGAGACAGACGATAAAAGGGAATACGCTGACAGCGGGAAACAAGGGTGGGCAAAAGAGAATCCACGCTAGGGGCAATTAAAATGAGGGTGGCTTTGCCTGGTTCTTCTAGGGTTTTCAACAAAGCATTAGCAGCCCCTTCATTCATCGATTGGGCTTCTTCTAAAACTACTACTGCACGGTTGGCTTCTAAGGGCGGACGACTCAAAAATTGCCCAATTTCCCGAATTTGTTCGATGCGGATTAAGGGAGGGGCTTTGCGTTTGAGTCCACTTTCTTCGGCTTCTTTGGCCGTTAATAATTTTCCTTGATGTTGATAGGTCGGTGTTACCCAAAAGAGATCGGGGTGATTACCAGCAAAAAAGCGTTTTTTAACCCGTTCCTGTTCCTCTAGGGTGAGATTAAAAGCTAGTAATTCTTCGGCAAAGGCTTTGGCGGCTAGGGATTTTCCCACTCCCGATGGCCCGACAAATAAATAGGCAGGAGCAATCCGATTTTGCGCGATCGCTTGTTGCAAAAGTTCAATGGCTTGGGGTTGACCAATAAGCTGCTGAAACCGATTCATAGTCGTCTTCTCAATTTGATACCCTTACTTTAAAATCATAGTGATTTCCCAAAGCAAAAACGATGGATATAGATTCAGAAATTCGGCGTTTAGTGGAATTCGGGCCGAATGTTGACGAAAATTATCAGCAAGCCTCAACAATCTAGGGTGATTGATTGTAAATTTCCTCGACCTTGGGAAGGCGGCGATCGCCCAATTGCCATTAATTTTACGCTGTGGGAACAGTTAAGCCAACCGCAACGGGATTTGTTGTTATTAAGCACAGTCAGCCGTTTAACGGGAATTCGTTGGTTTAAACCCGATATTTATCAAGGCTTAACGGTGATGGGATTAGGGGGCGTAGCGTTGCAACTTTGGCAAAAGGATGTGGTCGGTCTGGTGGTTGCGGCAGGATTAACGGCGATCGCGGCTAATCAAATTTGGCGAAATTATCGCAGTGAAGAACGGGAAATTGAAGCGGATGAAACGGCGATTAAGGTTGCAACGAGACGGGGTTATGATGCGATAGAAGCCGCCAATTATTTATTATCTGCCATCGAAAAAACAGCAAAAATTGAAAATCGAACCAGTTTAAATTTTACAGAACTAATGCGTTGTCAGAATTTACGGATTAAAATTGGCAATCAAGTTAGTGCGGTCTAACTGGTTAAAATTCAATGTTAGAATATATTTATTATTTAACTTTATATATTAAAAAAATTAACAAGCTTTTAATTAATTTAACTACTATTAATTAATATGCAATGGATACCCTATATCTTAGCCACAGTTGCCATTTACTTTATTCGCTTAACTCGATTAAAAGCAAAAACGGAACAGGAACGAATTGGTTCAACGCCTGTTTTTTTTAATACCTTAATCTTTTTTGGGATTTTTGAATTTTTCTTTTTAGAATCCCTAGTAAAAAGTCCGTTATTTCATGTTTTTGGATTTCTAGTATCGTTTGCTTTGGCCCTATCCATGTTTTTCTATTTAAAAAGCCTGAAGAAAGATATTGACTTGATTTTTCAACGATTGGTCAACCAAAGTCAAGGCAGAATTAGCGTTTTAACCTTTATGCAACGGACAGAATTATCCCAAGAAGAAGCCATAGAATTTCTAGAGAATAAACTTCAACATTATCCAGGGATAACCTACGAAACACTGGGTAATATCTATTATGAATATGAACGTTGGTAAGGCTAAAAATTAAGGCTCTTTTAACTCTACACCAAAGCCAATTAAGCGAGGAATTGTTAACGGTTGCCCTGCTTCAGGACGTTGATAGTTGACAATTTTGCGAATACGAAGACTGGGATTAATGAGAGTAATAGAATCAACGGAAACAACTTGAGTATAATGAGTTGTCATTAACAGTTCTCGATTTTGATTGTCAAATTTAAAATGAGAAATAATCGGTTTGGCTTCTTCGTAGGCGCGATCACGTAAATAATCTCCTTCTAAGCAATCATTGATTTCTGATTTCGGCACAAACATTAAATTCAGCGATTGGGAAACTTCTTCGCCTTTTTCAGAAATGGTATAAAAATTTAAACTAAAACCAGGTAAATCTGCTAAATTTTCTCGCACTTCATATTGATTATCATTTAAAACTTTGAGTTTGAGATCATCCGTTAATGGGGTAATGGTAAATTCTGTCCGCGATCGCTCGACTTCGTTATGGGTGAGATAATGATATGTCCGTTCCGTTATCCAAGTTCCCACACAATATTCAAAAAATTGATTAAAGGTTGCTGTATTCATTAGTTAATAAAATAGGAGTAATTAGCTGAAATTATACTGTAATTTCCCGAATTAGGTACGGTTTATCCTCCATTCTTAGCGGATAGCTTAAAACTAAATTTTCTTTTTATTGATCAAGTATCAATGCTTACAGTTTTCTTAAAAGCTTCTGACTAAAGTTTAGGCACATCAAATTTCTATCCATAGAAGTAGCGGTGTTACTTACTTTTAGGCGATCGCTGGTTCGGCTAGTATGTTAGAGTAAATCAATGTAACAGATTATTAATCTTAATTGACATTGTTTCTCTTTTGTGGATTGTTGCCCCTTATCTACGAGGTTTCCCATTTATGACCGTGAATCAAATCCAGTCCCCTTCTATTGAAGCTTTAGTTATGGAGTTTTTTCGGCAAAGCGAAGGTCAATGGAATTCTCAACGACGTTACTATACCCTCAATCCGAATGTGGAAACCCAAGAGGTGGAAAGTCAAATTGAAATCCAATTTTTAGCGGCAGGCTGTTCTGAGTTACGCCATCTTGCAGAATTACATAACTTAGATCCCGATGATGCTTTTGTCTGTGGAACCTACGTCACTTGGGAAAGTAACTATACGGGAACAATTCGCAAACCTTCGAGGGGTTCGACATTATTTGGGGCAAAAGGAAATATTTTGTATCGCGATCGCGGCTTTGCGACTTCTAAACCCGTTGCGGCAGTGTATGACTTTCCCAATCCTCAAACCATGATTTTAAGAACTGAGTACAATGGCTCGGTGTTTGAAGAAGAATTGAAATTAATCGGTCAACACTACCGCACCCGTCAAACTATTATTTCTCGCGCAGGACAAGAACAAATGATTGGCCAATATTTAGAAAAACGCGTCAGTCCTGAAGCTTAGGCATTGTAAAGTTTTTTAATCTTAGACTACTTGATATTGAGTTAGAGACAGCAGGGAGAAATCTCTGCTTTTTATTGTCTTTCCTTACAAGCTCTTTTTAGGAGTAGCAATTTCAAGATAAAAAATAAATAATTTTCATATTTGCCTGAATTTATTAACGCGATCGCTCAATCCTTATCTATATCTTGTCTACGAAAAACATGAATGAGTGTTTATACTTATTTCTTTCCTTACTTATTAGCGTTATTGTGATGAATAACACATTTTATGAACCTTTGTTTTAACAAATTAAGTTTTGTTTCTTTATATGAAGAAATGTTTTGGGATCGGTTGTTTATATTATTTTTAGCCGATCAAAGTAGCATTTTTTTAGTACCAACTTCTCCTCTTTTTTTTATTTATCCACTAACCCTTTTGAATCCGAACATTGTAAATCTATGAGTCTTTATCGCCTAACTTATTGCAGTCAAGCTAGTTCCCAAATTAGCCGTTACGATTTGAAAAATATTTTAGAAACTTCTCAAAAGCATAATCAAGAAAACGATATTACGGGCTTACTGTATTACCAAGATTTTAAATTCCTGCAAATTTTAGAAGGAGAACATCGCCAAATTAATCAAACTTATCATCGAATTGCTAGAGATGAACGGCATTACGATCCCTGTTTGATTGAATGTATCCCCGTCAAAAAAAGAGAATTTGAGGTCTGGTCAATGCAAGGGGTTCACATTGACGATCTTGCGATTGAGCAAATTAGACCATTGATGCTCAAATATTCAGGCTCTTCGATCTTTCAACCCGATCAAATGACAGCAGAGCAATGTTTAGGCTTTATGCAAGAATTAGCTTATATTCATCTGTTATCAGATAATTTAAGCTTAGAATTCGCAGAATTAGCCGTTTAAGACAAGATAATTAGCCTCTGGCGTAGTCATCCTGAAAACGAACAATATCGTCTTCGCCCAAATACTCACCGTTTTGAACTTCGATAATCACTAATTTAATGACCCCAGGATTTTCTAAGCGGTGAGCACTACACTGAGGAACATAGGTCGATTGATTGGCTTCTAATACTTCGATTTTGTCATCGCAGGTTACTTTGGCAGTCCCCGATAGCACAATCCAATGCTCGCTACGGTGGTGATGCATTTGCAAACTGAGACGATGGCCGGGATTAACTTCGATGCGCTTAATTTTGTAACCAGGGCCTTCTTCTAAGGTAGTAAATGATCCCCAAGGGCGAGTTTCGGTTTCTGTTGCCCCTGTCACCACAAAAGGAAGGAGTGCAGTTGAGGAAGGGATTGCTTGAGCTAGAACCATGCGTTATTGTCTCCTTAAATCGCTGATGTTATATATTTTGGGCTAATTTTAAAAGGATTCAGCAATAGTTTCCCAGTTTACTAAATGATATCGGGGATAACATTATCCGCTAATCGTTTCGTTAGCTTTCTCGACATAGTATAACCCCAAATTTTAGAGAGGTCACCTATTTTCCTAAGCTTAGGGGGAAACAAATACCCCCAAACTATTGTGGACTCGTGCAGCAGTCACCGCAGAGCGATCAATTAATTGTCCGCCGAGAGCTAGGGCAGTGGAACTTCCCCCATCTAAGTTAAGAGCATCTTTTGCCCCTAATTGTTTCAACAAGGCTGCCATTTCGGTGAGGGTAGGGCCTTTGCCTCCGACTCGGTTATGAACAGCAATGAGTAGGATTTTTCCATTTTGATCCACCGCGATCGCGCTACGGGAGGCCGTTTGTTTTTGAAACCCTTCATTAAATTTTTCAAGTGCAGCATCCATCACAATTTGACCATTGGCAATCATTAAGGGCCCAGCCCCTAAAATATGGGGATATTGATTAAACTCAGCCGGTAAGGTTGTTGTAGTTAAAGTAATCGGAGTGCCAACGGTGAAATTATTAGCAATCACGGTATCCCCCCGACTAATGAGCAAATAGCCATCGCTGGGAATGGGAAAGGCATTTTGTCCCGCTTTGCCGCCAAGTTGTTGAAAAGTCACGCGATCGCCTTGTACAACGGTAATGACTTCGTTATCGGTTAAGGGCGTATAACTATTTCCCCAGTTAGGTGTATAGCGGGCTAATCCTTTTTGGACATAGGAACTGTTGAGGTAGGGAACGGTAAAACGTTGTCCCGTTGCGGTCGTTAGGGTTTCTTGTAAGCTGAGCCGTCCCACTTTGATATTGCCGTTATTGTCCCAGGCGATCGCGCCCCGATTAAGAATCGGACCAGAAAGCCAGTTTCCCGCTTGTCGAATTGCCCCCAACGGAAGCTGGGTATTACGGTTAAAAAATCCGCCATTGATGGCTGCCGACGCTTGCCAAGCATTAGCCATTGCTGCAACGCCTCCTGTTCCCTGTGCACCACTGGGGTTAAATGGAATCGGCTTTAAGGAAATTTTGGGAGACTTAAGATCAATGGTTAACCAAGTGACTGGAAATAGATGATTTCCCAACGGAATAAATTGTTGTTGCCAATTGATCCCCTCCGTCCAAGCAATATTTTTAGCGGTGGGTGCATCGGGTCGAATATCAATGACTAAACGGGCTGGGGTATCTAAACTCGAAACCTGCAATTTATGGGCAGTCGGTAAATTAAAAGTGAGTTTACTATTATTTCCACTATTTTCTACTCGAAATGAGGCTTTTCCGCTTGCTCCACTGCCAAGATCGTCTTCATCAGTCGGTTTAGCGATCGGTTGGCTGGGCGCGATCGCTGAAAATTGCCGGAGTAATGGAGCCTGAATCGAACTTTTGAGCATGACAACCCCTTCCGTTGGGTTCTGGCTTACTTGCCAAAAGGTAGGACGGCTTAACTCCACTACAACCCGTTTACCCCAAGACTGTTTTCCCTCTCGAATATTGAGAATTTCTGAATCTGGGGAATTAATCAGTAAATTATCGCCATTAGCTTGTACTTTTGCGCCTGAACGTTGTAATAATTCAGTTAAATCAAGATAGCGATAGGGCGTTAAAAATTGAGCCGATACTGTCGCCGCTTGCCCCGAAAACCAGGAAACAGGTTGACTACTCGATTGATTGGTACTTAAAAGCTCTACACCCAAACTCTGCATTGCTCCTGTATCACTAATGCCAATACGAGTTACGCCGCCTTGTATCCACTGAATCCACGCGACGGGGAATTGACGACCGTTGACAGTGATGGTATTTCCCTGTTGCAGTAAATTTTGGACGGTTTGCGTTAATAGCGTTGGTTGGAGTTGAGGAGATTGGCCGGGAATAACCGGAGAACTGGAAGACAACCCATAACTCAAACTGAAAAGGGAAGTGAGTGAAAAGAAAACTGTAACAGAAATCCACTGTCCGTCTTGGAGGAAATGTTTGATCAAAAACTGGGGAAATTGGGTTGGCAGTTTCCAGAACATAGGCTTAGCGGCGAAAATCTATCCCATTTTGGCAGAAAGATTAAACTGATGACGATTAGTTTACGGAAATTTAAGATCATACTTTCTCAACAATTCTTGATTTTTCGTTAATAAAATTCAAACAAATCATTCTTTTTATTAAGAAACTTTGCTAAACTTTAACACTGTGTAACATCTGTATCGCTTAAATCACCTTCTAGGAGTACAACGATGGCTGGACTGTTCGGAATTTTTGGAGGGAAGACAAAATACGTCGATGAAGCCGATCCCGTTTCTCCTCCGTCTCCACAAAAGAAAGACGCTTTTTTTCTTGAACCCGATGAGGCCCAAAGTTTAGGCAATGTGGAGTTTATGCGTAAGCCCATTACCATTAAACGCACTTTTCCTAAAACGGCCAGTAGCAATGGCGGTGCGCTCGTTCAAGAAGTTTCCTCGATGGAGAAAAAGAAAGTTGGTGCAATGCCTACTGTTGAGGCAATCTCAAGCCAATCTTCATCCCAATCCGTCGTTGAATCAGTAAACAGCGATCGCCGTAGCAGTGACGACAGCTTAGATCGTTTCCGTCAAATGGCCAAAGACCTGAAAAAATAAGTGGTCATTATCACAACCTATTTCGATGTTTAACGCTTTCCAGAATGGTCATCCTTTTTGGAAAGTATTTTTTATGACCTAATTACAGTTTCTTAGGTTCAAACTGATAAAAAATCAAATTTGAATTCATCATTTTCATAGAAGCATAAAGCACGCTTATATCCAATTTAATTCATTGTTGTTTGCATTTTCTTCATTTCTTCTGCTACTTCTCTTCCAACAGATAAAGCATCACTTAAAATTTTACCAAATTCTCCAGCTTTCGAATCAGTTTCTAAGGAGTTTAATCTAGACAAATTATTAATAAAAAAGTCAGGGTTAAGAGCTATAATATCTTTGTTATCCCTCAGAATTTTTTCCGTTTTTAGGGCGCGAACTAAATCTTCTTTTATTAAAGTTAATGCGTCTATAGTTTTTTTTCGTTCTTCTGTACTCATTCCTGAATTTCCTGCCGCAACTAATTGATCGTTGACATCAATCGCTTTAATAACAGTATTAAACTTATTAGTTTCTTCAAGCAGTTTTTGCAGAGATTCTGGTTGCTTGAATTTTGCTTTGATGGTTGGAACTATAATTGCTATGAACGGCCCGATAATTAAGGATAATAAAAATAGGTCAGCAAAAAAGTCAATCTGTGTAACAGCAAGTAATATGAACATAGACATTGCCAATGCAAGAGTTCTCCAAGCAGTCCCCCAAATAGTTATCTTGAAACTACCTCCGCTATTAGATCCTGTTAATTCTTTTAATTCTCTAGGTTTAATTTGAAGATTCTGTAAATCACTTTTCATGTTTTTTCAAAAATACAATACAGATGCAGTGATCGGGTTTCGAGATTCCTATCTAACGTCAGTTTAAGACATGCACGTTATCTAATATAGTTTATTCCTTGAAACTTGGCTACTGAAAAGATAAATTTAATTGGAAGCATTCTATTCAGCAAAAAAAGCCGACACACAACTTGAAAGACTTCTAGAGTTTTATTAGGAAGCTTAAAAGAACTTACTAAAAAAAGAGAAGTTAAACAGAATTTGCTAAACTTCTCTTCTTCCAGAAATTTTGAAAGCTTTTTTGATTAAACAGAAACTTCACTGACTTCACGGGTTAAATGATCAAACGGTGCATCGATAAAATCCGTATTGATCATGCCTGCTTCGGTTGCCAGATCCTTAACCAGTTCTTTCATAATTTGGATACCGCGAACCGTTGGGCCAATGGGAACCCCTAAAGAATTGTAGGTTTCACGCAATCCGTATAAAACTCTCTCATCTAAAACATGATTGTCCCCTGCAACTAAGGCATAGCTGGCATAACGGAGATAATAGTCCATATCCCGTAAACAAGCCGAAAAACGACGGGTTGTATAGGCATTACCGCTAGGGCGAATTAATTCGGGAACTTCTTCAAATAATAAAGCGGACGCTTTTTTGACGATCGCTGAAGAATTGGCATTGATCAGACTAGCTGCTGCAATCCGAGCCGTGCCCGATTCAAAATAAGCTTTTAAAGAATCCATTGCGTTACGGTCTAGGTAACGGCCAGTAACATCATAATTTTTAATTAAGGTCGTAACCGCGTCTCTCATTAAATTGTTCTCCTAACAGCAATTTGGGTGTGGCTTACCCAGAAGCCGAAATTTTGTTTATTTTAATATGATCAATTTGGAGTGAACTCAAGTCAAGTATCCTGAGCCACGATGACACAAAACTATAAAGTATTGTAAACAGGTTTCAAAAAATGTAACCTTGGCCACGCTCACCAGTTCTAGTTCCATTCACGGGTTTTACTAGTAAACATCATCATGACTACCGACATCAATTAATAAGATGATCATTTCCAATAATTGTCCATCTTCCGCAAAATCAAAGATAATTCGACAATCATAAGCAACCGAACAAGACCATAATCCATCTAATTGACCCGTTAGTTTATGGGATTTCAAAACAGGATCAAACGGATTATTCGCTAATAATCTTAACGTCTCAATAATCTTAGATTTCAATTGGGGCTGTTTTTTCGTTATTTTTTTGAAGGAGTGTTTAAATCCACTACTCCAAACAACTTGCATTATCGTCCTCTAGTAAATCAATAATCAAATCGTCAACAGAACCGATCCAAGCTTTACCCTCTTTGAACGCTTGTTTGACCTCGTTAGCATTAGCTAAAATCTCAGCTTGACGTTCATTTTTTCTGCGTTGAGCCAACACTTCAAATAATTGCTCTTGCTCCTCTTTCGGCAAAAGATCGATCACATTGAAAGCTTCTTGCAAGGTTGTCATAATTTCTCCTTTTAAGTAGCGACAAAATTAACTAATTTACCAGGGACAATAATGACTTTTTTAATGTCCTTACCCGTTAAGTGTTTTTGGAAAATGTCGGAATTGCGGGCATAAGCTTCTAGTTCTTCCTTCGTTGCACTGGCAGGAACCTGAATTGTTCCCCTGGTTTTACCCATGACTTGAATGACTAGAGTAATTTCATCTACAACTAACGCATTGGGATCGGAAGTTAACCAGATTTGCTGATGGACAGAAGATTGATGCCCTAATTGATGCCAGAGATCTTCACTAATATGGGGAGCAAAGGGAGCGAGAAGAATTAACAACGCTTCAATTCCTTCTTGATAAATGGGAGAACTTACACAATCC
The DNA here is from genome assembly GCA_964482215.1 of uncultured bacterium. GTDB lineage: Bacteria > Cyanobacteriota > Cyanobacteriia > Cyanobacteriales > Microcystaceae > Snowella. The sequence continues at coordinate 13,126 of CAYZWO010000086.1, forward strand.
GCCGCAGTTAGGGCATTGCTGAGCTTCATTAATTCGGAAATGGCCGTATTAAATTGGTATTCTCCGTCTAAATCTTCAGAAATATCTTTGATCGCTTGGTGAACGGCTCGGCGCAAATCTTTTTCAGTCTTGGTTTTCGGCGCGTCAAGGGTTGCAGGGTTAATGGGTTTAGATTTTTGGCCTGTTTTTTCCACGTATTCGCTGACTAATCGCCAAACACGGTTTAAGAAACGGAATTGGCCTTCGACATCGGCATCATCCCATTCCAAATCTTTCTCAGGCGGAGCTTTAAACAGAATAAACATCCGTGCGGTATCGGCTCCATATTTGCCTAAAACCTGTTGCGGATCAACGCCATTGAATTTGGACTTAGACATTTTTTCATAGAAAACTTGTAAGGGTTCTCCAGTTTTAGTATCAAAGTATGATTTTCCACCATATGTAAATGTTTTATCAACAGTCCCATCAAGATTCATTGGGTTAACCAGCGGAGTTTCAGAAACATCAGCGTGAGTTATGGGGATATATTTGCCTGTTGTAGGACTTTTTAGAGTAAGTCCCTGTACCATGCCCTGGGTCAGTAACCGATTAAAGGGTTCATCCACGTTCACTAAACCGCGATCGCGTAAAACCTTGGTAAAGAAACGGGAATAGAGTAAATGCAAAATGGCGTGTTCAATTCCACCCACGTATTGATCCACACCCATCCAACTATTGACCTTATCGAGATTAAAGGCTTCTTGGGAATTTTGAGCATCGGTATAACGCAAGAAATACCAGGACGAATCAATGAAGGTATCCATCGTGTCCGTTTCTCGCTTAGCAGGTTCCCCACAACTCGGACAAGGAACATTCACCCATTCTTCTAATTTGGCTAATGGTGAGCCGCCTCGACTACTGAAGGTCACATTATCAGGTAACTTAACGGGTAAATCCTGATCAGGAACGGGCACGGTGCCACAGCTAGGGCAATGAATCACAGGAATAGGACAGCCCCAATAACGTTGACGAGAGATCAACCAATCCCGTAAACGGTACTGAATCCGTGCTTTTCCATAACCCTGTTCTTCGGCATATTTGATAATTTCCGTTTTGCCCTGAGTTGAATCCATCCCCGTAAAGCGATCGCTGTTCACCATAATGCCCGATTCGGTATAGGCCGCCTGCAATTCGATGTCTGCATTATCCGCATCATCAGGAACAATGACGACCTTAATGGGTAAATTATTCTCTTTTGCAAATTTAAAATCCCGCACATCATGGGCAGGAACCCCCATCACCGCCCCTGTTCCATACTCATACAACACATAATCTGCAATTAAAATGGGAATTTCTTCCCCGTTAAAGGGATTGATTGCCGTTCCCCCTGTTAAAGTACCCCGTTTTGGTTTATCTTCGGCGGTTCGTTCGATCTCGCTTTGACTACCCACTTCTTTAATAAAAGCTTCTACCGCTTCTCGGCGATCGCTGGTGGTTACTTGTAGAGTTAAGGGATGCTCAGGCGCTAATACTACATAAGTTACCCCATAAACCGTATCGGGACGAGTGGTAAACACCGCAATTTTTTCATCCATGCCTTGAATGGGAAATTCCAAATAAGCCCCAACGGATTTGCCGATCCAATTGGCTTGCATGGTTTTTACCCGTTCAGGCCAACCTGATAACTTATCTAAATCATTAAGTAACTGTTCCGCGTAATCCGTGATCTTTAAAAACCATTGCCGCAATAACTTGCGCTCTACCTTCGCCCCTGAACGCCAGGATTTCCCTTCACTATCCACCTGTTCATTGGCCAACACGGTTTGATCAATGGGATCCCAATTAACGGCGGCTTCTTTTTGGTAGGCTAAACCCGCTTGATAAAACTGTAAAAATAACCACTGCGTCCAACGATAATAATCGGGTGAACAGGTTCCCACTTCCCGATCCCAGTCAATCGATAAGCCCAATTGTTGGAGTTGCTGCTTCATCTGGGCCATATTTTGATACGTCCATTCTGCGGGCGGAATTCCGCGATCAATGGCGGCATTTTCTGCGGGCAAACCAAACGCATCCCAGCCCATTGGATGTAAGACCCGATAACCCTGCATCCGTTTGAGGCGAGCAATCACATCCGTAATCGTGTAGTTGCGGACATGACCCATGTGGAGACTGCCTGACGGATAGGGAAACATCGACAGGGCATAAAATTTCGGTCGGCTAGCATCTTCTGGCGTTCGGTCTAAGCCCATCTCAGCCCAGACTTGTTGCCATTTTTGTTCAATTTCAGCGGGATTATAGGCGGCTACCACGACAGAATTTTCTCCTCTGGGATAAACAGTTTGGTTATGTTCTTTTAAAAACAGTTTTTTGATACATCCTCATTATGACAACAAAAAAAGGGCTATAAAGTCAATCCCTCTTAACGCCTTAAGCTCTTATGAAATAGCGTTTTCGGAACTACAAGAATATTGTTAACAGGCATTGTGATCATGGGGTCAACCATTTTAATGGATCGTTTTCAATGGATCGTTTCAGTGCTGCAAATCTTAGCCCGATGTTTACCTATTCCGTCCGAAAGATGCGTGTCGTGGAAATGACAAGTTATAGCAGTATTCAGCGAAAGCAGATAGGGGTAAGGATTTTAAACTTTTTGTTTTTCAAAAATTGAAAATCTTTTAATTCATTTCAATACCGCTGTAACAAAATAAAGAGTATGAAAGCGACTGTTTTTTTCTATAGTATCTTAGGTTTATCCAGTATTCTCTTCTGCTCCTTACCAGCGAAATCTCAACTGGTTCCCGATCGCAGTCTTGGTTCAGAAAGTTCGACGATTCATCCCGATGTGATTAAGGGCATTGAGAGCGATCGCGTCGATGGAGGAGCAGTACGGGGAAGCAACTTATTTCACAGTTTTCAAGAATTTAATATTTCCGAAGGACGGGGAGCCTATTTCAGTAATCCTAACGGGATTGCCAATATTTTTAGCCGCGTAACGGGTGGCAATATTTCGCAAATTTTAGGAACATTAGGCGTTTTAGGCAATGCTAATCTTTATTTTTTAAATCCCAATGGCATTTTATTTGGCCCGAATGCCCAGCTTGATATTCGCGGCTCTTTTTTAGCGACAACTGCCGATAGTTTTCAATTTCCTAATAATTATGCCTTTAGTACGATTAATCCTAATTCTCCGCCTTTATTAACCGTTAATATTCCGACAGGATTAAATTTTCGCGCTAACTCATCGGCCGCGATCGTCAATCGAGGAAATTTAAGCACAGGCAAAGATTTAACCTTAACGGCGGGAAATTTAAACTTACAAGGTCAAGTCCAAGCGGGACGGAATTTAACCTTAAACGCACAGAATACGCTCAAAATTAGGGATAGTGTTAACCAAGCTTTTATTGCTGCTGCTGGTAGAGATTTAACCCTTCAAGGCAATCAAGTTGATATTTTTGCCCTTAATCATCCCCAAAGCGGCTTTTATTCGGGTGGTGACATGACCTTACGGGCTGCCAATCAGGTGGGTGGTGATGCTCATTTTTGGAGCCGAGGCAATTTTCGGATTGAAAAGTTAGACGGGAGTTTAGGAAAATTATTTAGCCCCCATGATCCCATTATTCGGACAGAAGGGGATGTCACCATTGGAGCCTATGAAGGAGCCTCTTTGCATATTATTGCGGGGGGTAGCGTCAATATTCCTGACTATGTGCAGATCATAGGAGCCGATCCCCAGTATGGATTACAGGAAAATGTCACGCTAACGGATGGAACGGTTATTGCGATTGATGGTAAGAATGAGCCGACGTTAGATATTCGAGCAGGGGTTGATTCGAGTGCTGTCGGTAGCCCTTTTTTTGAAGGGACAGGCAACGACTTCTTTTTTGATCCGATAGATTTTCCCGATATACCAACAAGTGCAGATATTAACATCGGAACTGTTCTCTTTCGGGATGCTGATTTAAACAAAATCCCAGGAAAAGTTTTATTAACTAATCAATACAAGCGTAATGCCAATTTAACTGGAGAAATTAACCTATTTTCTACCATTCTTACTCCTGAAAATGTTTTAAATGTCGCCATTGAAGCGGGTAGTCCTCAACAGGGGGGATTAATCGTGATCGATAGCCGAGGGTCTTTAGTGATTAGTGGCAATATTGACGCAAGTTCCGAGAATCAAGGCGGTAATGTCTTGCTTAACAGTTCCAATACGATTTCCTTGGAAAATCTGGCGGTTGTCGATGTTAGAGGGAGTTCTGGGGGAAATATTCGCCTTTGGGGGCGCAATATAGAAATGAAGGAGGGCAGTTCCTTAATTGCAGGGATTGCGCCTCAACTCGGTTCACCTACAGCCCAAGCAGGCAATATCGATCTGATAGCCGATGAAAGCATTAGTTTAACGGGTTCTAGTTTAGTTTCTAACGCGATCTCGTCGGGTTCCGTTGGGCAAGGCGGAAATATTACCCTCAACGCAGGAAATTTTTCTATCAATCAAGGTTCTATCATCCAAGCCATTAATCAAGGTCAAGGCAATGTTGGAATAATTAATATCACAGCAACAGGCAACGCAACTTTAGCAGGAGAAGAAACAGGCATTCTCAATAGTGTTGAAAGTTCAGGAATCGGCAATAGCGGAGATATTAACGTAAAAGCTCAGAATCTATCCGTTTCCGATGGAGCCGCCATTAACAATACCCTTCGAGGAGCGCGAGGGAATACGGGCAATATTAATTTAACCATTGATAATGACGCGGATTTTAGGGGAATGAGTCCCAATGGAAACCCTAGTGGCGTTTTCAATACCCTTGATCGAAATGTGGCGATCGGCAAAGGCGGGAATGTGAATCTGACCACAACCAATCTCTTCGTCAGTGATGGCGCGCAATTACAAGCGTTAACTCGTGCCCAAGGGAATGGCAATTTAAGTAATCCCGTAACGGCAGGCTCATTAAATCTAACGGTTAGAGATACGGCAACCTTTTCTGGGGTTAATCAGCAATGGGGTTTTCCGAGTGGCGCAGGAACCAGTGTTTTATCAGGTAGGGGCAATGCAGGGGATATTAATCTTAATGCCCGTGTTTTAAAGATAGATGGTGGCGCGCAATTACAATCGTTGACCCGTGCTCAAGGGAATGCAGGAAAAATTAA
>CAYZWO010000087.1:0-18027 GCA_964482215.1 uncultured bacterium
ATCGCTCTCCTTCTTTAAGCACAAATGAACTACCCTAAATGGGATGCACCCATGGAAGAGGACGTTGCCATGACAATATATTTATTGAAAGGTTGTGGCGTTCTTTGAAATATGAATTGATTTATCTTTATGAATTTAAAGATGGCAAAGAGTTGACAGAAAAAGTGAAAGAGTGGTTTAATTTCTACAATAAAGAACGATTTCATCAAGCCCTAGAATATCAAACACCAGAGCATATTTATTAGAAAAGTTTGAGGCTAGAGGAAGAAAAAGTCGAGAGTTCCATTGCCCGTTAACCTAGAGCTTGACTTCCCTTCATTTTTGTCTAGCCATTGGAGGCCATCTCACTTATTTTTGATAGTTGGGAGCATTTGTCGACTTTTATAATGCAAGGTTTAGAACTCCAAGTTCCGCCTGACAGTAGTTGAATTTTCATAATGAAAATTGCTGTCCTAGCTTAGACGATCTGCTTCCTCGTTAAAGTTCTCAATTTTTTGACGAAATCAGGTTAACGATCTGCCAAGCGTATTAGACGAAGCCGCAAAAGGATGATTAAGATAAAAAAGAATTGTCCGTTGTTAGTTCAATACAAGATCCATGAGTAAACCCACCCACGCCCATATCACCGTTACTTTTGACAGAAAGGATGCTGCTGGTTATAAACAACAGCAAATACAGCAGAAAGAATATTATATGGGGGCAAAATTGATTGAAATTGGCGTTAATCCCAAGGATGCCGTTTATCGTTGGTCGGTGAAAACAACGGATACGGAAGAAACTTGGACGTATAGCGCCTATTGGGGCCAATCTAAAGTAGATTTTTTGTCAGGAAATGCGCCTTTAACTGGGGTTGAATTAATTGACTGTGCAAGAGCAAATTCGGCTCAGGGGCTAGAAGTTGCAACAAAACTCTGTGGTTATCATGAGGATACAGAGGCTTTTAAAGCAGCATTAAAACAGGCGTTAGAAGAAGCAGGCTTAACGTTTAATGCCCTTCAGAAATTGATTGATCATCCAGGCATTACGGTTGCCCCTGATAGCCCCAGTTCTCTTTAAGCCATTTCAGGTTGCATAATAAGCTTCCACTGTCCCTGACCCATAAGTTTTAAGATATGACGATGGTAAGGAATGACGGTGGGACGATGGGCCACACTGATGTAGTTGATATCAGAAGCTTTGAGTAAATCATACAGATGCTTTTCGTTGTCCACATCTAGGGCACTGGTGGCTTCATCTAGAATTGCGTAGTGAGGTTGGGTTAACAGTAATCGGGCAAAAGCTAGGCGTTGTTGTTCTCCCAAAGAAAGCACATCCGACCAATTTAATTCTGCTTCTAGGCCACCGACTCGCTCAATTAAGTCTCCGAGATTAACTTTCTCCAAGGTTGTCTGTAATTCCTGAGGGCTGATGTCTCGGCTGGTGTGGGGATAGAGCAGTTGATCCCGTAGAGAACCCAGAATCATATAGGGCCGCTGTGGTAAAAACATAATTTTAACTAACGGTGGTCGAGTGATTTCTCCTGAGCCGTTATTCCAAAGGCCCGCGATCGCGCGGAGTAAGGAACTTTTACCGACACCAGAAGGCCCCATAATTACGATACCGTCTTCGTTAGGGACATCGAGAGAAAGATCATGGACAAGCTCTTTGCTTTGATCTGGCGTATTCAGGGTTAAATGGGAAAAACTGACTTGATTTCCGGTTTGATAATTAATTTGATGAGTCTTGCTAGATTCTGTATTAACAGTTAAGGTGTCTTGGAAAGATCCCAACCGTTGAATCACGGCGGCCAATTCTGCTAATCGTTGGAAAGAACTGGCAAACCAAGTAAAAACACTGGACACTGAGCCAAAGGCAATTCCCGCTTGCGTAATATCACCGAATTGAATTTCTCCCTTAAAAAGCATAGGGGCTAAAACTAGGACAGGAACGAGACTAGAAATATAGCCCAATAGAATGGTAAAAGCGGCTAAACTGCTTTGGGGTAGGACAATGCGATGCAGAATGGTCATTAATTTTTTGAAGCGATCGCTGACCAAGTTGAGTTCTTTTTCTTCCCCTTGATAAAAGGCAATGGATTCACTGTTATCGCGAATATGGACTAACCCGTAACGAAAATCGGCCTGACGTTTTAAATTTTGGAAGTTTAAGGGAGTTAATACTCGGCCCAAAAAGTAACTAATTAGAGTTTGCAACGCTGCCGATGCCAAGGCGACCCAGACGAGAAAACTACCTAACGACCACAGTACACCAATAAATAAAATTCCGCCTAATAACGTATCGCCAAAATCTAAAATAATTTCTAAGGTTTTTTCAACAAAACTATTAATATCATCAGCAATTCGTTGGTCAGGATTATCAATACTTTTGTTGGCATTAACTTTATAAAAATTTTGGTTTTGAAAGTAATGATGCAAATAATCTAAGGTTAACCAATTACGCCAATATAATCCTAATTTTTGTTGAGAATAATATCTTAAAATGAGTACGGTGATTAAAATCGCTCCAAATTGGGCAATATTGATTAAGTCTTGATAAAATTCTGAAGCTTTTTTTTCCGTAAGATGGCTATAGAGTGATTTTTGAATCTCACTAAATTGGACAAATAAAAAGTTACTGCCAACAATAAACGCAACAACTGCCATTAAAATCGCGATCGCTCGCCACTTTTCCGAAGAGAGCCAATAGCGTTTACCAACCTGAAAGAACCAGCGAATAAGTTCTTGGAATTGTTGCCAGCGTTTGTACATAAAAAAATAGACTAAATGATCCAACGCCGATCTTAACCCAAATTCCGAGCTTTATCTAAACCAACGTAACGGTTAACAGGTTAGCTAACAAAATTATTAAATAACCCAAAACCCTTTACGTCGCCAATTTTGTTCTTTTAGAGCATCTTCTAATTGAGTGGGAGCTAATAAACCTTGTTGAATTAAAACTTCACCCAGCTTTAGATTAGAAGATGCTTGTAGCTCAATAGCTTGCTCTAACTGTTGCGGAGCAATCCAATGTTTATTAATTAAAATTTGTCCTAATTTCATACAAATCTTACTCCTCCTTGATACCAAAATTGAACAATGAAACAAATCATTAATTTTATTTCTTTGATGAATCTTATCTGCTCAAAATCGTCATTAAAAAAAAAGGTTAAAATTTGATCCCTTAACTGACTAAGGTGAGTTAGCGTTCAATAATCTCAGTGGAACTGCGTAGGCTTCAGTGAATTTATTGAGATCGAAATAATATGTTAAAATAACAAATAAATTTTTTATTAAAGTCAAAGAACTAATCTTGTATTATATAACTATTAAAAGTAATTTTTGTTTTTATTAAGAAATACGAAGCTGTTGCTGATTGATTATTACTATCATTAATTTCCCCACAAAAAAATAGGGGACATTCGCCCCCTAAGCACTAATAATTATTAATTGTTTTTTTGATCAATTCGGCGATCGCTGATTAAAAACTATTATTTCCAATCTTTCGCCGCTTGCTCTAAAACATAGGCAGCAACATCTTGAATATCTTCAGGGCTTAACTGACCACCAAACTTGGGCATGGCGTTTTTTCCATTGGTAACTTGGGCAATAATCGCTTCAGCGGTATCTTTACCATTGGCAGCGAGTACATCCTTTTTCAGGGTCTTATTGGGATCAACCGCATTTCCGCCCCCGTTATGGCAAGCGGCACACTTAGCACTAAAAATTTGCCCTCCATGCACTGCATCCGCCGCTAGAGCAGGTTGGTTAAATATGAAGGTTGCAATACTGAATAGCAGAAGTAAAAATGTCAAAAATCTTTTCATGAGTGTCTCCTCTGATTGGGATTAAAAATTAATCTCTCGTTAATTTTTTGAGAAAGCTCCCAACTTGTCAAAAGACACTCTGTAAAACTTCAAGCGGTATTTTTATGAAAATTATTTTATTTTTTATTCACTTAAATTGAAATCAATTGTTTGAGAAGTTATTTTTTAGCGATCGCGGATCATCCCATTGAGTAAATAGGATTTATTATCGGGGAACTGTTACTTGTTTTAAAATATTTGCAACCACCGAATCCATGCTAATTCCATCTAATTGAGCTTCTGGTTTGAGGATTAAACGATGACGTAAAATGGCAGGTGCGACACTTTTTAAATCATCGGGAATAACATAATCTCGACCCGCTAACCAGGCTCGTGATTGGCTGGCTTGCAACCATAATAAGGCGGCACGAGGAGAAGCTCCTAGTAATAAGTCTGCATGTTTGCGCGTATTTTCAACGAGTCCTAATAAATAATCCATTAGCTTTTCATCGACCATCACTGTTTTCACTGCTTGTCGAGCCGTGAGAATTTCTTCAACACTGGTAATGGGTTCTATTTTTTCTAAATCTAAGCGTTTTGCCTGAAAACCTTCTTGATAATTAAGTAACATTTGCTTAGCGGCTTCTTGATCAGGATAATCGACAACTAATTTGAACAGAAACCGATCCAGTTGAGCTTCGGGTAAGGGATAGGTTCCTTCAAATTCCAGGGGGTTTTGTGTTGCCGCTACCCAAAATAGGTCGGGTAATGCCAGAGTTTCCCCATCTAGGGTAACTTGTTGTTCCTCCATTGCTTCGAGTAAGGCGGCTTGGGTTTTTGGGGGTGTGCGATTGATTTCATCGGCAAGGAGAATTTCCGTAAAAATAGGGCCTTTTTTGAGGGTGAAATTACGATTATTGAGGTCTAAAATATTAGTTCCTAAAATATCGGAAGGTAAGATATCTGGCGTTAATTGAATGCGTCGAAAATCCGATTGAATGAGCCGTGCTAGGACTTTAACTAAAAGCGTTTTTCCAGTCCCTGGAACGCCTTCTAAAATGATATGCCCCCCTGTGAGGAGCGCGATCAAAAGTTGTTGAATTAAAACTTTTTGCCCAACAATATAGCTATTTAAGGCTTCACTTAATTGTTTAAAAATGAGGTGATCCGCAGTCATAATTAATTATTGCTGTTAATTTTTTTTATAGTTTGCCATTTTTCTAGCCAAAGTCGTAAATCTCGATTATTGATTGGCGAGTTGACAGGTTGTAAGAGCGATCGCAGAGGGGCAGAAGGTTGATTGGTTTGCTGTTCCCACGCGGTAATCAAGGCACTATCCGGTAAGGAATCGGTTCCTAACCCTAATTGGGATTGGAGGTATTTTTGTTCAGCTTCCTGGAGGCGGGACACAACGAAATCGGCACTCTCGGCTTTTTCTAACACACCAGCTAGAGCTTCAATGTAAACTTCACTGTTGTTACGAGTAGGCGGCACAACGGCGATCGCCTGGCCAAACCGTCGATTTCCGGCCCAGATTACTATCACCATTAACACAACGGCTTGAATTAGCAAGATAACTAGAGGCGTTTTCAGAAAATAGTCCCAAATATTGCCAACTTCGGATTGAATGACCTCCCTATCTTTGTAACCATGCAAATATTCATCAACCCAGATGGGATAGCCACCTTGAGTGACTAAATCGGCGAGAAGTTCATAATTACTGGGATAGTCCTGATAGGCATTGGCTGCTAAATAGGGGGTGGTTGCTAAGATGATTTCTCCTGCGCCAACTGAGTGTTTCCAAACAATGGCTCCAAAGCGATCGCCTAAAATGGTTTGCTGATCGGGTTTAGCTCTGCGGCTGGTGTCAATAGCGATATTGCCAAAGGAACTGGTCTGCATAGTGGTAAAGGGAGCCTCTGTCGCTGGTTGCCAAGCCCCCAACAGAATTAAACGATTGCCTTTTGCAACCCAGTCTCGGACTGAAGAATCATAGGGAAAAAGATTCGGCTGAACGGTACTTTGAATTTGTAGAAGCGTAATTTTCTCCGGTTTTTGCGTTAAGCTTTCAAAGCTTTTTTGCCAACGCTGAATGGGCGTTCCCCGCTTTTCCATAAAGGCCGCCCAAGCTCCGTAACCTGTTGGATCACGACCATAGGTTGAACCTTGCTGAATGACCTGACGGCTGGGGGCAAAAATGACGGTCAAGACAATGAGGATGACTACCGCGATCGCGCCCATCCCGATTAGTTTTGGTCGAGAAAAGTTAAAAGCTTTGATCATATAAAGTTAGCTTATTCATTCGTCTTAACAGGTCGGATTATTATTAAATTAAATTTACAAATCAAGCATTAATTAACTTATCTCTTATAAAGAAAGAGTCCATCTCACGAAAAGAGGGTTAATACAATTTAACAATCAATGGTCAGTTTATGTTAACTAAATTTGGCTTTTCTCAAGAGACTTGTAGACTGCGTTGATTTAGATGAGTAATCTAGAAAATCGAAAAAATGAAACTTACGCTATGATTTAACTTATCTTTAATTTTGACATGCTTTTAAATTTGGCCTGAATTAAAAACAGCAAACTCAATAATTCGATTGACTAAATTTAAAAGTTAACCAGTGAGCTTGCAATATTTGGAGAGGTTGTATGATTAATTGGCTTAAAACGTTTCCGCTCTATGGAGTCATCTTTTTAACAGCTTCTCCCTCAATGGGTTTTTCTTCCCTGCCCAATCCTCAACAAAAAAAGTTGATTGATCCTCAGCAGGTTAGTCTTCAATTCCCGACGGTTCGCGATCGCGGTGCGCCAGTAACAACAGGAGGTGGAGGAACTCGCGGGCCAGGAGCTGGGTGTGTACAAACTAAAGAAGGAGAGTTATCCGTTAATGCCTTAACCCCAAATTACAGCAATATTGCAACAACGGCTTCAAGCAATCCTATTTTTTATTACTATCTACCGGCTACGTCTGCTCAGTTAGCTGAGTTTTTGATTACGGATGAAAGTGATAACAAGGTGTATCAAACAGTTTTTGCGTTACCAACCCAGCCGGGGATTATTCGAGTCCCCGTATCACCATCCCAACCCTTATCCGCTGATAAGTTTTATCAATGGTCTTTCAAAATTATTTGCAATCCTCAACAAAGAAACAAGGATATTGTCCTAGAGGGAACATTGGAATATCAACCCTTAGCTAACAAAGATTTATCGATTTTATCGAATGTAACTCCTTTAGAAAAAGCTAAATTTTATGCTCAGAAAGGGCTTTGGTTAGATACTTTGGATAATACGGCAAAAATTCGTGCTCAATCACCTCAGGATTGGACAGAATTATTACGCTCTGCGGGGTTGGAAAATATTAGCTCACAACCCTTGATCGAATGTTGTCAATCGAGTCAGGCTCTCTCATCTACGATTAAATAATTACTCTTCAATTTCCTTTCCGAATTAATGCTGGATTCCCTGTGGACTAAGGTTAAGCCTTTTTTTTGGCGATCGCGTGGTGTTTGGATTGCAACGCCAACGGTGGCGGGACTGGTGATCTTGCTGCGGTTGAGTGGACTATTACAGGATTGGGAATGGACGACCTATGATTTTTATATGCGGATACGGCCCCCAGAAACCCGCGATCGCCGCATTGGGATTGTGGGCATTGATGAACAGGATGTCCGCCATCTCCAAAACTCAATTATTCCTGATGGGATCTTGGCTACCTTGCTAGAAAAGCTCATCGCCATGCAACCGCGAGCGATTGGCTTAGATATGTATCGGGATTTACCCGTCCCCCCAGGGCAGGAAAAGTTACTGAAAATTTTTAAAAATACGCCTAATTTAGTTGGTATTCAGAAAGTGGCGGGAGAAGAAGGGCGCGAAACCGTAGCAGCTTCCTCCGTTCTTAAAGCGAAAGAACAAGTCGGCGCGAATGACTTACCCATTGATGCGGATAATCGCGTTCGGCGGGGCTTTTTTTATTTAAGCAATGGTAAAGAAAATGTCTACAGCTTTGCGCTCCATCTAGCAGGCCATTACCTAGCCAAAGAGGGAATTTCCCCTGAAACCATTCCAAATACGGATAATTGGAAAATTGGTAAAGCCGTCTTTGTTCCCCTAGAAAATTTTGATGGTTCCTATGTTTGGGCAGATACTAGGGGCTTTCAACTCCTGATTAATTATCATGGTGGCAATAAATTCTTTGAAACGGTTTCTATGACCGATATTCTCGAAAATCGAGTACCTTCGGATTGGGGACGCGATCGCGTCATTTTGATTGGTAAAGTCGGACAAAGTTTCAAGGATGTTTTCTTTACTCCCTACAGTAGTGTTTTGGGTCTGTCCCAAGAGATTCCAGGGGTTGAAATTCATGCTGCCATTACTAGTCAAATTATCAGTGCTGCCCTAGACGGCCGACCATTAATCCGATCTTGGTCTGAGCCGATGGAATGGCTTTGGATTTTATGCTGGTCAGGCATCGGTGCAACCATTAGCTGGCAGTTTCGTTATGTGGCAGGAATCAAAAAAACATCTTGGGTACGTTGGGGCTTAGTTTTTCTCAGTATGGGAACCCTCTTTGGTTCGACCTATGGAGCTTTTTTGTTGGGCTGGTGGCTTCCCGTGGTTCCTCCTTTTTTAGCCTTATTTGGTTCGGCGATCGCCATTACGGCCTACATTGCCCGAACAGGGGTGGAAATTCGCAAAACCTTTGGGCGTTATCTGACGGATGCAGTGGTTGCCAATTTACTGGAAAATCCGAGTGGTTTGAGCTTAGGGGGTGAAAGACGAAAAATTACCATTTTAACCTCAGATTTACGGGGATTTACCGCCACTTCAGAACGTCTACCCCCAGAGGAAGTTATTAAAATTCTGAACTTTTATTTTGGCTATATGGCCGAAGCCATCACCAAGTACGAAGGAACCATCGATGAATTTATGGGAGACGGAATTTTAGTCCTCTTTGGTGCGCCGACCCACAAGGATGATGATGCTCAACGGGCGATCGCCTGCGCCTTAGAAATGCAATTAGCTATGACCCCAGTGAATCAACAAATGGCAGCCTGGGGATTTGCGCCCTTAGCAATGGGAATCGGTATTAACACCGGAGAAGTCGTTGTGGGCAATATCGGCTCAGAAAAACGAACAAAATACGGAATTGTGGGCAATCATGTTAACCTCACCTATCGCATTGAATCCTACACGACAGGGGGACAAATTTTGGTCTCTGAATCCACCTTACAAGAAGCAGGCGAGGTTGTAATCATTAAGGGAACAAAAATGGTTCAACCCAAGGGAATTCAAAGCCCCATTACGATTTATGATATTGGCGGCATGAAGCCTCCCTTTAACCTACAACTCTTTCAAGAAGAAGAACAATTTTTTGTCTTACCCGAAGCCTTACCGATTCAATATTATTTGCTTGAAGATAAACATATTAGTGACCAAATATTTTACGGAAAACTTGTTCAACTATCCGATAAAGGGGCCGAAGTCGAAGCAAAAGGAATCCCTCCAGCTTTAACAAATCTTAAAATTAATTTATTAACATCAGATGTTGAAAAAGGCGAAGATATTTATGCCAAAGTCACGGATAAAAATTCACAGCCAGGCAATTTTTATATTTATTTTACGGCTAAACCCCCCATTATTGAGGAAAAATTAAAGCATCTTTATCACAGTATTAAAAAATAAAAATCACTCTATTATTAAAGATTCAGAGGATAATCATCTATGCAATTTCTCTTTCTCGGTTCAGGTTCAGCTTTTACCGTTGGTTCTGACAACTTTCAATCTAATATGTTGTTTATCAGTGAAACAGGAAAAAAGTTACTGATTGATTGTGGAACAGATATTCGTTTTTCGTTATATGAAGCTGAGTTATCTTATCGCGATATTACAGATATTTATATTAGCCATTTGCATTCCGATCACGTTGGCGGTTTGGAATATATTGGATTTAGTACAAAATTTGATCCGCGCTGTGAAAAACCCACTTTATATCTGAGTCAAGATATTGCGGTAGAACTATGGCATAAAAGTTTAGCAGGCGGCATGGAAGCAATTGAAGGAGAATTGGCAACCTTAGATACCTTTTTTAGGGTACATCCTTTGAAGCCTAAAGGGTGTTTTAGCTGGGAAAATATTAGGTTTAATTTAGTTAAGCTAAATCATGTTGACACGGGCTTTTTGTTAATGCCGGCCTATGGATTATTTTTTGAAATTAATAATCAAAAAATCTTTTTAAGTAACGATACGAAACTGTGTTTTGAAGAACTCATTCAATACTATCAACAGGCCGACTTGATTTTTCATGACTGCGAAATTTCCCAATTCCCCACCACGGTTCATGCCCATTATCATGAGTTGGCCCAGTTACCCGACGAGGTTAAACAAAAAATGTGGTTGTATGGTTATCAACAAGGTCAATTACCCGATGCGGTCAAAGATGGTTTTTTAGGATTTGTTAAACGGGGCCAACTGTTTGAGTTTTAACGTTGACCACCGCTGGGAGCACCAGGAGAACCTGGGATCTGGGATTTGGGACGTTTACCTTCAGGAAAAGTCGTTAAAATTCTGTCGTTTTCCTGTAAACCTGAGCGGATTTCTGTTTTATCATTCACCGTTACCCCCGTAGTAATTGGGATAAACTCGCTTTTTCCTCCTTGCCAGCGATATACGCCTGTACCTTCTTTTTGGCGAACGATCGCGACCGTCGGAACCACCAGCACATCATTTAATTTCCCAACTTCAAAGGTAACTTGCACGTTCATTCCTGCTTTTAATAACTGTTGCGGATCATCGAGAATCGCTACTTTCACTTCAAAACTGGTGACATTCTGCTGAACAATCGACTGGGGCGCAATTTGGGTGACTTCGCCCGTAAAGCGTTGATCAGGGTAGGCATCTGCTTTAATGCGTGCTTTTTGCCCTAACCGCATTTGAGCAATATTACTTTCGGCAATGTTAGTAACAACGCGATTTTGAGAAGCTAAGGACAAAATTGAGGAAGAGGTAGCAGAAGAAACCGCACTCCCTGCCGTTGTCGGCGTAACAAAGGCCCCTGGGTCAGCATACTTGCGCGTCACGATGCCCGCAAAGGGAGCGCGAATTTCCATGTCTTTAATTTGAGTTTGTACCGTCTTTAAATTCCCTTGGGCCGCAATGACCTGTGCCCTTGCCTGAGCAATATCTTCAGCACGAGAGCCTGCCTGCGCTAAGGATAAGGCGGCTTGTCTTTGCCGAACAATCGCTTCAGCTTGTTGAATTTCCTCTGGGCGCGTACCGACGGTTTGTAGGTTCAAGGCTTGTTGGGCTTCTCGAACCTGAGCTTGAGCAACATCGCGTTGGGTACGAGAATTTGTCCAATCCCGTTCAGAAATGGCTCCCTGTTGATAGAGTTGCTGATTTTGTTGATAGACAATTTCGGCTTGACGGAGATTGCTCTGGGCACTTTCGTATCTGGCTCTGGCTTGAGCGACTTCTTGGCTACGACTACCAGCTTTTAAACGCTGTAGGTTGGCTTGAGCTTGGGCTAATTCCGCTTGGGCTTGGCTAATATCCTGAGGTCGATTGCCTGCTTCGAGTTTTTGTAAATTGGCTTGGGCGGCTAAGAGTTGGCCTTTCATCTGTAATAGTTGCCCTTGCAGGTTAGCGTCATCCATTCGGGCTAAGAGTTGACCTTTTTGGACGCGATCGCCTTCTTTGACATAAAGACTTTTGAGGATACCAGAGGTTTTCGGACTAATATTAATCGACACTTCTGGTTGAATTGTCCCGTTGGCTGTCACCGTTACCGCTAAATCTTCCCGTTGCACCGCGATCGTATCTTTTTCCTGTTTAACTTTTGCTTGGGGGATAACGACCTTTTGTTGATAGACTTGGTAGCCTCCCCATCCCAACCCGACGAGTAAGCCTAAACCCAGGAGCCATTTTCCCTTATTCAGTAGAGAATTAGGATTTTTTTTTCGATATTGTGCGCTTTTCGTCAACTCGCTTACCATAATCAATATTTCAGTGGATTAGCTCCTGTGGAAAGTGTTTTAGCCCAACCAGGATGGCCAAAACTCTCCTTGTCTTAGTGTAATTAATTATTGAGACTGATGCAGGAATTTCACTGTTCAGATATGTCGAAAGAAATAGGGACTGAAGCGTGCTACTTTAAAACCGATTAGGACTAAAATCAATCTATATTGATTCGTTTGGGTTGTTATTAATCGTATTATTTGTCCAAAAAAAACATCAACAAAATAATAATATAAAGTCAAAATTTATGAGAAAATCAAATTAAATTAATTTTCTAAAAATTAGAAAACATAACTAATTAGAAGTTGTCTGAATTAATATTTTTAAAAATCTATTACTATCAACAAAAGATTATTTTACTCCTTACACTCTAACACGCATCAATGTCTACCTTAACTGAGCCAATTCCCGACCTTGAAACCTATTTAAAATATTTTTTTGGCTATGATCGCTTTCGTTCAGGTCAGCAAGAGATTATCGAACAGGCCCTAGCGAATCGAGATATTTTGGCCATTATGCCCACAGGGGCAGGAAAATCCCTTTGTTTCCAGTTGCCTGCCTTATTAAAATCAGGTTTAACCATCGTTATTTCGCCCTTGATTGCCTTAATGCAGGATCAAGTGGATGCCCTTCAGGATAACGGTATTGGCGCGACCTATCTCAACAGTAGTTTGAGTTTCACGGAGGTTCAAGCACGGGAAAAAGCTATCTTTAACCACCAAATTAAGTTACTCTACGTTGCGCCTGAAAGATTGCTAAGCGATCGCTTCCAAGAATTTTTTCATCAAGTTTTTCATCAAATTGGGATTTCAGCCTTTGTCATAGACGAAGCCCACTGTGTTTCCGAATGGGGTCATGATTTTCGCCCTGAATATCGGCAACTCAGCCAACTACGCCAGACCTATCCCCAGGTTCCTATTTTTGCCTTTACTGCAACCGCTACTAAGCGAGTTCAACGGGATATAATTCAACAATTAAAATTACGCAAACCGAGTATTCATTTAAATAGTTTTAATCGTCCCAATTTATATTACGAAATTATTCCTAAAACCCAAGACAGTTATTCCCAACTGCTTAAATTTATTAGAACCTTAAAAGGCTCAGGAATTATTTATTGCCTCAGCCGTAAAAGTGTTGATTTAATCGCGGAACGTCTACAAGAAGACGGCATCAAAGCCTTACCCTACCATGCGGGAATGGACGACGAAAGCCGAAGGCTTAATCAAACCCAATTTATTCGAGATGAAGCTCGCATTATGGTGGCAACGGTTGCCTTTGGCATGGGGATTAATAAGCCCGATGTTCGCTTTGTTATTCACTATGACTTGCCCCGTAATCTAGAAAGTTACTATCAAGAATCCGGTCGCGCAGGACGAGATAATGAACCCGCCAAGTGTTTACTCTTTTTCAGCTTTGGCGATTTAAAAAAAATTGACTATATCATTCAACAAAAAGCAGAATCAGAACAACAAACTGCCCGCCAACAATTACGACAAGTTGTGGATTATTGTGAAGGATTAGCCTGTCGAAGAACGATTGTTTTACGCTACTTTGGCGAAGATTTTCCAGGTAATTGTGGTAATTGCGACAACTGTTGTTATCCGAAACCGATTGAAGATTGGACAATTGAAGCACAAAAATTTTTATCCTGTGTTGCCCGTTGTCAAGAACGATTTGGCATGATGCACATTATTGATGTGTTACGGGGTTCTCGTAAACAAAAAATTGAAACCCATAAACATCATTTATTATCAACCTATGGCATTGGTAAAGATAGAACCGCAGATGAATGGAAACAATTGGGTTTATATCTTATCCATCACGGTTTTTTAGATGAAACAACGGATGGTTATTCTGTCTTAAAACTCAATGCTTACAGTTGGGAAATTTTACGGAAACAACGAAAAGTCAACATCGCAGTTAAACCCAAAGTAACCGAAACCATTGATAAAAAAGATAATCCTAAAGCCAGAGAAATCGAATTACTCTTTGATACTTTAAGAACCCTCAGACAACGCATTGCCAAAGCACATGGGGTTGCTCCCTACGTCGTTTTTGCTGATTCAAGTTTAAAATTAATGGCCCAACTAAAACCCAAAACCATTGAAGAATTTGCCAGTATTTCAGGTGTGGGAAGTTATAAACTCAAGCAATACGGAGAACAATTTGTTACAGAAATCCAGAATTTTTGTGAACAACAAGAAGATAGACTCAATTTTTAGAAATACCAGACTATCGCATTAATTAGAAATTATCTCACTCTTAATTTTTCATCGATCAACCATTTTGCCATCATTAATAATAGATAAATTACCAATAAATACATTCCGGCTAACAATAAAATTTTGAACGGCATCATGCCTATTTTTCCTCCCTAAAGTATCCTTGAAATCAACAATATTTTTTTAAACGTACACAGAAACCTAGAACAAGTCCTAGCGTTAGTCTTGCTCTTTTTTTGTCAATTAATTCACCATAAAACCGAAAAAAAGAACAATAAGATGCTCGATTTTTCTCAATTATTTGGATTTTTCAACTGTTTCCAACGATGGAATTTACTCAGACGATGATCCAAAGTTCACCGACTGAATGCCTATAGCCAACAGAAGATTGCTCCCAATTGCGGATATTAGCCAAACCTGACCAACTCACGCACACACCTAATGAACGCCGAAGTAGCAAACTCTTTTCGGAATTCTTGGGAAAAACTATCTCAAATCCTTATCTATAGGCTAACACAGGAATTGACTCTCTAGGAATTTTTTTGGCGATCGCCGCTACCGATTCGGCGCAAATTTTAACGAGAAATGATCTCAAAAATGAGAAACGATATTTTCGAGTCTGGAAGAGTTATCTTAAAATAAGTATTAAACTATGTAAACTTTCGTAACGTCGCTTGCCAGACCCGGCTAACCAATGATCTCCAGTACCTCCCTTTTTGCCCCTGTTGATAATGATTTACGCTTGATGACAGACAATCTTAAGCAGCTTATTAGTGCCCGTCATCCCATTCTCGGTGCAGCGGCAGAACATTTATTTGAGGCAGGAGGGAAACGCTTACGACCCGCGATCGTCTTACTGGTTTCACGGGCGACTATGCTCGATCAGGAAATCACGCCTCGCCATCGTCGTTTGGCAGAAATTACGGAAATGATCCACACTGCCAGTCTGGTGCATGACGATGTGGTCGATGAGGCTGAACTTCGTCGCAATGTCCCCACAGTAAACAGCCTATTTGACAATCGCATTGCCGTTCTAGCAGGAGATTTTCTGTTTGCTCAATCTTCTTGGTACTTAGCAAATTTAGATAATCTACAAGTTGTTAAGTTATTATCTGAGGTGATTCGTGATTTTGCAGAAGGAGAAATTTTACAAAGCATTAATCGATTTGATATTAATATTTCCCTCGAATCCTATTTAGAAAAAAGTTACTATAAAACCGCCTCTTTAATTGCCAATAGTGCTAAGGCAGCAGGGGTTCTCAGCGATGTTTCTGATGAAATTACGGAGCAATTATATCATTATGGACGAGATCTTGGTTTAGCATTTCAAATAGTCGATGATATTCTTGACTTCACCTCACCCACTGAAGTTTTGGGAAAACCCGCAGGTTCAGATTTAATTAGTGGCAATATTACGGCTCCTGCTTTATTTGCCCTAGAAGAAAGCCCCTATTTGGCAACTCTAATTCAACGAGAATTTCGAGAAGATGGCGATATTGACGACGCATTACAGATTGTCAATGAACAAAATGGTATTACCAGAGCGCGGGATCTAGCCGCCTATCATGCCAAATTAGCGGTCAAACAATTAGAATGCCTCAAACCCTCCGCCGCGTCCCATTCTCTCTTTGAATTAGCGGATTATGTTTTAAGTCGTTTGTATTAATCATCTGTATTGATTAAGGTGATTGTCTGGTAAACTGACTTAGCAAAGAAACGTTCGGGAAGACGCTCAATGGCCCTTATCATTAGCACCGTCAATATGAAAGGCGGCGTAGGAAAAACGACCCTCACTGTTAACCTGGCCACTTGCTTAGCCAAATATTACAAAAAACGAGTTTTGGTTTTAGATTTAGATGCTCAAATTAGTGCAACCTTGAGCTTAATGTCTCCCCATGAATTCGCCCAGACCCGAAAAAAACGGAAGACCCTGAGCTATTTAATTGATAATATTATTCAGCCAAATCCCCATAGTAAGTTAGATATTTTTGATATTATCTGTCCTGCTGTTTGTGATATTGAAGGATTGGAATTATTACCTGGAGATATTGAACTTTATGATGAATATTTAGTTTCTGAAATGCTGCATAAAGAGGCACAATTAAACGAAAATTTACAATTTGAAGCCGTTTGGAATCGATTTGAAGCAGTTTTAATTAAAAAAATTCTTGAACCTGTTCTCGATGAATATGATTTTGTCATTATGGACTGTGCGCCAGGCTATAATTTATTAACCCGTAGCGGCATTGCCGCCAGTAATTTTTATTTATTACCGGCTCGACCAGAACCTCTATCCATTGTCGGCATTCAACTATTAGAAAGACGCATTGCGAAACTAAAAGAAAGCCATAAAGCCTCTGATTCACCCTTAAATATTAATTTAATTGGTGTGGTATTTATTATGTCGGGTGGTGGTTTATTGAGCCGTTATTATAATCAGGTCATGCGACGGGTTAAGGAAGATTTTCAACCCCATCAATTATTTGATAATAATATTCCAATGGATGTGAATGTCGCTAAAGCCGTTGATACATTTACCCCCGTGGTTACAGCTATGCCGAATACGCAAGGTTCCAAGGCATTTTTAAAATTTACAGAAGAGTTTTTACAAAAAATTGCCCGTTTTTCTTAAGTGAATTTTGATTAATCGTTAATTCTAAATGTTTCGTATCGGGGACTTGAACAATGGCTGGACAGGATCAAACCCATCCCCAAGAAAAAAAAGATAGTGAAATTGTCAATCGTTTACTAAGAAGCCAACCTGAGCCTAAAAATTTAGCGGACTTAGCTCGTTTATTAATTCGTTATCAGGGTTTTCCTGGAGCGAGAGAAATTCAGCGTAATTTAAGGCTGGTGCTTCAGCAGTGGCAGTTAACCGAAGAGAGTTTATTTGAGCAAACCCGTCAACTCTATGCGGCAGGTCAAGTTTATCAAAAAAGGAAAGGGGAAGAAGAACAAGATTGGAGTTGAGTTAAAAGCGCGATCGCGACTTCTGCCTTAATAACATTAATTGAGCGAAATAAAGTTAACAATAACGGTTGCAACGACTAAAAAGATTCTGTTTACAATGTTCCTAAACGATACAAACAACACGACAGCCGAGATAACTAATGGCAAAATTAGGATGAAAGTAATAACGATTCGCTGAACGACAATAAATGGGGTGAGAATGCCAAGAACCTCCCCGAATAATCCGTCCGTCTCTATTCGTATGATTATCTATCCAAGCACTACCATCCGTTGGTGCATCATCGTAATTATCATGCCATCTGTCTTCGCACCATTCCCACACATTGCCGTGCATATCGTATAAACCATAGGCATTGGGTGGAAATAGCCCTACTTCTTCGGTACTATCCCAAAAAATTTCGTTTTTTTCGTCAGCATAAAAGTCTCTGCCATCGTAATTTACTAAATCAGTGATCAAGGTTTCTCCGCAATGAAACGGTGTTGTGGTTCCTGCCCGACAAGCATATTCCCATTGGGATTCACTCGGTAATTGATAGGTTTTTCCGGTTAATGCTGATAGTTTTTGGCAAAATTCTTGACAATGATTCCAACTAATTTGCTCAACGGGGCGTTTATTTCCTTTAAAGCGAGACGGATTCCAGCCCATAATAGCCTGCCATTGTTCTTGCGTTATGGCAAATTTTCCCATCCAAAAGGGCGCAAGGGTGACAAGATGTTGCTCCTCTTCTCGGCCATCCGACCATTCCGTTTTTCTTTCACTGGTGGGAGAACCCATTACAAATGTTCCGCCTGGAATATAAACCATATCTAAATAGATACCTTTGCCTAGCTTTTCTCGGTAGTATTTAGCGATTCCGGGTGTCCATTGAATAATTTCTCCTTTGGCGTTAATAGTGGCACTCTGAAATTTATAGGTGCGAAGATCGCTAGGGTGCTCTAAGCATTGGTTATACATTTCTTTTGCATAAAAAACTTTGCCAACCTTAGGAGAAATTGGGGAAGTCCTCTCTAGTTTTTCTTGAGAGAATGCCAAGATAT
>CAYZWO010000088.1:0-17892 GCA_964482215.1 uncultured bacterium
AACTCTATCCCCATCTTGTTTCTAGCCGAACCCCTAAGCCGATTCAGTTAGCCAAGTTTAAACCGTGTCCCATTAGTGCTTAATGGAGAATGTCACAAAAGCGCGATCGCGGCCGTTAAGGTTTGTGTCAGCTAACCAACTGGTCACGAGACGGTACAATTACTTAGGAAAAGCTAGACTAAGATGAGGGAATCAGTTATTTCTTCATTGAGTATCAATATTTTATTGAAAATTCGTATGAAAAGCCGCTTGTTATCGTCTTTAGGGACTTTTATTGGTCTAGCAGCAATTTTTTCTCCCTCATTCGCCCTAGCTGCCCAGAAGTCTGCAAAATCCCCGACCGTTACGCCAACCGCCAATGTCACTTCCTTTGACCAGTACCACCGTGATTGTATGGCAAGAGTCCAGAAACAGGGCTTAAAAGCCGATATCGCCAAGGATGTGTGTAATTGCACAATGGGCAGATTTAAGACCCAATATAATCTTCAGCAATTTAATGCGATTGTTCAGAAATCGAAGACCGATAAAGCAGCAGCCCGTCAACTAGCTAATGTGGGGGAAGCCTGCTTTGAAAAAGTTTTATATGAATAAATAAGAGCGAATGCAGCAATCGATCCGTAACCGTTATAACCTTTCTCGTTGGGCGATTAATCATCCCTGGCTGACCGTAAGTTTTTGGATCGCGATCGCGGTTGCGGGATTGTTCGCCTTTAGTTCCTTAAAATACGCCCTGTTTCCTGAAGTAACCTTTCCCGTTGTGATTGTTAATGCAACGGCTCCCTTAGAATCAGCCCAAGCAACAGAAAGTCAATTAACGGGCGTACTAGAAAAACCCTTACTTTCTCTGCCCCAAACGACGCTCTATTCTTCAACCTATGCGGGGCGGTCTGTGGTGAGTGTGGCCTTTGATGCGGGGTTAAATCTGGAAACTTCTACCAAAACCGTCGAAACGGCTTTACAATCTGTCAAACTCCCCAAGGATGCCAATCTCGAAATTTTTCCCTTTAATCTCAATGAATCGAGTGCCGTTACCTACGCGATCGCCAGTCAAAGTCAATCCCTAGAAGACTTAAGGCAACTAGCAAACGAGAAAATTATTCCCGAATTAACGAAACTACCAGGGGTTTTACGGGTGAACTTACTCGGCGATGCGGATTTCCGAGAACTCATAGATAGTAAGGCCCCTGAAGCCAATCCCCCGACTTTAGTGCGGTTTAACGGTGAGGATGTGTTGGCGGTTCAAGTGATCAAAAAAGGTCAAGCCAACACCCTAGAAGTCGTCAGAGCGGCCCAAAACGTTATTGATGATCTGCAAACCCAATTACCTGACGTTAAGCTGATTCTGGCGGAAACCCAAGCCCGTTACATCCAAGAAGCCACCCTTGCCACCGTTGAAGCGTTGTTAGGGGCGATTGTATTAGCAGTCTTAGTAATTTTTCCTTTTTTACGGAGTTGGCGAGCTACCCTAATTGCCGCGATCGCGATCCCGTTGTCCTTGTTAGGTACGTTCATTGTCATGGCCATTTTAGGTTTTAACCTAGAAACCTTGACCCTGTTAGCTTTAGCCCTAGTAATTGGGATTGTCGTTGATGACGCGATCGTGGATGTGGAAAACATTAGCCGTCATATTGAACAGGGCGAATCTCCCCGCCAAGCCGCCCTCCATGCCACCGAAGAAATTGGACTAACGGTTTCCGCGACTACGTTAACCATTGTGGCGGTCTTTTTACCTATTGCCCTGATGGGGGGAACCCTGGGGCAATTTTTTAAACCCTTTGCCGTTACGGTTGCCACTGCCGTCATTGTTTCTCTGTTAGTGGCCCGCACCCTCTCCCCTGTCTTAGCGGTTTTCTGGTTACGTCCTAAACCCCAAACTGATCATGCTATCCCGTTAACCGAGCAATATTTAGACAAACTGACCCAAGCCTATCGTCGGCTATTGCAATGGTCATTACGCCACCGTGCGGCTGTCATGGGAATCGCGATCGCCAGTTTTATCATCGGTGTGGCCCTAATCCCCTTTATTCCCCAAGGTTTTATTCCTGTTTTGGATCGCGGCGAATTTAATGTGGTTTATACCTCGGCAGTGCCCAATTTAGCGGATAAATTTCAGACCGATCCCCGTTCAACCGTAACCCAAGCCGAAAATGGTGGAGCTTTTGGTTGGATGTCGGAATTAGCCCAATCGCCTGAAGGCTTTTTCTTAAGAAGAACCCGTCGCGTCGGCGAAAAGTTAGAACCGACAGTGTTAGGCTTACCCGAAACCCAATCGGTGTTTAGTATTGCGGGCGTGCAAGGAAATCCGTTAAAGGGAAAAATGTATGTGCAATTAAAGCCTGAACGGGACTTAAGCACCAGCCAAATCCAAACGAAGTTACGCGACACCTTACCAAAGATTCCCAAGGTGACGACCAGTGTTGAAAATATTTTATTTGTGGAAACGGGGGATGATAGCCCGTTAAAATTAACCTTAACCTCAGATAATCCTCAAATTCTCCAAAAAACAGCCGAACAGTTAAAATCCGAAGTGGAAAAGTTACCTGGATTAATTCAAGTCAAACTCACAGGCATGACGGCCAATGGGGACGGCATCGAACATTTTCAAGGCGAACGGGCGGTTTATCTGAGCGCGAATCTTTCACCTGATTATGCGTTGGGGGAAATGACGGAACAGGCAACGGCGATCGCGAAATCTTTATTGCCTGGGGAAGTTAAATTAAAACTACAAGGGGATTCTGCTCGATTGGTGCAAGTGTTTACCGAGTTTGGTATTACCCTGCTGTTATCTCTAGCGGGAATGTTATTAATTTTTCTGGGGATCTTTAAGCGGCTCTTAGAACCTTTAGTGATTGCGCTGTCTTTACCGCTTTGTATCGTAGGGGCAATGCTGGGTTTGCTAATTACCCAAAGTGATTTCGGGATGATCTCGTTAATCGGCTTAATTTTCCTGTTGGGACTGTTGGATAAAAACGCCATTTTACTGATCGACTATGCCAATCAGTTGCGATCGCGGGGACTCAGCCGTCATGAAGCCCTAATTGAAACAGGAGTCGTCAGATTGCGCCCCATCATTATGACCACCGCTTCAACCATATTAGGAATGTTACCCCTAGCGTTAGGATTGGGAGCAGGGGCCGAACTCCGACAACCCATGGCCGTTGCCATTATCGGCGGCTTGCTGACTTCTTCTTTATTAAGCTTGATTGTCGTGCCTGTGCTTTATACCCTGTTGGAAGATTTTTGGTCGAAAAAACGCCTGAAATCGTCCTAAACGGCTAAGAAGCGTTGAATGACTTCCTGACTCAGTTCACGGGTCGGGCCTGAAGCCACAATTCCTCCTTTCTGCATGGCGTAGTAGCGATCGGCTTGACGAACAAAGTGTAAATGCTGCTCTACCAATAAAACCGAAATTCCTGTGGCTTGGATAATGCGTTTAACGGCCGCTTCGATTTCCAAAATGATCGAGGGTTGAATGCCTTCGGTGGGTTCGTCTAATAGTAAAAGTTTGGGGTTGCCCATCAAGGCCCGCGCGATCGCGAGTTGTTGTTGTTGACCACCACTGAGATCCCCGCCCATCCGAGACAACATCGTTTTAAGCACAGGGAAGAGATCAAAAATCTCATCAGGAATCCCCGCATTTTTGGGTCTGCCATTGGGTTGCGCTTCTAAGCCTAACAGTAAATTTTCTTTTACCGTCAAACGAGGAATAACATCCCGTCCCTGGGGAACGTAGCCAATGCCTAAGCGGGCCCGTTTATCCGTCGTTGTTTTATTAATATTTTCGTTACCGTAAACAATACTACCTGTGCGGGGTTTGAGCAGACCCATGATGGTTTTCAGTAAAGTCGTTTTCCCCACCCCGTTACGGCCAATTAAACACACCATTTCCCCTTCAGGAATACTCATGTCCACATTCCGCAAAATATGGCTTTCACCGTAATACACATTAAGGTTCGTTAGTTGCAGCATAGGTTTTCTAAAAGTCTGGTGATTAAAATTCTATAAATCTTGAAAAGAGATTAATTACAAGCTCATTTGTATATTCACGGTCTTTGTTTCTGTTTTTGCCCCCCTAGCCCCCCAACTTTGGGGGGAATTTATATGAATTAATTGACGTACTCGAAAGTCCCCCAGCATTGGGGGATTTAGGGGGCGATTCCAAATTAATTAATGAAATAGAATTAATAAAGTTCATACTTTCATTCAGTAATGCGTTAAAAGCTTTATTGAGCAGCAGAATGTTGAATTTGCTCGACCGCTTCAGGGGATAAGTTTAATAACCGCCCTAACTGCTGATAGCCTGTATAACTTTCCCCCATCACTTGATAGCAGGTTTTGAAGACTAACTGTTGTTCTTCAGGATCGATAATTTCTTCGGTTAAAGTGGCTAAGTCAGTATCTACTTCCTGTAACAGATAATCCCCTAACTCATGGGCTAATTTCTCTTGATCTTCTGGCTTTTCTGCAAAAATATGGCTTAACTGTTCAACAATTTTTTGCCGTTCTTCCGTGGATAACTCTCCATCTTCGGCCGCAACAGCTTCTAAAATTCGCAAGATTTTGACCTGATGGGCAGATAAAGAGCTTTCTTGACCTAAATAAACTTCAATCACACGGGGATCATTTTGAACTTCATCCATTGTTCCTTCGCAGAGTACCGAGCCTTGATGTAAAACGGTAACTTTACGGGCAATCTGGCGCACAAACTCCATATCATGCTCAATGACGATGATGGAATGGCTCTCTGCTAAGGCGATGAGTAAGGCCCCGACGTTTTCCGTTTCTTCATCCGTTAAACCTGCTACGGGTTCATCAACGAGGAGTAGATCAGGAGATTGGGCCACTAACATCCCAATTTCTAAGCGTTGCTTTTCCCCATGCGACAATAGGGCAGCGGGTAAATTAGCTTTGGCCACTAAGCCGACGGTTTCTAATAACCCTGCAACGGTGCGAGTTTCGGCAGAAGACGCTTTACTAAACAGGGTTGACCAAACGTTTTTTTGACGATTAACGGCTAAATCTAGATTTTCACTGACCGTTAAGTTGAGATAGACACGAGGGGTTTGGAATTTACGGCCCACGCCTAAACAGGAAATTTTATATTCAGGAATATTGCGTAGGTTTTTGCCTTTAAATAGGACTCTTCCTTCTGTTGGCTGGACTTTTCCCGTGATGATATCGAGGAAGGTGGTTTTCCCTGCACCGTTTGGCCCAATAATGACCCGCAACTCTCCCGTATCCATACTAAAGTTGAGGTTATTGAGGGCTTTGAATCCATCAAAACTAACGGTTAAGTTTTCAATTTCCAGAATTTTTCCAGCCATTGGAGATTTTATAAAAGGATTAAATTAAGTCAAATAATCTCACTACTATAATGTATCTGGATTTACCAAATCGTTAATTCAGCTACAGACACTTCGCGATCGCTATTGATTTTTACCCTTGTTATTTATTCAACTGCTACTTGTAAAAACAATATTTCCGATCCCAAGGATCATAATTAAAAGCATTGCAAAAGAGAAATATCGCAGTGCAGATCGGTAAAGATCGACCATGAAATCCGTTACACGTTCATTATAATCTTGTGTTCCAATTAGATCATTACATAGTTCTCTTTCCGCTGATTCCGAGTCTGATTCCGACAATATGTAGCTGTAATCAGTAGTCTGGTTTCGATCAACTCCAAAATAAACTGTTAATAGAAAAATAGTAGAAAATAATAAAATAATAGGTAGAATAGACATCAAACCTATTGATTTCGGAGATGCAAAGCTGGTAGCACTAGAAATTAAACCTAGCAGTAGAGAAGTTAAAGTTAATAAGGTTCGTGCTTTTGTATCCACTTTATCACGACGGTCTTGTACTTCTTTATTTTTATCTTTGAGAAAATCAATCTTTTTATCACAAATATTGACTTCTTCTGAAACAAAGATTCGTTTGCTCATAGATTGATACTTCTTTTCCCGAACTTCACTAATATTGCAATCAATACCTGAAATTCGCATTAATATCCATGTAAAAAAGGCTGCTAGAGTCATACTATAAAGGTTTGAATTGCATAGATTTAATTAAAGAACTTGCTATATCTGTCACCCCTTCTAAATCCAACCAAGCCCATTGACCGTTTGGATTAATCTCAAAAAACACCCAATCAGATTCTTTCGTAAATGCCATATCAACAGCAGCAAACCTCAAGTTATAAGAATCACACAAATCTAAAACTTTACTTTTAATAGAAAAGGGTAAATCAATTAATTCATAACGGACGTTTTTCATATTATCTCGCCGTATATCTATAGTTTGCAGTTTATTCTGATCGGAAGCATAAATGGCAACGGCAATGACTTCCTTATCAATAATATTTATCCTTACATCAAAAATTTTCTCTACTTTTCTTTGAAAGAGAGTTGGGCATAAAGATATCAGTTCTTGATTATTAGTAAGTTGCTCTAAATTGACTTGATTAGTAAATATTAATGTGTCTTTTTTAGGGTCATTCCTTTCAATATATCCATGTGAGATTGGTTTAACGATTAACTCGCCCTTACACTCTTTCCAAAAGTGCATAATTTCGTCAAAGGATTGAGTAACCAAAGTATCAGGAATTGTCAGCCCCATTTTATCTGCACGGCTTAATTGTTCCAATTTAGACAATGCCAAGGCATTATTAGCTGGATGATTGATCCATAGACTGGCAGGAATATGAGCTAAAAATCCTTCAATTGAGGCATTCCACTCACTAACAGTATGGGCTTGTTCGCCTTTTAAAAAAGGTAAATCACGAGGTTTTAAAGATTGTGGTCTTCTATACCAAATGGACGTAACGTCATCCAATTTTAATATTTGATCATCTATGAACAGTGAGAAAATATTGCCCTTGTAAAGTAGCTTTGCTTTTTCAGCTAGTTGATCAGTATTAAGCCTGATATATCGAAGTTGACTCTGCTCCAATCGAGAACAAACATAATCGGCGGTTACATCAAGCGAATTGGAGAAGATTACTATCATGCAACTCAAAATTTATGGAATTATAGAAAAGTGACCGTAGCAAGAGTTATCAGAATCAGGATTTTCTCTTGTTCTTGTAGAAGTTTGTGTACCGGCAATTAGTGGATCTTGGTCAGCTTGCTCTCGCGCATCAGTTCTTGTTTGGCTACCAAGCAATACATTATTTGAGCAAAGTTTATCTTCTGTCTGCTGAACTAGTTCCTGATATAGAGAAATGAAACTACTTCTCATCATAAGTTTATCCATTGGCGTTTGTTTTTCTTTAAAGACAGGCGATCCGCGAAAAATTATAATTAATATGTTTAAAATAACGCATGATACGAATTTCAGCTAAAGCATACCTTAAGCTTTCCTAGATAGAATTTCGCTATTCCTATCGTTGGTTTTCAGGTACGTCTTCACTAGAAACTAAACCTGCATAAATGATAGTGCATTATATCGCAATTTTCATTTATTGTTCCGAATAAAATATTTTATTGGGCGAAAACTTTATGCCCCTACAAGATGTTTTTCTAGACAAATATGAAATTTAAAAATTGAGGTTAATTAGCCATTAAAAAAGGAGAAGTTTAAAAGCTCCTCCTGTTGAGTGATTATTAAATAATTTTTAGTTTGATTACACCAAGATCAAGCCAACTGCTAAGAAACCAGCAATGATAGAAGCTACTAAAGAGGCTAGGGCGGAACCAAAGACCCACCAAGCAGCTCCAGAGGCAACTTTGCGCGTTTCCCGAATTTGTTTTTGGGTTTTGCGTTTCATGGCATCGAGTCGTCGTTGGGTTTCGTCCTGTACCCGTTCAAACTGATGTAAGACGTTATCTCGTGCGGATTCGACTTGCCCAATAATTCGATTTGCATCGGCCTCAGAGATATCTTCACGGGAACTTAGGAGAGCAACCAGCGTTCCTCGGTCGAAATGACTCAAGCGATCGCGGAGGGATTCTAAACCCAGTTGAGGATCATTGAACAGTAAACTAAAATCGTGCCGAATGCCGTCATAGTTCAGTTCAGGACGCTGCAAACTATTGAGATACTGACGAATACTTTCAAATACCTTGTCAATACTCGATTGGATAGCGTGTTGTACTTGCTGAACTTGGTGAATAATCCCTTTGAAGGTGGATTCCACTTGATCAGCAATACGGTTGGCTTCTTCTTCCGTTAGATCTGGCCGTTGGGACAACAAGGCCACAAAGGTTCCGCGATCAAAATGGGAAACGCGATCGCCTAAACTGCTTAAGCCCGCACGAGGATCTTGGAGCAACAGTTGCAGATCTCGCTTAATTCCTTCTGGATTGAGTTCTTGCTTATTGGTATTGCGGAGATAACTTTCCAGATTGGATTCAAAGGTAATCACTTGATTTTTGGCACGACTGGCCAAACGACGGGGAGCTTTGACAATACTCCGAATAGCCGCTTGAACTTGGTCAATAGCTCGATTGACTTGTTCTTCAGAGAGATCACCCCGTTGACTTAGGAGCTTAACCAAGGTTTCTCGATCAATTTGGGATAATCGGTCTTGCAAGGCAGCCGTTCCAGCTTTGGGATCATTGATTAAAATCGATAGATCATGGCGAATTCCTTCAGGATTTAATTCTTCTAAATTCGTATTCCGCAGATAATCCGCGATCACGTGAGTTAACTGATCATATTGTTCTTTGGCTTTACCCGTAATCTGTTGGGGAGTTTGGAGGATACCATCTCGGACAGATTCGATTTGATCCAAAATTTGGTTAATTTGGTCTTCATTGAGATCTTCGCGCTGGTTTAACAGTTGCACCAAGGTATCGCGATCAAATTGGGAAAGCCGCGATCGCAACGCCTGCATACCCGCACTCGGATCGGCAAATAGGGTTTGAAAATCCCGTTGAATCCCTTCAGGATTGAGTTCTGCCTTGTTGGTACTGCGTAAATACTCGGCCACTCGATTAAATAATTCCTGAGCTTGGCTTTGAGCTTGGTTTTGGGCTGTTTCTGCTTGGGCTAAAGCTTGATCTCGTAGACTTTCTAATTGATTGAGAATTTGGCTGATTTCTTCGCCACTGAGATCTTGGCGTTCCGTTAAAACTTGCCCTAAACTATTACGATCAATGTACTGAAAACGACCGTTTAACTCCTCTAGGCTGGCATCGGGATCTTCTAACAAGGCTGGAAAATCTCGCGCGATCGCGTTTGGATTGAGGTCTTGTTTCTGGCTAAATCGGAGATAAGCCTCTACCCGATTTTCTAAGGCTTCCGCTTTTGCTTCTAGTTCAGTAACTCTAACTGAACTAAAGACTTCTGAGCGAACCTGATCGAGATAATTGGCGAGTTCTTGAACGCCTTGGGGACTAAAATCTTCTCGTAAGCTCAACACACGAACCAGGTAATCCCGATTGATCACTTCCAATTCTTGACGCAGAATACTGGGGTTTGCCCCCGCATCATACAAAACTTCCCGAAATTCCTGTTGGACGGCTTCTCGATTCAGTTTCCAAGGTGGAGAAAAGAGCAGATAATTTTCCAGATCGGCTTGAATAACGCTAAAAGGTTTGGAAGGACGAATGCTGTGACCATTGGAATGACCGTTAGCCTGTCCGTTCCCGTTGCCATTGCCGTTAGATTTGCCATTACCATGCAATAAATTATCACCCAAAGTTCGCAGTTGTCCGCCGATTTTTTCCACATCCAAATCCGACAAATTCACATTATCTAATACTTGGCTGAGGGCTGCTGCTGTTCCTAGCTGGAGTGTTTGGGTGATGGGATTAGGTTGGGAAGTTTGGGTAGGCTGTGATTTGAGCCGATCTGTGGCCGTTCTCATCAGTTCCGTAAGCTGACTGCCTAATTTACCCGATTGCAGATCTTGGGGAGCCGCAGATTTTAACTGTTGAATGAGATCTTGTGGATCGAATGGTTTACGAGAGCCGATCACTCTGTTCCAAGCAGATTCTAATTGATCAGCAATTTGATTCACTTCCCGTTTAGACAGGTCGGTGCGGCTACTGACTAAGTTAACAAAGGTGTCTCGGTTGATATTTTTAAAGGCATCCTTATCGGCTATCGCGCCTAAATTGGCATCTCTGAGGATCTTTTCAAATTGTTTCCCCAGTTGATCGGTGTCAAATTTTGGTAATTGCAGCTTATCCAAAGAATTTTGCAAGGTTGAGCGAATACTATCCGCATCAAATCCCGCCGTTAATTCCCGACGAACTGCGGCCGTAATTTCCTCTGCGGTAGAAACTGCCTGACTCTTGGCGATATTAGCCCCAATTAAGGCACTTCCTGTTCCTAATAAATTTTGAATACCACTGGTTGCGGTACTAATAATTGATCCCAATAGGGAACCGATGGCAGAGGAACTAAACCAAGTCATGAGGATGAAGAAGATCGCCCAGATAATAACCCCTGTAATCGCACCCAGTAAGGGACTACCCACTAGGCTCAATCTGACGGCTAAAAAGCAGGCAACAAACAGGGCAATACTGACACTGACGAGCAAGGCAATACCTACTTTGGTTTCAATGCCCCGTATACTATCTCCCAGACTGTCTGAGTCGTGTTCATCGCGTTCTTCTCGGTAGGAACTGCTACCTGGTGCGGAAACCACCGCGATCGCCAGGTTGGTAAAGAGTAACTGAAACGCAAAAGCCATTACCACACCAGCGAGTAAGGCAAGCAAAATATTAAAACTCGAAAAAACAATAGTCGTTCCGGTGACGGGAACCTGTCCAACCACAGGATTTGGCAATAACGCCGCCGCCCAACTGGGGGAGTGACCCAAATTTAAAGCAATAATAATGGTTAAAATCATGGTTAACCCCATTAGGATTAAAAATTTACTAATTTGTCGAAGAAAAATCATTTTTTAAACTCCAAAATATATCCGCTACATTTCCGAGTGTTTTATCAAGTCTTGGATAAAATAGGTTTTCTGTTTAAATTGAATTTATTAAACAAATAATATCTATTCCTCTAGGCAAATCGCACCTATCCCGATGGAGATATTGAAAGGCTTAAACTTCATCCTTAAAACTTATTTTGAACAATTTATTTAATGGCAAGAAATTTCCTTAAATTCAAATTAGAGCTTGATTGTTAGTAATTGGTAGTTGGGTCTTGATATGCTTTCAAATCAAGTAAATTCCTATTGACTGACCAGTTAAACTCTTTGAATCACTGATTATACAAGGGCATAATAGCGTTATGTCTTTACAAAGAGATTTTATTCGTAAGAATTTAACACTGTCTTGCTATCCGCTGGTGATTTCACTAAGCATAAGCGTTACGAACCTAAAAACAATGAATCTTAATCTGGCAATTTTTTCAGCTTAAAATAGTCAATATTCTTAAAAAATAAAGAAGATGCTGAATAACACCTTCTTGTTGTAAATAATTAAAATTTAAGCGAAATATGATTTATTTGAATTTCTTTAAATAATAATTCGGGGTAAACGATGTTTAAAACCACAGAGAATTTCCCAGGAAATGGTTCCCAAGGTATTTGCCCAATCATCGGCTGAGATTTCACGATCGCCGTCTCGACCGATTAAAGTTACCACTTCACCGACTTGTAAATGGGGTAAATGACTCACATCCAGCATCATTTGATCCATTGTAATTGCCCCAATTTGTTGCACCCATTGACCCCGAATCAGGACTTTGAAACGGTTAGATAAATTGCGAGGAATCCCGTCCGCGTAACCAATACTCACAACCGCTATTTGCATTTCGCGATCGCTAACAAATTGATGGCCATAACTAACTCCCGTACCCGCAGGAATGGTCTTAACTTGGGTCACTTTTTCTTTAACTTGTAAAACGGGTTTTAAATCAACCTTATCCCGTAGATGGGGAGCAGAATATAAACCGTACAACCCTAAACCGACGCGCACCATATCATAATGCAACTTTGGACTGTTCAAAGTAGCGGCGGAGTTGGCTAAATGAAGTTTAGGAATGACAATTCCCTGATGGCGAATACTCGCGATCGCGGTTTCAAAACGCTGTTGTTGCCGTTTCATCATGGACGGATTGGGATCATCAGCCGTTGCCAGATGGGAATAAACACTAGCTAAATGCAAATTCGGTAAACTCTTCACCCGTTGCACAAACTGAACCGCCTTTTGCCAATGGGTTCCTAAACGAGACATTCCCGTATCCAACTTTAAATGAACCGGAAGTTTACGCCCGATTTTTTCGAGGGTTTGAGAAAATAAAACGGCTTGAGATTCATGGCATAACGTTGGTTCTAGGTTCCAGTGGGCGATCGCTCGAATTTCTTCAGGGGTATTAATCGCGCCTAAAATCAAAATTGGAGCCGTGATTCCTGCTTCTCGGAGTTCGATACCTTCTCCTAAGGTGGCGATCGCTAACCATTCAGCCCCCGCTTGTAAAGCCATTTGGGCCACTCGTATGGCACCATGGCCGTAAGCATCCGCTTTCACCACAGCCATTAAAGCCGTTCCTGATTGCAATAACCCTTTAAATTGCCGAACGTTATGAATTAACGAGCCCTGATTAATTTCAACCCAAGCGCGTTGACGAATTAACTCAGACAACCGAAAGTCATAACGCCCCTGTTCCACCAAATCAGGGCTTGATTCTTGACTTAACACAACCGTTCACTCCTCACACCAATCCACAGATTTACGTTAAAGATAAACGCAAATTGGCAAAAGTTCCAGTCCGTTTCAGTTCTTTTCAGCTTTCTCCTGACATTATGCAAAAACTGAACTGCTCAGACAGGTAGATAGGGTGAAATTTGAACAATGGATTTAAATGCCTTGCTCGTAAATCTTTTCAAAAAAACTTTCTAGGCGGATTTTTAGTTTTTTATAGAGTTGATTGGGCTGTTTCGCTTTTTTCCTTTGCCCCAAACTCCTCAATTAAGATTTTTTTCAGTACATCCTTGAGATCATCACAGGCAATACTTTTCTCTTTCAGGGTTCCTAATTTCGCTCCGTGGCCGACTTTTCCACCCGTATAAAGGTTAACACCTTCTACCGTTTCCCCATCCTTACGAACTTTCGTACCGATTAAACCAATATCCCCCGCCTGAGCCTGACCGCAGGAGTTCGGACAACCTGTCCAATGTATGCGTACCCGATTAGGAATATCCAGTTCTGCATCCAAGGTTTGGGCCATTTGTAAAGCCCGTTGTTTCGTTTCAATAATAGCGAAGTTGCAATAACGTGCTCCTGTACAAGAAATGACGGAACGAGTTAGGGGAGTTGGGTTAATAGAGAACTGTTCTAATAACGGCTCTTTTAAAAAGGTTTCTAAATTTTCATTTTTAATAAACGAAATAATGGCGTTTTGTTCAACGGTAAGGCGAATTTCTCCAACCCCATAAACTTCAGCTAATCTAGCTAATTCAAATAAAGTATCGGCAGAAAAACGCCCCATTGGGACATGCAAACCAACGTAGCTATAACCTGCTTGCTTTTGGGGATGAACCCCTAAATGATCCTTTTTATCTTGAGTAATTTCATCAGCCGGAGCCGCCGTTTCTAGGGGTCTACCAAGTACCTTTTCCACTTCAGAACGGAATTTATCCATGCCCCAATGGTCAATTAACCACATTAAACGCGCTTTGGCACGATTTTCTCGTAATCCTGTCGCTAAGCCATTTTCGCTATAAACCAAGAGCATAGCACGGGAGAGTTCAATAACGTCTTGGTTTGTTTTGACCCACACATTCATGGAAATAGATTCTGCACAGCGTTGCGCCGATAGATAACCACCGACTAGAACATTAAAGCCTAATTCACCCTTTTTATAGGCAGGAACAAAGGCAATATCATTAATTTCTGCGTGAATCGAATTATCTCGCGCTCCTTCCACTGCAATATTTAACTTACGGGGGAGATTAGTAAATATCGGATTACCTTCACCTTTGTTGGTAATCATGTCCTGTAATTGTTGGTTGAGTTCACGGGTGTCAATCAACTCGTCGGGATCAATGCCTGCAACGGGAGAACCTGTTAAATTCCGCACGTTGTCCATGCCTGATTGAATACTGGTTAAACCAACTGTTTTTAATTGTCGAAAAATTTCAGGAATATCTTCCAGATGAATGCCGCGTAACTGTAGGTTTTGGCGCGTGGTAATATCAGCACTGCCATCATCACCATAGCGTTGTACAATTGCTGCTAACGTCCGCATTTGTTCACTGGTGACGACACCGTTAGGGATGCGTAACCGTAACATAAATTTTCCAGGCGTAACAGGACGATAAAAAATCCCCATCCACTTGAGGCGGACTTCTAGATCGGTTTTATCCATTGCTTCCCAACCGATTTCAGCAAAGTGTTCGAGTTCATCTTTGACGGCTAAACCAGGTTTTTCGGCTTTGGCTTTTTCAATCTTGTTCAGTTTACTAGCGGTGTTGGTTGCAATCGTCATGATATTAAAGCCTCTTTTGCTGGCAATCCAAGGGAAAGGTTCTTGATACGCAGGGTCATATAGTGTTTAAGTTACGCAGGCAGGCTGAGTTATTTTGTAGTTTTTGTTACGAATAATGAAGAGGATTGCGAGAATTGCATTATAACAATGGAATAAAATCATCAGCTGTTGAGGAGTTTGTGAGAGAAACGGCACACTAAAGAAAGAATCTGCTGGCTATGTCGGTTGATCCCTGTTGGCAATTGTCCGATTTTTCTTGAAATTTTCAAAAATCAGAGATTTAAAGATAGTATTAGTTATTTTATTTTTTTAAAATAAAGCCATAATGACAAACACGCTTTTCAAATTTAATAAAACGTTAAATTCTTGGATTGAGCAAGCAAATACAGCGTTAGTAGAAAGGAATATTGCCTTGGCGGCTCACTATTGGCAACAGTGCTTTTTGGAAGAAACTGCTAATTCTCACAGCGATGAGAAGATAGCGGATACATTATTATCGATCGCGCTAGAGATTTTAGCTAAAGGCGATTTCCAAATTCGTTGGGATATGGCGAAATTATTCCCCTCTCTGGGCGATCGCGTGGTGGAACCATTGATTGCTGTCTTAGAACAGGAAACAAGTGATTTAGAACATTGTGAATTTGCGGCTCAAATTTTAGGAAATTTTGATCAACCAACGGTGATTTTAGCCTTGGTCAATTTATTACAAACAACAACGAATGAGGAATTGCAGGCGATCGCGATTAGTTCTTTAGGACGCATTGGCCAATCTGCCATTGTGGTTCTATCGCAGTTACTCGCTGAGCCTCAAACCCGTTTATTAGCGATTCAAGCTTTGGCCCAAATTCGACGCATAGAAGTAATCGAGCCATTGTTAAGCGTGGTTGCTGATTCCGATCCTGAAATCCGAACCAAGACGATTGAGGCATTAGGAAATTTTTCCGATTCGCGCATTCTGCCAATTTTAACAGCGAGTTTACAGGATTTAGCTGCATCTGTTCGCAAAGAGGCTATTATCGCCCTCAGTTTCCGTTTAAATGAATTTGATCCTGCTAATCTACTCCAGTTATTGCAACCTTTATTACACGATATTAATCTAGAAGTCTGTCAACAAGCCGCGATCGCCGTTAGTAAAATTCCGAGTGATCAAAGTGCCGAGGCTCTTTTTCAAGTTTTACAATCTTCCCACACGCCCGTACTTTTACAGTTAACGGTGATTCAATCCTTAGCTTGGCGCAAAGATACCGTTAGCTTATCCTATCTCTCTCAATCGTTCAATCACTTGGGTTTAGAAGGTGGATTAGAAGTGATTCGGGTACTGGGTCGAGTGGATAAACTTAAAACCGAAGCGGCTCAAATTTTGGCGGATTTTTGGGCTTCAAACTCTCCTTTATTGCAAGAAACGACCATTCGCCAATCTTTGGCCTATAGTTTCGGTCAGCTAAAGGTTCCTGAGACAAAAGGAATTTTAGAAAATTTAAGTCAAGATACAGAAACTATTGTTCGATTACACGCGATCGCCGCCTTGAAACATTTTGCGGATCGTTAGTTCTAATGTGATTGCGAGATGAGGGTTCGTTAAAATGGCTATATTACTAACTAACCTTCCTGTTTTCTCGGAGTTGGGTCACCCCTATGACGAAACGTGCTTTATTACTAATTAATCGTCAAGCCCGTAAGGGAAAGGAGTGTTTTGCTCAAGCGATTGACATCCTTGATGACCTTGATTTTGAATTAATTACGGCTCCCACAAAAAGCACGACCAGCATGACGGATTTCATCAAAAATCATGCTAAATCCATTGATATGGTCATTGTGGGCGGCGGAGATGGCACGATTAATAGCATCGTTAATACGTTAGTTAATTATCAATTACCTTTAGGCATTCTTCCTTTGGGAACGGCTAATGATCTGGCTCGCACTCTGAATATTCCCTCCGCGATCGCTGATGCCTGTAAAGTCATTGCCCAGGGTCATCGCAAAGCGATCGATTTAGGCAAAGTGAATGATATTTATTTTCTCAATGTTGCCAGCTTAGGGCTGAGTGTAGAGATTACCCAACAATTGACCAAGGGAGCTAAAAGCCGTTGGGGAATTTTGGCCTATGGATTAACGGCTCTTAAAGTTCTCAGCCAAACTCGCCCTTTTCACGCCAATATTCAAATTAATGGTCAATCTCACTACGTTAAAACCTTACAAATTGCAGTAGGAAACGGTCGTTATTATGGTGGCGGTATGATGATTGCTGATGATGCCCTGATTGATGATCAACGCCTAGATGTCTATAGCTTAGAGGTGAAACATTGGTGGCAAATTTTCCCTCTGGTTTATCATCTCCCTCAGGGACAGCAAAAGATTTTACCCTGGGTACGCAGTTTAGAAGGACAAACAGTAGAAATTCGTACCAGTCGTCCTCGTCCGATTAATACTGATGGTGAAATTACGACCGAAACTCCTGCTGTTTTTTCTGTGGTTCCCCAAGCGATCGAGGTTTTTGTTCCCAAGCCATCTAACCTCTCTGTCGCGTCATCTCTTGTTAATAATACGATTTAACTAAGTTTTTTGCCTGTAAAATTGTTTTAATTGTTTTATTTGCAATAAAGAATTAAATTGCGCCATAATTCTTTCAAGAAAAAAACAGTTTAAATCGGCTTCATCAATAAAACATTATTTTAAATTTACTATTGTTCAACAGAGCAGCATATGTCTGAAAATAACAATCAAAAAAAACAACTAATTGTTTTTTATTCTTGGCAATCCGACTTGGGACATTCACATAAAAACTTTCTTCAAATTGCAATTGAGCAAGCCCGTCTTAAGATACAAGAAGAAAATAATATTAATAACAATGAATTTTTAATTACTATAGATGAAGCAACAAGAGCTATGCCCGGAAGTCCTGATATTGTTAAGGCAATTTTCGATAAAGTCAAAAATGCCGATATTTTTATTGGCGACATAACAATTATCAACAATTCTGAGCATGAAAAAAAACGACTTGTTCCTAATCCAAATGTAATGATTGAATTAGGATATGCAATTGCTAATGTAGGGTGGGATAGAATTATTATTCCATTTAATACTTTTTATGGAAAGGGGGCTGACATTCCTTTTGATATAGGTAAAAATCGCCATTTAAAGTATGAATTTGATTCCTCTAGAAGTGACGATAAAAGTTATAGAAAGAATTCTTTATCTAACTTAACGAACCAACTATATGACGCAATTAACCTGATTGTTACTAGCAATCCTCCAAAGCCAAGAGAGAGTGAATTTAACCCTGAGGAGATAAGACGGAGAAGAGATATTAAGCTAATTAAAAATTTATTGTCAAGAATTAATCTAGAAGTGTTGGATGAACACATAAATAATTTAGAGAATCCACCTTTTCATATTTGGTATGGTATTTTTGCCTTTCAGCATGATTTCCATAGCATCTTAACTAATTCTTCTTTTTACTTATACGATGAAGAAATTTGGAGACTTTTGAAGGAAATT